>DASXKY010000081.1:0-13402 GCA_036496555.1 Burkholderiales bacterium | reverse complement strand
CGGCTTCCAGCCCGGCGCGAGGCCGCAGAACACGTACATCTTGCCGTTCGCCGCCGCGCCGAGGAGCTCTTCCGACGGCTCGGGGAACGGCGCCAGCTTGATCCACTTGCCTTGCGCGTTTACTTCAGTAGCAATTCCCAGAAGGAAAAAAGCAAGAATCAGATACCTCATATGGATTACTCCTTCAGAGCCTTGTTGACCTTCGGCATGACCTTCTCGGCCATCAGCTGCATCGAGCGCTTCGCGAGCGCCGGATCGACCCAGTCGTGGCAAGGGTAATACAGCGTGCCGAACGGCCCCACCTTGTCGCGGAAGGCGAGAATCTGCTCGACCACGCTGTCGACGGTGCCGGCGATGACGAGCTTGGGCGTGACGGTATCCGCGTTGATGGAGGCATCGGGCTCGTTCTGGTCGAGCTTGAAGAGGTTACCGCGGCCGCCGGCGCCGACGAGCTTGCGGATCAGCTGCTTGAAATAGAAGTAGTAGGGCCCCTGCGGGCCGTGGCCGTATCCCTTCGCCGTCTTCTCGTCGTCGGCGACGAAGATCGATTTGGCCACGCGCCAGTCCTTCCCGTCCGCCTTCTTGCCGACCGACGTGCAGCCTTCGACATAGCGAGGCCAGTGCGAAGCGACCCACTCGGGCAGCAGGAAGTTCGCCGAGATCGGCGTCCAGCCGCGCTTCGCCGCCTCGGTTACGCCTTTCGAGTGCGGCGCCACCGCGGTGACCACGATCGGCGGGTGCGGCTTCTGGAACGGCTTGATGATGGTGCCCTGGCCGATCTCGGGGATTTTGGTATTTTCCGTCGAGATACTGAAAAACTGCCCCGCGAGGTTGTAGGGGGCCTCCCCCTGCCAGATGTCGAGCACCATGTTGATCGACTCGAGGAAGATGGCGTTGCGGTCCTTCTTGTAGTTGCCGAACACCTCGGCGTCGGACATCAGGCCGCCGGGGCTGATGCCGAAGATGAAGCGGCCCTTCAGCATGTGGTCGAGCATCGCCACCTGCGCCGCGATCGCCGCCGGGTGCGAATTCGGCATGTTCACCGTGCCGCTGCCGAGCACGATGCTCTTCGTCTCGTGCGCAAGCGAGGCGAGGAACATCAGGCAGGAAGTGACGTTCTCGGCGAGGTCGGTGACGTGCTCGCCGACCAGCGCCTCGGCATAGCCCAGCCGGTCGGCGAGGAGGATCGCCTCGCGGTCCTCCGTGTAGGTCTGCCACGGCTGCCGCCCGGGAGGGTGCAGCGGCATCATGAAAGTTCCCAGCTTCATTTTCTCTTACCCCTCGACGGCTTCCGCCCGGCCGGTTTTGGCCGAGGTAAAGATGGCTTCGAGCGCCGACACGTTGGCGATCATCTGCTCCTGCGGCACGGGATACGGCGTGAGGCCGTTGACCGAATCGGCAAACGCCTCGAGGTTCGACAGCACCGCCTTCGCGGGCGGGAATTCGACGACTCGCGTCGATTCGCCTCTTTTGTTTACCGTCAAAACCCAGCCCTTCGGGTCTTCCGGATGCGCCTTGTCGCGCACTTCCGCCCAGCCCTTGCTGCCGTAGACGGCGAAGCGGCCGTCGAACGGCGTGGCGAGGATGGCGCTGATGAGCGCGTTGGCGCCCGACTTGTGGCGCACCATCACGCCGAGCGTATCGCCGTTCGCAAGCTGGCTGCCGAGCTGGCTGCAGCTCGCCCAGACCAGCTGCGCCGGCCCGAGCAGGCCGATCGACAGATCGAGCAGGTGGATGCCGGTAGCGGTCATCGGCCCGGCCGGCGCCTCGGTGCCCGACAGCCGCCAGTTGTCCGCCGGCAGCGAGAGGAATTTGTCCTGGCTGAAATTGGCCTCGATCTGCAGCAGGCTGCCGAGCTCGCCGGCCTGCGCCATCCGGAAGATTTCCAATATCGGCGGCTCGAAGCGCTTCTCGTGGCCCACGGCGAGCTTGACCCCGTTGCGGTTGCACTCGCGCACCGCGCGCAGCACCCCGGCGCGCGAGAGCGACAGCGGCTTCTCGCAGAAGACGTGCTTGGTCGCGCCGGCGGCGCGCACGATCTGCTCGGTGTGCTGCGTGTGCGGCGTGCAGAGGATCACCGCGTCGACCGCGCGCGTCTCCAGCGCCTCCTCGAAGCGGTTGACCACGCGAAGGCCGGGGCTGATTTGCGTCAAATCGACCGGCTGCACGTCGATGCCCATCTCCAGCCGGAACTTCTTGTGCCCCTGCAGCAGCGAGACGATGGTGCGGCCCCACCAGCCGAGGCCGACCACCGCGACGCCGAGCGGCGGCGCTTCAATCGGCCGTAGCATTCGACTCCTTGGCGATGCGCGCCCAGCGCTTCGTCTCGGCGGCGACGTACTCGCCGAACGCGGCGTGGTTGGGGCTGGTGACCGCGAACGCGCCGCCGGTCGCGAGGCGCGACACGACCTCGGGCACCGCCATCGTCTTCACCGCCGCGTCGTAGAGCTTGTCGATCGCTTCCCTGGGCGTGCCGGTCGGCACGAACAGGCCCTGCCACGAGCTCGCCGTCAGGTCCGGGTAGCCCTCCTCCTTCACTGTCGGCGTATTGGGCAGCTGCTCCAGGCGCTTCTCGCCCGTCACCGCGAGCGCTTTCAGACGGCCGGCCTTGATTCCGGGCAGCGACGAAGCCGCGGTGGCCGACATCAGGTTGGTCTCGCCGCCCATGAGGCCGGCGACCGCAGGGCCCGCTCCGCCTTTGTAGGGCACATGGACCATGTCGAGGCCGCCGACCTTGCGCAGGATCTCCACCACCAGGCGGTCGACGCTGCCGCTCCCGGGCGAGCCGTAGTTCAGCTTGCCGGGATTCGCCTTGGCGTAGGCGATCAGCTCCTTCACGTTCGACACCGGAAGCGAGGGGTGCGCGATGATGATGCTCGGCACGTCCACCACCTGCGTGACGGCGACCAGGTCGCGCGTCGGCACCGACGACTGCGCCGGCATCACCGCCGGATTGATCGCGATCGAGCCGATGTTGCCGAGGAACACCGTGTAGCCGTCGGGCGCCGACTTGGCGACGTAGTCCATGCCGATCGAGCCGGCGGCGCCGGGCTTGTTCTCCACCACGATCGGCTGGCCGAGCAGCTCCTGCAGCTTCGGCTGCATGATGCGGCCGACGAAGTCCGACGCGCCGCCGGGCGCGAACGGGATGATTATCCGGACAGGTTTGCTCGGATAGTTTTGAGAAAAAACTACTACCGGAAAAAACAAAGCAATGAAAAGCCAAACCCTGTTCATGCATCCTCCGATTCGATGGGCAGTGACACTGCCTTCTTGCGTTTCGCCGAGAGATCGAAAGCCTTCGTGAGCATCAGCCGGTTGTGCGCCTCTTCGGCGGTCGCGTGTTGCGTGGTCAGGCCCATCGAGATGCGGTTCAGCCACTGCTCGGTCTCGTCGCGCATCGGGCCGCGCAGCTCGCCGAGCGCCATGTCGCCCGGTGGATAGCTGCCGAGAAAGTCCACCTTGCGGGACGCATCCGGCGCGTAGCCTTCGGATTGTTGTTTCTCTGTAGCTAAAACAATATCCCGATGGGTATCGTCGATAGTGAGGACGCCTTCGGTGCCGGTGATGCCGACCTCCAGGCTGTAGACCGCGCCCGGCCAGACGGTCGGCAGCGCCCAGGAGATCGCCGAGTTATAGAGGCTGCCATCGGCAAATGTGATTACACCGGCCGTCGCGTCTATGCCCTTGCAGATCGGCCCCAGCGCCTTGTCGACCGAGCGCGCGTACAGCTCGACCGGCTTCTTCGCCTCCATCATCCACATGACGATATCGAGCGCGTGCGTGCCGGAGATCACCATCGGCGAGATCTTCGCCGGGTCGGCGGTGCGCTTGTAGTTGTCGAGGGCGACCAGCCGGTTCATGAAGGCTCGCGACGTCACCAGCGTGACGTCGCCGAGCTGGCCGGTGCGCACCTTCTCTTTCGCCGTCAGCCAGCGGCGGCGGAAGCGCTGCGTGTAGCCCACCACCGCGTCGATCTTTGTTTTTGTTATTTGATCCAGAACTTTTCTTGAAGAATCGAGCTCCGTCGCCAGCGGCTTCTCGATGAGCAGTGAAAGCTTTCTGTCCACAGCAGCCAGGATCGGATCGACGTGCAGGTGCTCGTCCGTCGAGATGATCGCAGCGGTCACCTCCGGACGCTTCAAAAGCTCGCGGAAATCGGTGGTGACGAAATCGGCGCCCGTCTTCTCCTTGAGAAGCGAAAGGCGCTCTTTCCTGACGTCGGCGACGCCGATGAAGTCGACCATCGGGTGGCGCGCCGCCACCTCGCCGCGGAACAGGCCTACGCGACCGGCCCCGACGATGGCGAGGCCGATGCGCTTAGGCTGCTTTCTCAAGCGATTTCTTCAAGGGCAGATCGACCGGCAGGTTCCGTTCCGCGGACAGGTCGGCGGCGATGTAGACCTCCATCACCATGCGCGCGTGCTCGGGGGTGACGAGCACCGGCTTGTCGAGCGCGACCGCCTCGAGGAAGTGCACCGTCTCGGGCGCCATCGCGCCGGCGTAGGTGTGCTCGACGGCTTCGCCCGGCATGGTCGACATCGGCAGCTGCAGCCCGCTCTTCATGGTGTTGACGATCACGTCGCGGTGCGAGTCGTCCACCATCACGGCGCCTTCGGTGCCGATCATCTCGATCCAGGTGGTGGAGAAGTTGGGGTAGCCCGGCGGCAGGCTCCAGCCGCCGCCGACCACGAAGCTCATGCCGCTGTCCATGGTCACGGTGATCCACTGCTGGTCCGGCACGTGCTGGGCGCCGGCTTCGCGCATGGCGCCGTAGTTCACCTGCGAGTACACGCGCACCGGCTTGGCCGGCTCCAGGCACCAGAGGATGAAGTCGAGGTCGTGCGTCGACTCCATCGCCGCCGGCGAGAGCTTGATGCGGCCGCTGATCTTCTTGCCGAGGCCGCGCGTGATGTGGCGGCTGACCAGCGCGGAAACAGGTTTCCCGATAGTGCCGTCGCGGATGCAGCGGCGCACGTACGCGTACTTAGCGTTGAAGCGCTGCGAATAACCGATGGTGAACTTGAGGCTCTTTTTCTTCGCCAGAGCGATCAGCTCGTCCGCTTCTGCCAGCGTCACGGCGATCGGTTTCTCGAGGAACACGTGCTTCCCCGCCTCGAGGAACTCCTTGGCGATCGGAAAGTGCAGGTTCTCCGGCGTGGCCGAGATGTACACCGCGTCGATGCCCTTGCGGTCGAGGAGCTTGCGGTAGTCGGTGGTGGCGGAGGTCGGGCTGGTTTTGGCTTCCATCTCCTCGAGGCGCTCTTCCCTCACCTCGGCGAGGTGAAGCTCCTTCACCAGCGGATGGACGGCGAGCGTCTCGGCCCGGATGCCGCCGCACCAGCCCACGCCCACCACGGCCGCACCGACTTGCTTCATGCGCATTTCCTCACGGGTTGACCTTGATGTTGGCTTCCTTGATCAGCTTCGAATATTTATCCATCTCCGCCTTGATGAAGGCGGTGAACTCGGCCGGGCTGCTGCTCACCGCGTCGACGCCGAGGTCGGCGAAGCGCTTCCTGACGTCGGGGTCGGCGAGGACCTTCACGGTATCGGCGTGCAGCTTGTCGACGATGGGTTTCGGCGAGCCGGCAGGCAGGAGCACGCCCCACCAGTTGATCGCGACCAGCCCCGGCGCCGCCTGCTGGCACATCGGCGGCTCGGGCAGCAGCTCGTAGCGATCGGCGCCCGTGACGCAGAGGGCCCGCAGCTTGCCGGCGCGGATGTGCGCCATCGCCGGCAGCGAGTCGGAGAAGATGTACTGGATCTGACCGCCTAGCAGGTCCTGCACCGCGAGCACGCCGCCCTTGTAGGCCACCTCCACCGCCTGGACCTTCTGGTTGCTCTTCAGCATCTCGCTGGAGAGGTGCGAGACGCTGCCGGGGCCGCTGGTGCCGTAGTTGAGCTTTCCCGGGTTTTCTTTCGCATAAGAAATAATTTGATTCAAATTCTGAAAAGGCGAATCCGCGCGCACCACCAGCACGTTCGGTCCGGTGGAGACGAGTGAGACGGCAATGAAGTCCTTCAGCGTGTCGTACGGCACCTTCGAGAGCAGCGGATTCACCGCCACCGGCCCGAGGTTGCCGATCATGAACGCGTAACCGTCGGCCGGCTGCTTCGCCGCGTAGTCGGTGCCGATCGAGCCGGCGGCGCCGGGCTTGTTCTCGACGATCACCTGCTGGCCCCACAGGTCGGTCAGTTTGGCGGCGAACACGCGCGCCATCAGGTCGGAGCTGCCGCCGGGCGGATAGCTGACGATCAGCCTGACCGGCTTGGACGGATAGCCCTGGGCGACGGCGGCGCCGTGCGCGCCCAGGCACAGTAGCAACGCGAGCAGGCGACGCACGGCGGCTCCTCCGCTGAACATGTTCACAGTTTATTCAATTCGCGGTGATCTTGGCGCGCTTGATGAGGACCGCGTTCTCCTCCAGCTCCTTCGCGATCAGCGCCTCGAACTCCTTCACCGTCATCGGCAGCGTGTCGCAGCCCAGCTTCCTGATGTGGTCGGTGACCTCGGGCGACTCGACCAGCGCGGTGATGTCGTCGTGCAGCTTGTCGACGATGGCGCGCGGCGTCTTCGACGGCACCAGCGCGCCGACCCAGAAGTTGTAGTCCGAGTTCGGATAGCCGAGCTCGAGGGTGGTCGGCACGTTCGGCATCAGGCTCGAGCGCTTGGGCGAGCCGGTGGCGAGCGCCACCACCTTGCCGGCGTCGGCCATCTTGTGCGCCTGGAACACCAGGGCGAAGTAGCAGTCGGCGCGGCCGCTGATCACCTCGGTGAGCGCCTCGGAGACGCCCTTGGTGTGGACGTTGACCACGTCGATGCCGGCCGAATAGGCGAAGCGCTCGAAGTTCATGTGCGTGGCGCTGCCGACGCCGGCGTCGGCGCAGACCAGCTTGCCGGGCTGCGCCTTCGCCGCAGCGACGAAATCCTGCACGCTCTTGTACTTGCCGGGCGAGGTCACCAGGATGGTCGGGATGGTCGCCACCATCGCGACCGGCTGCAGCTCCTGCGCTTTCAGCACCTCGGGAGTAAGCAGCGTCGAGACGGTGAAAGCGGAGGCGTACATCATGATGGTATGGCCGTCGGGCTCCGACTGCGCGACATATTTCGCGCCGACCATGCCGCCGGCGCCGAGCTTGTTCTCGACGATTACCGCCTGGCCCCACTTCTGCTGCAGCTTCTCGGCGAGGATCCGCGCCATGGTGTCGGACGCGCTGCCGGGTGTGACGCCGGAGACGAAGCGCACGGTCTTGCTGGGGAAGCTCTGCGCGGCCGCGGCCGCCGATACGAGTGCGAATACGAATGCGAACAGCGTTTTCATGGGCAACTCCTCCTAGATCTTCGGTAGACCGAACTGGCCGGCGAGCCAGTCCGCGCTCCGGCTTCTGTAACGATACGGCCGGTTGTTGGCATTGTGGCCGCCGTCTTCGACCATCAGCAACTCCACCGGCCCCGCGGCGGCCTTGGCGAGCATCTCGGCGTGCGACGCCGGCACCAGGCGGTCCTGGCGGCCGGCGACGATGAATAGAGGGCACCTTATGTTCTTTGCGGCTTCCCGCAACGTAAGCTTCGCTGCGCTGGCCTTCGCGGCCTCCGGCGTTTTGGAATGGCTGCGCACCTGGAAGGTTTCCCTGGTCAGGTCGGGCAGCGCATCCCAGATCAGCGCCCAGTCGAACGGGCCGGAGAGCGCGATGCAGGCCTTGAAGCGCTTCTCGTAGGCCGCGGCCCGCGGCGCGTAGTAGCCGCCGAGGCTGACGCCCCAGATAGCAATTCTTTCCCTGTCCAGATCATTTCTTTTTTCGATCCAGTCGACGACCGCGCTGCCGGCGCGCTCGTAGTCGCCGCAGATGGGAATGTCGTATTCCGCTTCGCCCTGCCCCGGTCCGTCGATCGCAAGCACCGCCATGCCGCGGGCAAGGAAGGGCTCTTCATACGCGTGAATCTCTTCCTTGGTCGAATCCAGCCCGGGGGCCATCACCACCACCGGGCCTTTGCCGCGAAGCACCCCTTTGAGCTTCTTCCCTTCGAAAGGAATCTCCACATACTCGCCAGGAGGACGCATGAGGGGCAAAGCGTCCTGGTAGCAGCCGACCGCCTTCATGTGCGCCGCGCGCATCTGCTTCAGGTCCTGCACGAAGACGAACTTGGCGAAGTGGTAGTAGATGGCGGCGCGGACGAGGTGTTCTCCCGCCGTCAAACGGTAGTTCTCTGAAAGAGATCTCCTTCCAAGCTCTTCATGCACCTTGGCCCGCGCAGACCACGCCGCGCACCAGTCCTCCCAGCGCTCGAGCGAGGCAGTGACCTCCTCGAAGTCGGCGAGCAGCACGCCGTTGGAGACGAAACGCGGCGCCCAGTGCGAGATCGCCGACTGAACCTTCGGATCTTTCGCCATCAGACTTTCCTCAGCGCCTTGAGGATTCGTTCCGGAGTGAACGGCATCGCGGTGACGCGCGCGCCGAGCGGCGCGAGGGCGTCGTTCACCGCGTTCATCACCGCGCCGGGCGCGCCAGCGGTGCCCGCCTCGCCGACGCCCTTCGCGCCGAGCTGCGACTGCTTCGTCGGCGTCTCGACGTGCGCGCACACGATGTCGGGCATCTCGGCGCTCATCGGCACTAGGTAGTCGGCCATGTTGCCGTTGAGGAGCTGGCCCTCCGGGCTGTAGAGACATTCCTCATAGAGCGCCGCGCCGATGCCCTGCACCACGCCGCCGCGGATCTGCTCGTCGGCGAGCATCGGATTGATCACGGTGCCCGAGTCCTCGACGCACCAGTGCTTGAGCAGCTTGACGAAGCCGGTGTCGGGGTCGAGCTCGACGAGCGAAGCCTGGATGCCGTTGGTGAAGGTGAAGCCATACTGCCGCGGCGTGTAGTGGCGCGTCACCGTCAGCTCGGCCTGAAAGTCGAGCGGCAGCGTGTCGGGACGAAAGTATGCGACGCGGCCTAGCTCGGCCAGGTCGATCTTCTTTTCGCCTGTCAGGCGATTGACCACACAGTCTTCCCGCACGTCCAATTCGGCTTTCTCGAAATTCAAGATGCGGGAGGCGACATCGAGGATGTTCGACCGCAAGGCGCGCCCCGCTTGCAGCACCGCTTCGCCGCCGATCCCGGCGCCGCGCGAGGCCCAGGTGCCGCCGCCGTAGGGCGTGACAGCGGTGTCGCCGGTAATTATTTTGGTTTTATTGAGAGAAACCCCGACAGCACTTGCAGCAATCTGCGCAAAGATCGCCTCGGTTCCCTGCCCCTGCTCGGTCACGCTGCTCATCACGGTGAGCATGCCGGTCGGCTCGAGCCGGATGGTGGCGCCGTCCTGCGCGGAGATGCGCGCGCCGCCGACGCCGTAGAACGCCGGCGACGGGTTGGTCACCTCGATCATCGCCGCGAGCCCGATCCCCCGATAGATTTTCCTGCTTCTGAGATTTTTTTGCTCTTCCCTGAGGGACTTGTAGTTCATCAACTCCATCAACCTATCAAGCGTCCGGAGGTGTGAAAGCTTTTCAAATTTGAGTCCCGAAGGGAACGTGTACGGATAGGCGTCGTCCGGAATCAGATTCTTCCGCCTGAATTCCGCCGGATCCATGTTCAACTTCTGCGCGGCCAGGTCGACGATGCCTTCGGTGAGCGCTACGGCGATCGGATGGCCGACGGCGCGGTACTGGCAGGTGACGTTCTTGTTGGTGAAGACAACGTTCAGCTTGCCGCGATATTTCTGGTGCTTGTAGGGGCCTCCGGTCAGGTTGACGACCTGGTTACCTTCGATGCCGCTCGTGCGCGGGTAGACGGAGTACGGCCCGATCGCGGTCAGGTCGTCCATGTCGAACGCCAGAATCTCGCCGGCCTTCGTCGCCGCCAACCGCACCTTGACCCGGTGCTCGCGCGCGTGGATATCGGAAAGGAACGACTCGAGCCGGTCGGCGACGAACTTGACCGGCCGGCGCAAGATCACCGAGATCGCCGCCGTCGCCATCTCGTCCGGATACACGTGCACCTTGATGCCGAACGAGCCGCCGACGTCCTTCGCGATGACGCGGACGCTCGCCTCCGGGATGCCGAGGTGGCGCGAGAAGATGTCCTGCATCATGTGCGGCGCCTGGGTGGCGTGGTACACGGTGAGCGAGTGCTCGGCCGCGTTGTAGTCGGCGAGTATCGCGCGGCCCTCGAGGCACACGCCGGTGTGGCGGCCGAAGTGGAAGGTCTCCTCCACCACCACGTCGGCTTTCGCGAACGCCTCGTCCACTCCGCCGGTATCGTGTTCCCGCTTGAAGCAGACGTTGTCGCCGAGATCCGGATGAATGGTTATTTTATTTTTTAAAGAATCCTCCATATCGACGACGACGGGGAGTTCCTCCCACTCCGCCTCGATCAGCTGCACCGCGTCCTCTGCCTGGCTGCGCGATTCGGCGACCACCGCCGCCACCGCCTCGCCCTGCCAGCAGGCGCGCTCGACCGCGATGGCGTGCTGCGGCGGCGATTTAATGCCCTTCAGGTGCGCGAGCACCGCGACCCAGGGCTTGCAGTACTCGGCTACGGTGGGTCCGTCGAAGACCGCCAGCACGCCGGGAGATTTGATTGCTTTTGCGAACTGCAAGTTTTTTATTCGCGCGTGAGCGTACGGGCTTCTGAAGAACGCCACATGCGCGAGGCGCGCGAAGCGCAGGTCGTCGATGAACGCGCCGCGGCCCTGCAGCAGCCGCGCCGCGTTCGGCCGCGGCACGCTCTGGCCGATGTAGCCCTTGTCGACCTGCGTGCCGGGCGCGTGGAGCGGGAGCTCAGCCTTTCCCATGCACTGTCTCCTCGATCGCGTCGACGATCGCCTGGTACCCGGTGCAGCGGCAGTAGTTGCCGGAAATGTGCTCCCTGATCTGCTCGCGAGTCGGTTTCTGGTTTTGCAGAAGCAAATCCTGCGCAGCCATCAGCATCCCCGGCGTGCAGAAGCCGCATTGCAGCGCGTTCTTCTCGTGAAATCGTTTCTGCAGCGCGGCGAGCTCGCCCGAGTCGCTGAGGCCCTCGATGGTCTCCACCTTGCAGCCGTTCGCCTGCACCGCAAGCATCAGGCAGCCGCGCACGATGTCGCCGTTCACGCGCACCGTGCAAGCGCCGCAAACGCCATGCTCGCAGCCGATGTGCGAGCCGGTCAGCCCGAGCTCGTCCCTCAGGAAATCCACCAGATGGACGCGCGCCTGCACACGCCGCGACACTTCGACCCCGTTCACCGTCAGCGCGATGTCGAGAGCGTGTTCCATGCGCGCTCCAGCAGGACGCCGGCCAAGTGCAGCTTGGTGGCCCGGCTGTTGTAGAGATCGGCAGGCGGGTCGAGATCGCGCTTCAACGCTTCCTTGGCCTTTTCCAGGGATTTCTCTTTGGATGCATTCTTGGCGAATACTGGAATAGCGCCGGCGCCGAAGAACACGAAGCGCGACTCGTGCGCGGCGAGGCCAATGATGGCGTAGTCGCCATGGCGCCGCGTCAGCTCGTGGAACGCGGAGCGGCCGCCGCTCGGGAACTCGGCCGCGGTCAGGACCTCGCCCGCCTGGAGGTCGGTCTCGAACAGCCCTTTGAAGAAGTCGGCGGCTTTTACTTGCCGCTCTCCGCGGAGAGACGAAATGGTGAAAACGCCATCCAAGGCAACGGCGCAGGCCGGGTATTCCGCCGCCGGATCGGCGAGCGCGAGGCTGCCGCCGAGCGTGCCGCGGTTGCGGATCGCCGCGTGCGCGATGTGCTTCGCGGCCTCGGCAAGCAGCGGCACGTGCTTCCGGATGTCCGGCGACTTCTCGATCCGCGAATGAGTTACGAGCGCACCGATGGTCACGCTCTTCCCGTTGCTGGTTACCTTGTTTAAACCCGGAATTCCCGTGATGTCGACCAGCAGCTCCGGCGCGGAAAGGCGCAGGTTGAGCGACGGGATAAGGCTCTGCCCCCCGGCAAGGATGCGCGCGCCTTCGCCGTGCGTCGCGAGCAGCTCGAGCGCTTCGGCGAGCGTGCGCGGTTTCGCATAGGCAAACAACGGTGCCTTCAACCCGGTTCCTCCTCCGTGGCGAACCGTTATCATAGGGCCGGAGGAGCAAATTATGCGGCCGTTTCTGCGATGGTTTTGCACGATGCTTTCCGCGGGGTTCGCCTGCGCCGCTGCGGCGCAGAACTACCCGACCCAGCCGATACGGCTGATTGCGCCCTTTCCGCCGGGCGGCAGCGTCGACATCACCGCGCGCCTCATCGCCGACCCGCTCGGCGTGCAGCTCGGCACGCGCATCATCGTCGACAACCGCAGCGGCGCCTCCGGCAACATCGGCATGGAGGCGGCGGCGCGCGCCGCGCCGGACGGCTACACCCTCGTCTTAAATACGATTCCGCTGGTCACCAACCAGGCGATGTTCCCCAACCTCACCTGGGATCCGATCCGCGACTTCGCTCCCATCGGCATGGTCGCCACCTCGCCGCACGTGGTGGTGGTGCCCGGCAAGTCGCCCTTCCACAGCATCGACGACTTGGTGAAAGCGGCGCGCGCCAACCCCGGCAAGCTGACCTACGCGTCCGCCGGCGTCGGCACCACCTTCCACCTGTGCGCCGAGCTCTTCAAGGACCAGACCAAGACCTTCATCCTGCACGTGCCCTACCGCGGGGGCGGCCCGGCGCTGGTCGACACGCTCGCCGGCCAGGTCGACGTGAGCTTTCCGACGCTGGCCGCCGCTGCGCCGCACGCCAAGGCCGGCGCGCTGCGCGCCCTCGCGGTCACATCGCCCGAGCGCTCGCCGCTCCTGCCGGAGGTGCCGACGCTGCGCGAGGCAGGCCTCAAGGATTTCCAGTTCTCGCAGTGGCAGGCGCTGCTCGCTCCGGCGAAGACGCCGCCGGCCATCGTCGCGCGCCTGAATTCCGCGCTGCGCGAAGTGCTCAGGTCGAAGGAGGTGGTCGAGAAGTTCCAGGGCCAGGCCTTCGATCCCTTCATCACCACGCCGGAAGAAGCCGGCAAGTTCATCGCCGAAGAATCGACGCGGCTCACGCGGGTCATCAAGACCAAAGGCATCACGGCGGACTAGACATGGATCTCCAGCTCAAGGGGAAGAAAGTATTGGTCACCGGCGGCAGCAAGGGCATCGGCCTCGCCTGCGCCAAGGCGTTCATCGCCGAAGGCGCGCGCGTCGCCATCGTTTCGCGGTCGCAGGCGAATCTCGATGCCGCGAAAAAGATTCTGAAGGAATGTTTCTGCATTTCAGGCGATCTCGCGGACGCGACCGCTGCTGCCTCCATAGTCGAGAAGGTCGAAGCCGAGTTCGGGCCGCTCGACGTGCTCGTCAACTCGGCCGGGGCGGCGCGGCGCACCAACGCCGACGAGCTCAATCCGGCTGCGTGGCGCGCGGCGATGGACGCCAAGTACTTCACCTACATCAACGTGATGGACCCGCTG
>DASXKY010000080.1:0-8694 GCA_036496555.1 Burkholderiales bacterium | reverse complement strand
CTCGCCGGCCAGATCGACCTGCTCTTCGCGCCTTCGCAGGCGGTGCTCCAGCACGTGAAGGCCGGCAAGCTGAAGGCGCTCGCCACCACCGGCGCGACGCGCGCCGAAACGCTGCCCGATCTTCCGACGGTCGCCGAGGCCGGCGTGCCCGGCTATGCCGCCGTCGGCTGGTTCGGCCTGCTCGCGCCCGCCGCGACGCCGAAGGACGTCGTCGCAAAGTGGAGCGCCGACGCGAACAAGGTTCTCAGCGATTCCGACATCAAGAAAAGGATGCAGGCCTTGGGAGCCGACCCCGCCGGGAACACGCCGGAGGAATTCGCGCGCTTCATCCGCGACGACCAGGCGAAGTGGGCTAAGCTGATGCGCGAAGCCGGGATCAAGCCCGAGTAACATTTCGAATACAAACGAGGGGAGGCAGCATGAGCAAGGTCACCCGCAGGGACGTCCTCAAGGCCGGCGCGCTCGGCGCCGCGGCGCTGGGTTTTCCGGCGATCGTGCGCGCGCAGTCGAAGGAGATCGTGGTCCTCGGCTTGTGGGACCAGACCGGCGCCTTCGCCGACGTCGGGCCGCTCAACGACCGCGGCATGCAGATGGCGCTGCAGGAGCGCAACATGCAGGTGCTCGGGCGGCCGATCAAGTACATCACGCGCGACGGCGGCACGCAGGCCGGCGTCTCCACGCGCCGCGCCGAAGAGGCGGTCGACGGCGACGGCGCGAAGTTCATCGTCGGGCCGTGGTCCTCGGGCGTCGCGCTGGCGGTGTCGGAAGTGGCCAAGCGCAAGAAAGTGGTCCATCTCTTCAGCGGCGGCACCGAGGACATTTCCGGCGCGCGCTGCCACCGCTACTCGTTCCAATGGGCGGCGAGCCCCTACACCGCGGCGAAGACGGTGGTCGACAATTTCATGAAGGCCAACCCGAAGGCGAAGCGCTGGCACCTGCTGGTGGCGGACTACGCGTTCGGCTGGTCGGTCGAGAAGTACGTCAGGGAAGTCGGCAAGGCGCACGGCCTGGAGTTCGTCGGCGCCGACCGCCATCCGCTCGGCGAGCGCGAGTTCTCGAACTACGTGCAGAAGGCGGCCGCCAACAAGCCCGACGCGGTGGCGATGATCAACTTCGGCGGCGACGCGGTCGCCGGCGCGCGCGAGATCTTCAACTTCGGCCTCACGCCGAAGGTGCCGCTCATCATGTGCTGGTCCTCGGGCGTGGAGGAGCTGGTGCAGCTCGCGCCGGAGATCCGCGACAACCTGTGGGTCGGCACCAACTTCTACTACACCGCCGATACGCCGGCGGCGAAGAGCTTCGTCAAGGCCTACCGCGCCAAGTACAACATCGCGCCGGGCTACGCGCCCTCCGCCGCCTACTCGATGACGCGCATGCTGCTCGCCGCCTTCGACAAGGCGAAGTCGGCCGAGGTGCCCGCCGTGGTGCAGGCGCTCGAGGGCCTCGACATGAACGACATCGTCGGCCCGATGCACGTCGACGCCGCCACGCACCAGACGCTGCGGCCCTACTTCATGCTGCGCTGCAAGCCGAAGTCGGCGATGAAGGACGAGCTCGACCTGGCGGACGTCATCGCCACCGGCAACACGCCGCTGCCGAAGGAATACGGCACCTGCAAGGACATCGGCAGCCTGTAGCAGGCAGGTTTTGAATCTCCTCTTCGGCCAGATCCTCAACGGGATCGCGACGGGCATGCTGTACGCCCTGATGGGGCTCGGCCTGTCGCTCATCACGGGGGTGCTCAACATCCCCAACTTCGCGCACGGCGCCCTGTTCGCCGTCGGCGCCTATCTGCTGGCGACGGTGTCGGGTTACCTCGGCAACTTCTGGCTCGGGCTCCTGATCGCTCCGGTCGGCATCGCGTTCCTCGGCCTGCTGATCGAGTACTTCGGCGTGCGCAGGCTCTATGCAGCGGGACACGACTACCAGCTGCTCTTCACCTTCGGCCTCGCCCTGATCCTGAGCGAGGGGATCATCCTGGTCTGGGGCCCGGTCGGCTTCAGCCACCTGCCGCCGCCCATCCTGCGCGGCGGGCTCGACCTCGGCTTCACCTTCTATCCGAAGTACCGCCTGTTCGTGATGGCCGCGGCTGGGCTTCTCGTGCTCGCGACCTGGCTGTTCCTCGAGAAAACGCGCTACGGCGCGATCATGCGCGCCGGCATCGAGAACAAGGAGATGGTGTCGCTCCTCGGCATCGACATCCATCGCCTGTTCACGGTCGCCTTCGCGCTCGGCGCCTACCTCGCCGGCATCGCGGGCGCGCTCACCGCGCCGATCCGCGGCCTCTCGCCCGGCATGGGCGTCGACATGCTGGGCATCGCCTTCGTGGTGGTCGCCCTCGGCGGCCTCGGCAACCTGCTCGGCGCGATCGCCGCCGGCATCCTGATCGGCGTCGCGCAGGCGATCGTGGCGGCGTACTGGATCGAGGCCTCGACCGCGGTGATCTTCGCCGTGATGGCGCTGGTCCTCCTCGTCAGGCCGCAAGGTCTGTTTGGAATCCGATGAACAAACCCCTCATCGGCATCCTGCTGGCAATCCTCCTCCTTCCTGTGGCGGTCCGTCCCGCCATCGCCTCCGAGATCTGGATCTTCGCCATCTTCGGGCTGGGGTTGAATCTGCTCCTCGGCTACACCGGGCTGCTCTCCTTCGGCCAGGGCACGTTCTTCGGCTCGGCCGCGTACGTCGCGGGGTGGCTCCTCAAGCACTACGGCATCAACGTGTTCCTCGCGCTCGGCGCCGGCATCGGCGTCGGCGCGCTCTCCGCGCTGGTGGTCGGCTACCTGTGCGTGCAGCGCTCGGGCCTGTACTTCATCATGCTCACCTTCGCGCTGAACCAGCTGTTCTACTTCGTCGCCTACCAGTGGACCAGCGTCACCGGCGGCGAGGACGGCATGCCGGGGATCCCGCGCCCGGCGTTCCTCGGCATCGACTTCGCCGATCCGCTCAACTACTACGCGTTCGTGTCCGCGATTTTTCTGGTTTTTTTGTTGGTGATGAAAAGGATCGTCGAATCGCCCCTGGGCAAGATCCTGGTGGCGATCCGCGAGAACGAGGTGCGCGCCGGCGCGGTCGGCTTCCACGTGCCGCGCTTCAAGCTGCTCGCCTTCGTCATCGGCGGCGCCTTCTCCGGCGTGGCCGGCGTGCTGTACGCGATGCTCTTCGGCATCGTGCCGCTCGAGTCGATCAGCTTCGTCACTTCGGGCAACGTGGTGTTCGCCACGCTGATCGGCGGCAGCGGCTCGCTCTACGGGCCGATCATCGGCTCGGTGGTCTTCATCTGGCTCTCCGAGTCGATGAGCAACATCTGGGCGCGCTGGCCGCTGCTCCTCGGCGCGGCCTTCGTGATCGTGGTGCTGTTCTTCCGCGGCGGCGTGGTCGAGGCCTGGCACAGGTTCTTCGCATGGCGATTCTCCAGACAGAAAATCTGACCAAGTCGTTCGGCGCCCTCACCGCCGTCAACGGCGTCAGCCTCGCCATCGAGGCGGGCGCGCTGCATTCCATCATCGGGCCGAACGGCGCCGGCAAGACGACGCTGTTCAATCTGCTCACCGGCACGCTGGCGCCGACTTCCGGCAAGATCATTTTCGACCAGAAAGAAATCACCGGGACGCCGGCCCATCGGGTCGCGCACCTCGGCCTCGCGCGCTCCTACCAGCGCACCACCGTATTCCCCGCGCTCTCGCTCCTCGACAACGTATGGGTCGCCGCCTTCGCCACCGGTCCCTCGTGGAGGGGATTGCTTTGGAAAAATACCAATGATTTTGCCGATGTGAAGGAAAGGGCTCTGCAGGCTCTTGCGGACGTGAATCTTGCAGACAAGAAAGACCAGCCGGCGCGCGAGATTTCCCACGGCGAGCAGCGCCAGCTCGAGCTCGCCCTCGCCCTCGCCGCCGCGCCGCGCGTGCTGCTGCTCGACGAGCCGGCGGCGGGCCTCTCGCCCGAGGAAACGCGCCGCATGGTCGCGCTGGTGCGCACCCTCAAGGGCCGCTACACCATCGTGCTGATCGAGCACAAGATCGACATCATCATGAGCGTCTCCGACCGCATCTCGGTGATGCACTTCGGCAGCGTCATCGCCGAGGGCACGCCGGGGGAGATCCAGCGCAACGCCGAGGTGCGGCGCGCGTATCTTGGTGGAGTGGCGGCTTGATCCTCGAGGTCCGCAACATTGAAACGTTCTACGGGCTGGGGCACATCCTGCACGGCCTTTCGCTGCAGGTCGAGGAAGGAGAAGTCGTCGCGCTCCTCGGCCGCAACGGCGCGGGCAAGACCACCACCCTGCGCTCCGTTACCGGCCTCACTCCGCCGCGCAAGGGCGAGATCCGCTACAAGGGGCGCGACGTCGCCGGCCTCGAGGCGCACCAGATCAGCCGGCTGGGCGTCGCCCTGGTGCCCGAGACGCGCGACATCTTCAGTTTTCTGTCGGTCAGGGAGAACCTCGCCATCGCGCGGCGAAAGGCGTCGCGCTGGCAGCTGGAGAGCGTCCTCGCGCGCTTCCCGAAGCTGAACGAGCGCATGGGCAACAAAGGCCGCGAGCTCTCCGGCGGCGAGCAGCAGATGCTCGCCATCGCGCGCGCGCTGCTCACCGGCCCCGACCTGCTTTTGCTGGACGAGCCCTCGCAGGGGCTTGCGCCGCTGGTCGTCAACGACGTCATGGAAACCATCCGCGCCCTCAAGCGCGAGCGCGTCTCGATGCTCCTCGTCGAGCAGAACGCCGAGATGGCCCTCCAGCTCGCCGACCGCGTCTACGTCATCGACCACGGCAGCGTGGTCTTCGAAGGCACGCCCGGCAAGCTGCGCGCCGATACGCAGGTCACGTCGATGTACCTGGGCGTAGGCGCCTAAAAGATAGATGCGTGAAAGGGGCGTCCAGCCCCGACAGAAATAGTGTATCCCGCTACATGGGTCCGCTCTCCGGCCCGCGTACTATCGGACGGATGAAACAAAGCTCCCATACCTCCTGGAGAAAGCTCCTCGCCGAGCCGGGCAAGGACGGCCACATCGTCCAGCTCTACCAGGACGACGATTTCTACGGCGAGGCGATCAGCCATTTCACCGCCGAAGGCATCGCCCGCGGCGAGTCCGTC
Source organism: Burkholderiales bacterium (assembly GCA_036496555.1). GTDB lineage: Bacteria > Pseudomonadota > Gammaproteobacteria > Burkholderiales > SG8-39 > SCGC-AG-212-J23. The sequence goes on along the minus strand of DASXKY010000080.1, from coordinate 3,607 downwards.
ATCCTGGTCGCCACCAAGGCGCACTGGCAGAACATCTCCGGCCGCCTGCGCGGCAAGGGCTTCGACCCCGAGCAGCTGTTCCGTCTCGGCCAGCTCACGCTGCTCGACGCGGACGACATGCTGCCCAAGTTCATGGCCAGCAACCTGCCGGACGGCGGCATTTTCAAGCCGCTCGCCAGGCAGACCATCGAGAAGGCGCGCGCCGGCGGCAAGTTCCCGCGCGTGCGCTGGTGGGGCGAGATGGTCAACTGCCTCTACGTCGAGGGCAACGTGAAGGGCTCGCACCGCCTCGAGCAGTTCTTCGACCAGGTGGCGCACGAGGAAACGGTCGCCATCTTCTGCTCGTTCCTGATGGACAAGTTCGATCCGAAGATCTACGACGAGGCGTTCGGCAACGTCTGTCGCACGCACAGCCACGTGATCCCGGCCGACGACTACGCGCGCCACCGCCTGGTGGTCAACCGCGCGGTCACCGAAGTGATCGGCGACATCAAGGGCTCGCTGCTGCAGTCGCTGGTCAGCTGGAAGCCCGACGCCTCCCTCATGCCGAGCTCGCAGGCGCTCCTCCTCTGGGTGAAGGAGCACATGCCCCGGCATTTCGAGCCGGTACTGGTGCGGGCGCGCGAGCTCGAGAACGATTCGCAGGCGCGGCCTTCCGCATGAGCGGCCCGATGCACCTCACCGACTGCGGCCTGCCCGGGATCAAGGCCATTCCCTACGGCATCCACATGTGCCATTTCTTCCGCGGCCAGGATGACCTCGCCGCCGCGCTGGTCCCCTACTTCGCGGCCGGCCTGCGCAGCAACGAGCGCTGCATCTGGATCACCGCCCCGCCCCTTCATGCCGGCGACGCGGCCGCCGCACTCGAACAGGCTGGCCTTGACGCTCTTGCGCTCGAGCGCAAGGGAGCGTTGCTGATCCGCGACTACACCGACTGGTACGCGAAGGTCGACTCGGACGCCGCCGACATCCTCGGCAGGTGGCTGCACGAGGAGGAGCGCGCCATCGCCGACGGTTACAGCGGCCTGCGGATCACCGGCAATACCTCCTTCGTACAGTCCGGCGACTGGTCTGCGTTCATGGACTATGAGGAGCTGCTGAACCGCGAGCAGAGCTCCCGGCGCATCGTCACGCTCTGCAGCTACGCGCTCGGCCAGTGCTCCGCGGTCGACGTCCTCGACGTCGTCCGCCGCCACGCTGGAACGCTCGACCGGCCCGACGCGGGCTGGCAGTTCCTCACCTCTTGTTGAGCCGCGGCAGCGCCTGAAACGTCGGGCGGCTTGCCCGTGCGGCCGGAACGGGCAGACAATGCTTCGAGGGCCCAAGCATGCGCTGGCTGCCGCTGCTCTTTCCGCTTTTCTGCGCCCCGGCTCTCGCCGCGCCGGCGCCGGTGGAGCTGCTTGCCGTCGAGGGCGCGATCGGGCCGGCGAGCGCGGACTACGTGCACCGCGGCCTGGAGCGCGCGAAGAAGGACCAGGCGCAGCTCGTGATCCTGCGCCTCGACACCCCCGGCGGCCTCGACAGCTCGATGCGCGAGATCATCAAGGACATCCTCGCCTCGCCGGTTCCGGTGGCGAGCTATGTCGCGCCGAGCGGCGCGCGTGCGGCGAGCGCCGGCACCTACATCCTCTACGCGAGCCACGTCGCGGCGATGGCGCCGGGAACGAATCTCGGCGCGGCGACTCCGGTTGCTATTTTCAATTCAGACAAAGACAAGGAAAAATCGACCGACCCCATGACGCGCAAGGTGGTGCACGACGCCTCGGCCTACATCCGCGGCCTCGCGCAGCTGCGCGGGCGCAACGCCGACTGGGCCGAGCGCGCGGTGCGCGAGGCGGTCAGCCTCTCCGCGGATGAAGCGCTGAAGCAGAAGGTCGTCGACGTCGTCGCCGCCGACGTGCCGCAGCTCCTCGAGCGCCTCGACGGCAAAGTTTTGGACCTGAACGGCAAGAAAATCACGCTCGCCACGCGCGGCGCCGCGACCGTCGCCTACGCGCCCGACTGGCGCACGCGCTTCCTCGGCATCGTCACCGACCCGACGATCGCCTACGCGCTGCTGCTCCTCGGCATCTACGCGATCCTGCTCGAGTTCAGCCACCCGGGGCTGGTGGCGCCTGGCGTCGCCGGCACCGTGGCGGTGGTCATCGGCATGTACGCGCTGCACATGCTGCCGGTGAACTACGCCGGTCTCGCGCTGATCCTGCTCGGCATCGGCCTGATGGTGGCGGAGGCGTTCGTCCCCGCCTACGGCTCGCTCGGCATCGGCGGCGTAGCCGCGTTCGTGATCGGCTCGGTGATGCTGATCGACACCGACGTTCCCGGCTACGGCGTGCCGCTGTCGCTGATTCTCGGCTTCGCCGCGGCGAGCGTGGTGCTCCTGATCGGCGTCGCCTCGCTCGCCTTGCGCACGCGCCGGCGCCCGGTGGTGAGCGGCCGCGAGCTGATGATCGGCAGCACCGGCGAAGTGCTCGGCGACTTCGACGGCGAAGGCTGGGCGCGCGTGCAGGGCGAGACCTGGCGCGTGAAGAGCGCCGCGCCCCTGCGGGCCGGCCAGCGCGTGAGCGTCGCCGCCATAGACGGCCTGGTCCTGCAAGTAAAACCAATGAATGGAGCCTGACATGCCCTTGTTCGCCATCGGCGTCGCAATCGTCGTCCTCATCCTGCTCGCGATGTCGCTGCGCATCCTGCGCGAGTACGAGCGCGGCGTGGTGTTCCAGCTCGGCCGCTTCTGGGCCGTGAAAGGCCCGGGCCTGATCATCCTGATCCCGGTGGTGCAGCAGATGGTGCGCCTCGACCTGCGCACCGTGGTGCTCGACGTGCCGCCGCAGGACGTCATCACGCGCGACAACGTCTCGGTCAAGGTGAACGCGGTGATCTACTTCCGCATCATCGACCCGCAGAAGGCGGTGATCCAGGTGGCGAACTTCCTCGCCGCCACCAACCTCCTCGCGCAGACCACCCTGCGCGCGGTGCTCGGCAAGCACGAGCTCGACCAGCTCCTCGGCGAGCGCGAGAAGCTCAACCTCGACATCCAGCAGATCCTCGACTCGCAGACCGACGCCTGGGGCATCAAGGTCTCCAACGTCGAGATCAAGGACGTCGACCTGAACGAGACCATGGTCCGCGCCATCGCCCGCCAGGCCGAGGCCGAGCGCGAGCGCCGCGCCAAAGTGATCCATGCCGAGGGCGAGCAGCAGGCCGCCGAGAAGCTCCTGCAGGCCGCCGAGATCCTCTCCGGCCGCCTCGAGGCCATGCAGCTGCGCTACCTGCAGACCCTCACCCAGATCTCCAGCGACAAGTCCAACACCGTCGTCTTCCCGATGCCGATCGACCTGATGAAGGTGCTGCTCGAGCGCCCGAAAGGCTAGTACAGCACCACGCTGCGGATCGACTCGCCGCGGTGCATGAGGTCGAAGCCTTCGTTGATCCGCGGCAGCGGCAATACGTGGGTGATGAGATCATCGATGTTGATCTTCTTCTCCATGTACCAGTCGACGATCTTCGGCACCTCGGTGCGCCCCCTCGCGCCGCCGAACGCGGTGCCCTTCCACACCCGGCCGGTGACCAGCTGGAACGGCCGCGTCTTGATCTCCTGCCCCGACCCCGC
>DASXKY010000079.1:0-19793 GCA_036496555.1 Burkholderiales bacterium | reverse complement strand
TTTCCCCAGCCGCAGGTCGCGGATGATTTCCGAACGTTCCACGGTTTCGATGTCGGCGTGCAGATAACGCACCTTCACGCCGTGTTCGCTCAAGTATTCGGTGAGATCCTCGGCCATGCGCTTGGTCAGCGTCGTCACCAGCACGCGCTCGCCGCGATCGACGCGGATATTGATCTCGGAGAGCAGATCGTCGACCTGCGTCTGCGCGGGCCGCACGTCGATCATGGGATCGACCAGGCCGGTCGGCCGGACGACCTGCTCGACCACCTGTCCCGAGTACTTGTGCTCGTAGTCCGCGGGAGTCGCGGACACAAAGACCGTCTGCGGCAAAAGCTTCTCGAACTCGTCGAAACGCAGCGGCCGGTTGTCGAGCGCCGAGGGCAGCCGAAAGCCGTAGTTGACGAGGTTTTCCTTGCGCGCCCGATCGCCGCGGTACATTCCGCCGATCTGCGGAATCGTCACGTGCGATTCATCGATGAAGGCGATCGCCTTCGGCGGCAGGTAGTCGATGAGCGTGGGTGGCGGCTCACCCGCCTTGCGTCCCGACAGGTGACGCGAGTAGTTCTCGATACCTTTGCAAAACCCGATCTCGATCATCATCTCGATGTCGAAGCGCGTGCGCTGCTCGATTCTCTGCGCCTCGATGAGCTTCATCTGCGAGGCGAAGAATTCCTTCTGCTGCGCCAGCTCGATCTTGATCTTCTCGACCGCCTCCAGCACCTTGTGCCGTCCGGTGACATAGTGGCTCGATGGAAACACGGTGAAGCGTCCGAGCTTCTGACGGATGTGGCCGGTGAGCGGATCGAACAGCTGCAGCGACTCGACCTCATCGTCGAAAACGGACAGGCGAATCGCATTGTCGGCGCTTTCCGCGGGAAAGATGTCCAGCACATCGCCGTGGACGCGGAAGGTGCCGCGCCGGAACTCGGTGTCGTTGCGCTGGTATTGCATTTCGGTAAGGCGCTTGATCGCGTCACGCTGCGTCAGCTGATCGCCCTGTCGCAGGTGCAGGATCATGCTGTGGTATTCGGACGGATCGCCGATACCGTAGATCGCCTAGACGGTGGCGACGACGATGCAATCCGGCCGTTGCAGGATCGACTTGGTCGCCGACAGCCGCATCTGCTCGATGTGCTCGTTGATCGACGAATCTTTCTCGATGTACAAGTCCCGCGAAGGCACATACGCCTCCGGCTGGTAGTAGTCGTAATACGAGACGAAGTACTCGATCGCGTTGTTCGGCAGGAATTCGCGGAACTCGGAATAGAGCTGGGCCGCGAGCGTCTTGTTCGGCGCCAGCACCAGCGCCGGCCGGCCGAGCCTCGCGATGACGTTCGCCATCGTGTAGGTTTTGCCGGAACCAGTCACGCCGAGGAGCGTCTGGAACGCGAGCCCGTCCCGGATCCCCTCGGTCAGCTTGGCGATGGCTTCCGGCTGATCTCCGGACGGCGGAAACAGCTGGTTGAGGCGGAAAGGACTGTCGGGATAGGTGACGAGCACGTAGAATTCGCTAGCTAACCCAACATTTTACCGAATGAACGCTCCCCATTCACCCTCTCCTCTCGCCGCGGTGCCGATGGCGCCGAGCGACCCGATCCTCGGCGTTACCGAAGCCTACGTAGCCGACCAGAATCCGCGGAAGGTAAACCTCGGCGTAGGGGTTTATTACGACGACAACGGCAAGATTCCGCTGCTCGAGTGCGTGCGGCACGCCGAAAGCGAGCGGCTGAAGGCCGCGCCGCCCCGTGGCTACCTGCCGATCGACGGCATAGCAGCCTACGACAAGGCGGTGCAGGCTCTCGTCTTCGGCAAGGACTCGAAGCCGCTCCAGGAAAACCGCGTGGTCACGGTCCAGGCGCTCGGCGGCACCGGCGGCCTCAAGATCGGCGCCGATTTCCTCAAGCGCATCAGCCCGCAGGCCGAAGTCTGGATCAGCGAGCCGAGCTGGGAGAACCACCGCCAGCTGTTCGAAGCCGCCGGCTTCGCCGTAAAGTCCTACCCCTACTACGAGCCGAAGACGCGCGGACTCGACTTTGCGGGCATGAAGGGCGCGCTCGACGCTCTCCCGGCGGGCACGATCGTGGTTCTGCACGCGTGCTGCCACAACCCGACCGGGGTCGACCTGACGAAAGAGCAGTGGCCGCAGATCCTCGAGATCGTGAAGGCGCGCGGCCTGATCCCCTTCCTCGACCTCGCCTACCAGGGCTTCGCCGATGGGCTGGAGGCCGACGCGTACGCCGCCAGGCTGTTCGGCGAAGCGACCAGCCCGGTATTTCTGTCGAGCTCGTTCTCGAAGTCTTTTTCACTCTACGGCGAGCGGGTCGGCGCGCTCAGCGTCGTCGCCGGCAGCGCCGAAGAGGCGTTGCGCGTGCTCTCGCAGCTCAAGCGCATCGTGCGGACCAACTACTCCAATCCGCCGACCCACGGCGGGCAGATCGTGGCCACCGTTCTCGGCAGCCCGCAGCTCACCAGCCTGTGGGATCGCGAGCTCGGCGCAATGCGCGATCGCATCAAGGCGATGCGCAAGGCGCTGGCCGACGGCATCCAGAAGCGCGTGCCGGGTTCCGACTGGAGCTTCGTCCTGCGCCAGCGCGGCCTGTTCTCCTACTCCGGCCTCACCAAGGAGCAGGTGCGCCGCCTGCGCGAAGACAATTCGATCTACGCCATCGACTCCGGCCGGCTCTGCGTCGCCGCGCTGAACTCGAAGAACGTCGACTACGTCGCCGACGCGATCGCCAAGATCGTCCGCTGAGGTAAAATCCGCGGTTCCGCAGTTCCGGATCCCCGATAGCTCAGTTGGTAGAGCGACGGACTGTTAATCCGCAGGTCCCAGGTTCGAGCCCTGGTCGGGGAGCCACTTCCGCTCAAAGACCTAGTTGCACTTCAAGCCTTCTTGCGTTCGCTTCGGCTAAAAGCGGACATTGATTACGAACAGCAGCTGTTGCCGGACGCCTGTACCGGTGGACACTTCACAGTTCCGAAGGAACAGAACACGCAGCACTTACCGGTCTGCGGCCTTAGGACGGATTTGCAACCCCTACACTCGTAGAAAAACTGGCAGGCTTCTGCAGGCATGGTCTCTACCTGCTTAAACCCGCACTTCGGGCACGTTATCTCCGACTCTAGGATTGCTTCGATAGTCGATCTCATCCTGGACTGGTATCTAGCCTTAGTTGTCGACGCCTGCGCAAACGCAGAACCAAGTCCGTGACGCTCGCGGCGAGCATTGCTAGAAAACCGAAGTAAATCACAATCTCCGAGCCGAATACGTACATCCCCAAGAAGAATAGGATGCCGCCTCCAGCGCCTAGAACAACGAGCCATAGCAAGCGGTGAGTCCGGTACGCCAAGATATGACCGACGATGGCGAGCAATACGAGAAGCTTGGTTATAAGAAATATCTGGCTTTCGTAACGACTCAACGCACCCAATCCAGCAAGGGTTCCTATCGCTGCCAGCTGCGGAAAGCAGGCGGGACATGCAGCAGCGCCAATGACCGATCCGAAGCTTCCCAGTTTGTCGAGATAGGCTCTCACTTAAATTCCTATTGGCGTGGTGGAACAGGTCTTCGACACCAACAGAAGCCCGGAGTGCCCTGGTCAGCTTCACGCTGGCGGGCATGGCTTCGGCTTGCGGGCCTTGTCGAGGAACGTGGTGATCTGCCCGGCTATCCCCTTGAACTCCTCTGCCTTGCCGTATTTGGCGACGAAGTTCGCGAGTAGAGCGCGGCCGTCGAGCTGTTCCTGCTCGAGACGCCGACACTCACGCTCGGCTGCCTCACGCGCTTCCTGCTCGGCGCGCTGGCGGGCACGGGCTTCCGCCGCCGCCTTCTCCTGGCGCTCGCGCTCTGCCGCGGCCGCGGCTGCGGCCGCAGCCTCCTGGCGGCGGCGCTCGGCGGCGAGCCGCTCCTCCTCGGCAGCCCGCTGCTTCCGCGCGGCCTCGTCCCGGGCAAGCTGCTCGGCGCGCTCACGCTCGAGGCGCTCGCGCTCGGCGCGATCCGCGGCTTCCTTCCGGGCCCTGGCCTGCCGCTCTTCTTCCGCGATCCTGGCGCGGCGCTCGGCTTCAGTGACCTCATGGCACATCAGGTTGCCGCCGGCGGTGCCGATGGGTCTGGTGCAGTCCTGCTCGCTCACCTTGCGGGTCGGATCCATCGGCGGCACGGAGGTTTCGCCGACCGCGGGGTTCATGGCGGTGCCGCCGTAGGGACCCTGCGGCTGGCTACTGCAGCCGGCCGCAAGCACGAGGACGAGGACGACGGTTATGTTCTTATTCATAGCTCTCCCTTCAGGTTCCATAGGCGCACGGCCCCGGAACTGCGTGAATTTACTTACGAAGCGAAGGATACGCAAAGCGCGCTCGGCGCGCTGCGGCACAATCCCCACATCTGGGGCTACTGCCGCTTGTAGGTGACCGTGTTGATGGTCACCGAGCCGTCGCGAGGCGCGTCGGCGACGATGGTCTCCGGGTTGTCGCGGTTCATTTTGAGGATCAGCTTGCCCCCGTCGACGGTGTAGCGGCCGGAGTTCATCGGATCCCTCCTCGCCGCGGCGTCGAAGTCGAAGCGGCCGCCGGGGGCGCTGAGCTGGTCGTAGGCGCGGTAGACGCGGCCGTCGGCGGAGAACAGATAGAAGTGCAGCGCGGTCTGGTAGTAGCCCGAGCCGGTCACGTTGTACATGGTCGCCATGTACTTCTGCTTCATGCCCTGATAGAGGCCGGCGACGGCGTTGCCTGCCGCGGCGGTTAAGGGCGCCGGCGCCTTCACTGCCTCGACGCGGAAGGTGCTCGCCATCTGATTCAGCGCCTGAACGGCCTGCTGCCAGCTCTGCGGCGTGCCCGCCGAGGCGTCGACGAGCGCCACATCGTTGCCGGCGATGATCAAGATGCGGTTGTGCGGGCGCTGCAGGCCTACGCGAGCCTCCGCGAAGCTGGCTGCGATCGCGAGGTCGGCACCAGGGATGGAAAGTTTCTGGAACGCCGGTTTTCCAGCGACGTTCTCTTCCTTGTGCATCGGCGCGATCCAGTCCCGCAGCAGGTTCGCCTGGAATGCCTGCTGGATGTTTCCGCTGAACGGCCGAAACTGGTAGACCTGCACCGACGCGTTGAAGCCGTTGAACGAATAGTCCTCGGCCGGCTGGATGCCGGCCCTGAAGGCGTTCTGCGGCGCGGTGTAGTGAAGAACGTGCGTCGCGTCCTGCCCCTGCGCTGGCGCCGCCAGCAAGAGCAGGATGAGCGCGCTCAGCAGGCCGCTATTTTTCCGGCGTTCTGCCGTACTGGGTCGCGAGGTAGGTGGCGATCGCATCGACGTCTTCTTTGGGAATCGGCGCGCCGAAGGCGTTGATCATCTTGTTGACGCTCGCGGTCCAGCCGGCCTTGTCGAGGAAGCGCGAGTTCATCTGGAGGTAGTCGGCGCTGTGGCAGGCGATGCAGGCCTGCACCTTGTCGCGTCCCGGGCCGTCCTTCAGCACGACCTTGTTCTCCTGCGCCGCGGCCGCGCCCGCGACGAGGAGCGAAACGATCGCTGCCGCCGTACGCAGGCTCATACGACCTCCAGGTAGATGCGCTGGATCACGTTGTGGTGGTAGCCGGCGGGATTGTGGATGAGCCGCTCGACCTGCGTCTCGCCCGAGCGCGCGGTGGCGCGAGCCATGACGACAAGCGAGCCGGCTTCTTTCGTCGGCGCGCTGAAAGAGAACTCGCGGAAGGAGAAGCGGCCGAGATCCTTGCCGAGCTTCGCCTCGTTCCAGGTGGCGCCCGAGTCGACCGACACCTCGACCTTGGCGACGCCGGTGCCGCGATCCCAGGCGATGCCCTTCACCTCGATCGGCTTGCCGCGCGGAATCTGCTGGCCCGCCTTCAACGACGTGACGAGCGAGTTCACGACTTGCGCCGTGATCGGCTCATTGGCCGCCGTCGCCTGCGTCTCGAAAGTCGGCGTATTGAACTTGCCGCGCGGGACACGGTAGGCGGCGCTCATCCAGAAGTTCTTCTCCGGCTGCGAGATCACCTTGATGGTGACGAGCTGCTTGACCCAGTAGGTCCCGGTCCAGCCGGGAACGACCAGCCGCACCGGGAAGCCGTTGAAGTGAGGCAACGGCGCACCGTTCATCTCGTAGGCGACCAGCACGTTCTCGTCCTGCGCGACGGCGACCGGCAGCGACTTCACGAAGTCGGGCGTCTTGTCCATCGGCGCCATGTCCGCGCCGTCGAAGCTGACTTCCACCGCGCCCGCCTTCACTCCGGCTTTCGCCAGGATGTCCTTCAGCCGCGCGCCGCGCCAGCGCGCGTTGCCCATCGCGCCGACGCCCCATTCCACGCCGGTCACGTGCGGCTCGAAAAGCCCGCGGCGGTTGCCCGAGCACTGGCAGACGGCCGTGACTTCGTACGCCTTGAAATCCTTCTTGAGCTGGTCGAGCGTGATGGCTACCTCGCGCTCGGCGCTGTCGCCGCCTACGCTGAGTCGCCACTTGTTCGCGTCGACCTGGGGAATGCCGGCGAGGTGCCAGCGCACGAAAAACGCCTTGTTCGGCGTGACTGCCGTGCGGAAATACTGCACCGGCGTTTCGAAATTCGGCGGACGGAAGGTCTTCTTGATGAGCGGAACCTTGCCGGGCAGCGCGTAGAGGAGCTGCTCGGCGAGCGCGCCGTCGGGAATCTCGGCGAAGCCCAGCTCGGCGGCGCTGCCGACCTGCGCGGCCAGCCCCCGCAGGGGGCTCGTCGCCGCCAGCACGCCCGAACCGGCGGCAGTGATCAGGAACCGACGACGCGACATAGGCTTCCTCCCTTCCGGGGGGAGCCTATCAGACTCACATCTTCTTCGCGACGGCCACCAGTTGCTCGAGCGCCTTGCCCCAGCCATCGTGGAAGCCCATCTTCGCGTGCTTCTCGGCTTCGGACTCGCTGCGATGCCTGGCGACCGCGGTGTACTTGGTTCCCTTGCCGGCCTTCTGCATCAGGATGGTGGCGGTGAAGGGGAAGTCCATCTCGCCGGAACCGATCGCGGCTGGCCGGTAGCCGGGAAGGAGCGCGTTGGTCCAGGTCAGGCGCTCGTTCTTCACGACCTCAAGCAGGCAGCCGCTGTTCGGAAAGCGCTGTCCTTCGGGCGACTCCATCACGAAGTAGAACTGGCCGCCGGGCTGCAGGTCGACCTTGGCCTCGACGGTCTTCCAGGGCGCCGGGGTAAACCACTTCTTCAGGTGCTTGGGCTGCGTCCAGCAGGCCCAGACCAGCTCCGGGCGGACGTCGACGACGCGCTCCAGGACCAGGTCGAGCTTGGGATCGGGTCGGAATCGCTTGGCGGGCGGCATGCGCCATCATGAACTGCCCCGCCAGAAATAAAAAGGGCCGCTCAAGCGGCCTCTTGTTCTTCCCCCGGGTCGAGGCCCGTCTTCTCAAATCTCCTGGCCGGCCGACTGCACCAGCTCGGCGCGGCGGCGGTTGTATTCGGCATAGCCGATGCGGCCGCTCTGCAGCTCCGCCGCCAGCATCTGCTGGAACACGAAGACGCTGCGGACATACGCGATCTCCTGCGGCGTGGAAAGCGCGCGGCGGTTATCGGCGCCGGCGTCGTAGCACTTGGCGCGCAAGTTCATCCACACGGCGATGGCGGCGCGCTCTTCCGCGCTCGCGGTCCTTTCGGACACCCGCTGGACGAAGGGCTGGCTGCTGCGCACCAGGGCCACCTTGTCGGCGATCGGGCTGAGCCGCGGCTCGGCCGACAGGCCTTGCATGCAGCGCGCGGTCGGGTCCTGCGCCAGGGCGGCGAAGCTCGCCAAGGCGAGGACAGCGGTGCAGAACAGTTTCGCTTTCATTTACGTCTCCCTGCCGGCAAACCGGGCCACCGGCGCATGGACGCATTTCAAGCGAGTGGAGGTTCCCCGGCAATCAGGGAGCGGTTAAACAGTGTTGGCGGCGGGACAGGGAATGCAAGGAGCGACAAGGACTGCAAGGAGCTACAGGGATTGCGCGCGCCACCGAACACTTTCTGTTATTCGGCGAGCACCTCGGGCAGCTTCTCCGGCGGCACGCGCACTTCGACCCCGGCGCGCTCGATCTGCAGGGCCATCGCCACGCGGCAGTCGCGCTCGCTCCAGCCGCGGCGCATACCCTCCTCCAGCTCCGCTAGCGCGATCTCGCCTATCCGCATGGGAACGCCCGTTTCCCGGGCTAGCTCCATGGCAAGGGTCACGTCCTTGTGGGCGAGCCGCAGCGAGAACGCCGCCGGGTCGTATTTCCCGGGCAGGAAGTGCTCGGCCAGACGGTCGAAGGTGCGCTTGCGGCCCGAGGCCCCCTGGCGCAGGGCGCGGAAAAGCGCGAGGGGTTCGACGCCGCCCTTCACGCCCAGGGTGAATATTTCCGCCAGCGCCGCCTGCACGGCGAAGCTGGCTGCGTTGTGGGCGAGCTTCGCGACCGTACCGGCGCCGATGGCCCCCACGTAGAGTGGCTGGTCGCCGATCAGCTTCAGCACGGGCAGGTATTTCTTGAATACGGCTTCGTCGCCGCCAACCCAGATGGCCAGCTTGCCGCTTTCGGCGCCCTTCGGTCCGCCGCTCACCGGCGCGTCGAGGAAGTGGATTTTGTTCAGTCCGGCATGGATCCGCCGGATGACCTTTGGCGAATTGGTGCTCGTATCAAACCAAACGGTACCCTCCCCGAAGGATGCTTCTTTCGAAATCGCTTCCACTTCCTTGGGACCGGGAAGCGAGGTAAAGAGCACTTCGCATCCCTTGGCGGCTTCCGCCGCCGATCTCTTCATGTTTGGAAAACCGTCCACCGGACACAGGTCGTAGACCTGGAGCTGGTGCCCGGCGCGATGCAGATTGGCGGCCATGTGGCGTCCCATGGCGCCCAGGCCGATGAAGCCGATCTTCATACTTTGAGCTCGGCGAAGACCTGTTTCGCCACCAGCGCGGCGCTGCCCGCCTTCGGCCAGCCGACGTAGAAGGCGAGATGCGTGATGAGCTCGATGATCTCGTCCTTGGTGACGCCGTTGTTGATGGCGCGCATCAGGTGCCCGCGCAGCTGGTCGGGCGCGTCCTGCGTCACGAGCGAGGCGACGGTGATGAGGCTGCGGTCGCGCTTGGCGAGGCCCTTGCGCTCCCACACGTCGCCGAACACCACCTGGTCGGTGACTTCGCCGAGCTTGGGAAAGACGTCGCGGACCTGCCCGATGGTGGACGGTATGGCCATGTGAACTCCTGGTTGGATGAAGATGGGAAAACCCTATTATGGCGAGATGAGCGAGCGCGGCGAAGCCGAATCCGCCTACGCCTGGACGCGCCTCGCCGCGTCGCTGGCGTTGATGACCGTCGGCGCGACCGGTATGTACATCATGGCCGTCGCGCTGACGCCGGTGCAGGCCGAATTCGGCAGCGACCGCGCCGGTGCTTCGCTGCCCTACACGCTCACCATGGTGGGCTTCGGCATCGGCGGCATTTTGATGGGACGGCTCGCCGACCGCTTCGGCGTCGCGGTGCCGATCTATATCGGCGCCTTCGGCCTCGGCAGCGGGTTCATCGCCGCCGGAATGTCGGGCAGCCTGCTGCAGTTCGCGCTGGCGCACGGCGTGCTGATCGGCATGCTCGGCTGCTCCACCACCTTCGCGCCGCTCGTCGCCGACACCTCGCTCTGGTTCAACCGCCACCGCGGCATCGCCGTGGCGATCTGCGCGAGCGGCAACTACCTGTCGGGCGCCCTCTGGCCGCCGATTCTGCAGTATCTCTTCGACACCATCGGCTGGCGCCAGACCTACATCGGCTTCGGCGTCTTCGCCGCGGCGTCGCTGCTTGCCCTTTCGTTTGTCATGCGCAGGAAGCCGCCGGTGCTCGAATCCTCCTCCCAGGCGGGTTCCTCTTCACGACGAAGCAAATCGCTTGGAATTCCCTCCGGCACCCTGATGATCCTGCTTTGCCTGGCCGGCATCGGCTGCTGCGTCGCGATGTCGATGCCGCAGGTGCACATCATCGCCTACTGCGGCGAGCTGGGCTACGGCGCCGCGCGCGGCGCGGAGATGCTGTCGCTCATGCTCGGCTTCGGCATCGTCAGCCGCCTCCTGTCGGGCTGGATCTCCGACCACATCGGCGGCCTGCGCACGCTGATCCTCGGCTCGGTGCTGCAGGGCGTGGCGCTGCTCCTGTTCCTGCCGTTCGACGGGCTCGCTTCGCTTTACGTCGTCTCGGCGATGTTCGGCCTGTTCCAGGGCGGCATCGTGCCGGCGTACGCGCTGATCGTGCGCGAGTACTTCGATCCGAGGGAAGCCGGCACGCGCGTGAGCATCGTGCTCACCGCCACGCTGGTCGGCATGGCGCTCGGCGGCTGGATTTCCGGCGTGGCGTTCGACCTGACGGGCTCCTACCGCGCCGCGTTCGTCAACGGCATCGCCTTCAACCTCTTCAACCTGACGATCGCGACCTGGCTGCTGCGGCGCGCCTGGCAGCGCGGCGCGTTGTTTCCCGCCTAAGCCTTCCGGCGCAGCACCTCTTTCTTCCACAGCTCCCAGGGCCGCTCGAGCGTGCCGCGGTTCGCCGCGGTCGAGCGGCGCCCCTCCTCGTCGCTGAGGAACTCGATCGGCCCCTCGAGCAGCGTCGCCTGCAACTGGAGGCGCGCGTTCATCTCGGTGTAGATTGCGCGGTAGACCGCCTCCGGCACGCCGTCGCCGATCACCGTCATGCCGTGGCCGCGCATCAGCACGCAGTTGCAGCCGCCGAGCGACTTCGCCAAGGCTTCTCCAAGGTTCTTGTCTCTGACCAACAAATCATTCTCGGGTCTGCTGCGCCGGATATCGAACACCGGCGTGCCCGACCAGAGGAACGCACCCATGTGATAGATCGGCCGCAGCTTGGTCTTCGTTGCGCCGAAGGGGATCACGGAAGCGGAATGGCTGTGGACGATCGCCATCACCTCCGGCCGCGCGCGGTAGATCTCGCCGTGGATGTAGCGCTCGATGAAGCCCTTGCGCTTGTCGCCCGGCAGCGGCTCGCTGTCGACGTCGAGCTCCATCAGGTCGGCGGCGGTGACCAGCGCCGGCGCCACGGCGCGCGACATGACGAAGCGGTCGGGCCGCTTGTCGCTGCGCGCGCTGACGTGGCCGTAGGCGTCGAGCACCTCGTGCTGCGCAAGGATGCGGCTCGCCGCGACCAGGTCGTCGATCAGCGCCTTACTCGCGTTGATTTTCTTCATGAGCGTTTCGCAGCGGCTGCCGGCGAGCCGCTCATGTTGGTGTCGTAGCCCGCCACGACGCGCACGTCGACCACACAGACCTTTCCGTCTTGCACCGCTTTCACCGCCCTTTCGATTGCAGGCTTCAGTTCAGAAAGCGATTTCACCGGCCCGATCGCTTCCGCTCCCTGCGCACGCGCCATCGCCGCCAGATCGATGTCGGGCTCGTCGATACGCTGGCCGATCCACTTGTTCTCCACCGGCCGGCCGCGCTCCTTCGCCACGCGCTCCTGGTGCAGCTCGTCGTTATAGAAGGAGCGGTTGTTCGCGATCAGCATCAGGCACGGAATCTTGTAGTGCGCCGCGGTCCACACCGCCGTCACGCCCATCAGAAAATCGCCGTCGCCGAGGATCCCCGCGGCGATCCGCTTCTCCCCTTTGAGCGCCAGCGCAGTGCCGACGACCAGTCCCGGTCCCGCGCCGACGCCGCCGCCGCCGTCTCCGCCCAGGTAGTCCATCGGATGGCGGAAATGCCGGTAAGCGCCATTCCAACCAAGCGGTAGCCTCGCCAGACACACATCCAGGTTGGATGTCGCTTCGTTGAACGCTTCTGCCAGGCTTTTAATGGACAGTGTCTCGGTTTTTCCCTGTGGAATCGAAGTTCTTGGAGAAACGGATCCCACCCGCGCCTTCACGGCATTCAAAAGCAGCGGCACTACGGGGTCAGGCTCGCACATCATGTACACGTCGGCTGGCGGGAGGCCTTGGTAGTCCATGCTCCAGCCGCGGTGCGAATGCGCATCGGGCGAGACGAGGATCACCTTCGCCGAGATCGGCTCGCCGCCCCACGCCTGCTTCAGCGCGCCCGCGGTGTCGACCCAGTCGAGCGATAGAACGACGTCGGCCTCGCGCAGCAGCTTCTTGCCGTCCTCGCTCAGGAAAGTGGCGGGCGGGACTGGGTGCAGCGGGTGGTCGGTCGGGAAGGCCGACCCCGCCTTCATGTCCGACATGACCTTTGCGTTGAGTTTCTCTGCGACCGCTACGCGGTTCTTCCAGTCGCTTTCGAGGCGGCTCGTGCGACCGGCCAGAATCACGGGATTCTTTGCGGACGAAAGCAGCCTTGCAGCCTGCTCCACCAATTCGGGGGAAGGAAGAACCGCTTGGGGCGCCTTGAAACGCGAAACATCCGGCAGCGGCGGGAGCGGGCCGATCTTGGCTTCCTGGAGGGCGGCGTCGAGGTTGACGTAGGTCGGGCCGCGCGGCGCGGTGTCGGCGATCTGCGCAGCGCGCAGGAGCGCCTCGTAGGCGGCGGGAACCGACGCGGGCTGGTTGTCCCACTTGGTGTAATCGCGCACCAGCGCGCCCTGGTCGGCGCTGGTGTGCAGCCAGTCGATCCAGGGCCGCCGCTTAGCGGCATCCCATGGGCCGGTGGCGCCGAGGACCAGCATCGGCACGCGGTCGCACCAGGCATTGAAGATGGCCATCGTGCCGTGCATCAGGCCGACATTCGAATGCAGGACCACGCCCATCATGCGCTCGGCGGCGCGCGCGTAGCCGTGCGCGATGGCGACCGCGGACTCCTCGTGCAGGCAGAGCAGCATCTGCGGCCGCTCGTTGCCGAGGTAGTTGACGATGCTGTCGTGCAGGCCGCGATAGCTCGCGCCGGGGTTAAGCGCGAGATAGGGAATGTCGAGCGCGCGCAGCATCGCCGCGATCGCGTCGCTGCCCCAGAGATCTTTTTGCTCCGGGAAGGAAAGGGGTACGTCGCGATGCGGTTCAGTCGGCACGGATTCCCGCCTCCTTCACGATCTTGCCCCACTTGGCGTTGTCCTCGCGGATGAACTGCGCGAACTCGGTGGGAGAATTGGTGACGAGCTCGATGCCCTGCGGCCCGAGCTTCGCTTTCAGGTCTGCTGCACCGAGAAGCTTGACGACTTCGGCGTTGATTTTGGAAATGATCTCGGGAGAAACCTTCGCGGGGACGAAGAGGCCCAGCCAGGGGTCCAGCGAGTAGCCCGGCACCGTCTCGCCGATCGTCGGCACGTCGCCGAGGCTCGCGAAGCGCTGCGGCGCGGTGCTTGCGAGCAGGCGCAGCTTGCCCTCCTTCACGTGCGGCAGCAGCGAGTTCGCCGCGCCGATCCAGACCTGGATGCGCCCCGGCAGCAGGTCGGCGATCGCCGGCGCCGCCCCCTTATAAGGCACATGGTTCATCTGGATCCCGGTGAGGATCTGCAGCATCGTCGCGCCGAGGTGCTGCGGGCTGCCATTGCCTGAGGAGCCGAAATTCAGCTCGCCCGGCTTCGCCTTCGCAAGCGCGACGAGCTCCTGCACCGAATGGACGGGCACCGACGGGTTCACCACCAGCAGGAACTGGATGCGCGCGACCTGGGTGACCGGCGCCAGATCCGCCAACGGGTCGAACGGCTGCCTGCCCAGGTACGGATTGACCGAAAAGACGTTGTCGGGAGCGATCAGCCAGGTGTAGCCGTCGGGGGCGCTCTTCGCAACGGCGTCGGCACCGATGTTCTGGCTGCCGCCGGTGCGATTCTCGACCACCACCGGCTGGTTCCACGCGCCTTGGAGGCCCTGGGCCAGCGCCCGCGCGATGGTATCGGGCGAGCCGCCGGGCGGCAGCGGCACGACGAGGCGGATCGGGCGATCCGGGAACGCCTGCCCCATGCCGGACAGCGGAAGAAGCGCCATGAGAACGAGTACCAGCCAGCGAGCCATGCCCTGCCTCCTCGATGCTGCAGCGCAGTGCCCGACCGTTCCACGCTGCAGTATTTCCAAGCTTGCCCGGGAAGCTTAGGATGGGCAACGCCCTAGTCGAAAAACAGAGGAGGAAGCGTACATGAGCACTCGATCGTCCAACCGGTTCACCCGCAGCGCGCTCGCAGCGGCGCTGATGTCCTGCACGCTTTCCGTCCTCGGACAGGACTCACTAGAAGACCAAGGCAAAAAGATCGTCGACGCTACGTGCAACACCTGCCACCCGATCGGGGCGCGGACGGGCTCCGGCTACACGCCGGCGGGCTGGGACACCGTGATTCGAATGATGCGGAACCACGGCGTGCCTCTTACTGACGAGCAGGTGCCCGCAGTAAAGGCCTATCTCGTCAAGACGTATCCCGTGATGGGAAGGCCAGACGCGGTGCT
The DNA here is from genome assembly GCA_036496555.1 of Burkholderiales bacterium. GTDB lineage: Bacteria > Pseudomonadota > Gammaproteobacteria > Burkholderiales > SG8-39 > SCGC-AG-212-J23. Next base: position 5,483 of record DASXKY010000079.1, on the reverse strand, counting down.
CGTCGGTGGACCGCTCAAGGTGTCGATGAAGGCATGGCCGGCGGCGACGCCCGGCTCGCGCCCGCACGATCCCCTCGCCGCACGCGACGGCTCTCTCTGGTACAGCGGCCAGATGGCGAACGTCCTCGGCCGCGTCGATCCGAAGAGCGGCAAGGTCAGGGAATACCACTTGAAGACCGCTCATTCCGGTCCGCACGGCCTGGTCGAGGACAAGAGCGGAAACATCTGGTACACGGGCAACACCGGCACCCTGATCGGCAAGCTCGATCCGAAGACCGGCAAGGTGACCGAGTACGTGACGCCGGAGGTAGGCGATCCGCACACCCTGCTCTTCGATAAGAGCGGCATCCTGTGGTTCACCATGCAGAACCTCAACCGCATCGGCCGACTCGACCCGAAGACCGGCGAGATCAAGCTGCTGACGCCGCCGACCGCCAAGTCGCGCCCCTACGGCATGGTGTTCGACCCGAAGGGCAATTTGTTCGTGGTCCAGTTCGGCACGAACAAGATCGCGCGCGTGGACACCAAGAAGCTCGAGATCCGCGAATACACGCTGCCCGATCCGGCCTCGCGGCCGCGGCGGGTCACCGCTACGAGCGACGGCATGATCTGGTACGCCGATTATTCGCGCGGCTATCTCGGCAGGCTCGATCCCGCCAGCGGCCAGGTCAAGGAATGGCAGTCGCCGAGCGGACCGAAGTCCGCGCCCTACGGCATCTCGGCGATCAAGGACGTCATCTGGTACAGCGAATCCGAGGCCGAGCCGAACACGGTAGTGCGCTTCGACCCGAAGACGGAGAAATTCCAGAGCTGGGCGATTCCCGGCGGCGGCTACATCGTTCGCAATACCGATGTGACGAAACAGGGCGACTTCGTGCTGGCCAACAGTCTCGCCAACACGGTAACGCTGGTAAGGATCGCAAAGTAGGGACGGGGCCTTGGCTAGCGCTGGACCACTACAAGGGAGCCCGCGAAGAACTCGCGGGCTTTTTCTTTCATGACCGATCGCAGAGATTTCCTACTTGCTTCAGGGTTGGGCGCAGTCGGCTCTTCGGTTTTTTCTGGCAATGCTTTTTCTCAGGAAGCAAAGCCGATCGGGACCGAGCACTGGACCGCGAAGAAGACGACCGCCGGCGATGTGAAGCTGTTCATGTGGCGCAAGCGCCTCACCGACGCGCCGCGCGGGCCGCTGGTCTTCGTCCACGGCTCGTCCGTGCAGTCGCTGCCGGCATTCGACCTGCAGATTCCAGGCGAGCCGCAGTCCTCGGTGATGGACTGGTTCGCTCGCCTGGGCTACGACACGTGGTGCTTCGACTGCGAGGGCTACGGCAAGTCGGACAAGTCGCGGCCGGTGAACGCCGACATCTCGTGCGGCGCGGATGACCTCGCCGCCATCTCCCAATACATCCAGAACATCACCGGCCAGAAGCTCCTCCTTTATGGCGGGTCATCCGGCGCGCTGCGCGTCGGCCTCTTCGCGCAGCGCCATCCCGAGCGCGTCAAGCGGATCGTGCTGGACGCGCTGGTCTATACGGGTGAAGGCAGCCCGACGCTCGCCGAGCGCAAGAAGCGCGTCGCGCAATACCGTGCCTCGAACCGGCGACCGATCGACCGTGCCTTCGTGCGCACCATCTTCACGCGCGACGGCCAGGGCGACGCCTACGACCCCGCGGTCGTCGAGCGCTTCGCCGACCAGGTGCTCGCGCTCGACAACTCGATGCCGACCGGCACCTACCTCGACATGTCCGTCAGCCTGCCGGTCCTAGACCCGGCGAAGATCAGCGTGCCGACGGCGATCCTGCGCGGCGTGTGGGACGGCATCGCCACCGACAAGGACGTGCTCAACTTCTTCGAGCGCCTGCCGAACCCAGACAAGCAGCTCACCATGATGCCGGGCATCGCGCATACCAGCCTGCGTTCCAAGAACTGGCGGATGGTCTACGACCTGATCGATTCCTGCTGCAGCCGCACCGGGCCCGTATATACCGGCAAGGCATGAGCAAGCCGCTCTCGCGGGTGTGTCAGCCGCGCGGCTCGGCGCGCCGGAAAGCCGCGAACAGCGCCAGGTCGTAGGCGATCTTCAGCACCCCGCACGCCACGAGCGGCGCGGCCATCGCGCCGGCCGCGAACAGCACGCCCGTAAGCGAGGGGCTCACCGCTGCCGCCAGGCTGCGCGGCACAGAAGTGAAGCTCGCCGCAGCCGGCCGCTCCTCCGGCGTGACTACGCTCATCACGAAGGCGCCGCGCGCCGGCACGTCCATCTGGGAAAGCAGGCTGCGCGCGAGCAGGCAGCCAAGCGCGACCTCCGCGCTCGAAGCGAACGCTGCGGCGATGAGGAACAGGCTGGACGGGATGTGCGTAAAGACCATCGTGTTGATCAGCCCGATGCGCTTCGCCAGGGGCGCGGCGGCCAGCTGGGAGACCGCGGAGAAGGCGCCGGTCCAGAAGAAAAAAGCGCCGGCGGCTGCCAGGCTCATGTCGAAGCGCTGGAACAGCCAGAGGGCCAGCAGCGAGTTGAGCGTCAGGCCGCCGGCAAAGGAGTCGATGCTGAACAGCCCCGCAAGCCGCCAGACAATGCCGCGCGACGGTCCCAGGGGCGCCGAGGGCTTGTGCTCTTCGACGCGGGGGTTCGGCAGCCGCAAGTAGAGGAGCCACACCGCAACGCCGATTCCGCCGTAGACCAGGAACATCGCCCGCAACGCCGGGAGCATCGACCACCCCGCCGCCGTGAGCCACTCCGGCGCCCCTGCGGCGAGCGCTCCCAGGGCGCCCAAAGCCGAGCCGAGGAAGCTATAGCGGGCGAACAGCGCCGTGCGCTGCTCGGCGGGCGCGGTGGCGAGCATCGTGTGGTCCAGCGGCATGAACACGCTCGCGTCGCCGCTGCTCGGGTTCAGCGTGCCGACAAAGCCCACCACCAGCAGCGGCCAGAGCGAGGAGAACCCCGCGAATGCCGCGCCGGTAGCCGTCATCAGGAGCGCGGCGGCGAGCATCAGGCGGCGCAGCGGAAAGCGGTTCCCCCAGCGGCCGATGGCGAGGGTGGTGCACGCGGAGCCGAACAGGGTCGCCGTGCTGATCAGCCCGACCTCGAGCTCGCCGTGGCCGAGCGCGAGCAGGTAGGCCGGCAGGACCACCGAGATGCAGCCGTCGGCGAACCCGCGCAGCGCCCGCGCCACCAGCACCAGGCGCATCATTTCGCCGTACCGAAGCTGAAGTCGTCGAACGCGGTGACGCTGTCGGCCTTGGTCCACAGGCCCACCGCGCCGGCGCCCTTGATGTGCTCGTCCTGCAAGTCGATGTAGGTCTTGCCGTTCAGCGCGACGCTGACGCGGCTGCCGGAGAATTCGACGCGCAGCGTGTGCCACGTCTTCGCCGCCACTGGCGCGTCGACGTATTTGATCGTGATGCGCCGGCCGTTCTGGGTGTAGTAGAGCGACACGTTGTTCTCGAGCGCATTGGCGCGGGCCACATAGTAATTGTCGCCGTCCTTCCAGCGCCAGACGACGCCGCCCGCTTGGTCCTCGTTCCCGGCCAGCGCCTTGAAGCGCACCTCGACGAACCCGTCCTCGATCGAGGTACCGCGACGCACGCACCACGGAAACGCGCCGACGCCGCCCTGGCGCAGGACGTTCGGCTTGCTCGGCGCCGACTCGTCCTGTACGACCGCCCATTTAGCGATGCCGCGGCCGGTGACGCCCTCCTGCCACGCCATCGGCAGTGAGCCCGGGGAATCGGTGTCGAAGCTGACCGTCTCTGCGTTCGCCGCGGCGGCGGCGAAAACGGTGGCGACTGCGATACAGGACTTTTTCATTGCGAGCTCCTTTCCGGCGCGCGGCCGGGCGAGAGCAGAGCTTGGACGCGGGGAGCGTCTCGATACGGGGAGTCTGCCGGCACCCCCGAGTGCTGCAGGGGTAGTGTATACCTGCACGCCATGAGCCGTCGCGCCATCCTCTACGCCCTGCTTTCGGCCGCGCTGTTCGGCGCGAGCACCCCGCTCGCCAAGGCGCTGGTGCAGGAAGTAGCGCCGCTCACGCTCGCCGGACTGCTCTATCTCGGGAGCGGTCTCGGCCTCGCGCTGTGGAGAGCGATGGTGCGGACGAAAGGCGAGGCGGGCATGCCGGTCGCGAAGCAGGACTTGCCCTGGCTCGCGGCGGCGATCGCATGCGGCGGCGTGGCCGGCCCGGCGCTGCTGATGTACGGCCTGCAGCGCACCGACGGCTCGACCGCCTCTTTGCTCCTCAACCTGGAGGCCGTTTTCACCGCCCTCCTCGCCTGGGTGGTATTCCGCGAAAACGTGGACCGCCGCGTGTTTCTGGGAATGGCCGCGATCGTCGCCGGCGGCGCGATCCTGTCTGCCGGTGAGCTCAGCGCCGGCAGCGGCGCGCTCTTCATCGGCGGCGCATGTCTGTGCTGGGCGCTCGACAACAACCTGACGCGCCGCGTCTCGGGCGGCGACGCGGTGGTCCTCGCAGCGCTGAAAGGCCTAGTCGCAGGCCCGGTCAACCTGGCGCTCGCGTGGAGCCAGGGCGCGCACCTGCCGGCGCTGCCGCTCGCCGGCGCGGTGCTCCTGCTCGGACTCGCCGGCTACGGCATCAGCCTGGTCCTCTTCATCCGCGCGCTGCGCAACCTGGGAACCGCGCGCACTGGCGCCTACTTCTCGGTCGCCCCTTTCTTCGGCGCGGCACTGGCGCTGCTGCTGCTCGGCGAGCAGCCCGGCGCCGCGTTCTGGGCCGCCGCCAGCCTGATGGCGCTCGGCGTCTGGCTGCATATCAGCGAGCGCCACGAACACGAGCACGTGCACGAGCCGCTGTTCCACGAGCACGAGCACCTACACGACGAGCACCATCGGCACGAGCACGCGTCGGCGTCGGCCGCGCGCGAGCCCCACACTCACCCGCACCGGCACGAGGCGCTGCGCCACCGGCACCCGCACTACCCCGACCTGCACCACCGCCACGGCCACTAGGCGACTGGGGGCGCTACACTCGCGCCTTCAAAGAAACCGGAGAAGAAAATGGCGGACCTGAAGATCCTAGGCGTGTGCGGCAGCCTGCGCAAAGCCTCGCTCAACCTGGCGGCGCTGCGTGCCTGCCGCGAGCTGATGCCGCAGGGCATGTCGCTGCAGATCGCTGAGATCGGCGATCTGCCGATGTTCAACCAGGACGTCTTCGACGCCGGCATTCCCGAGCCGGCGAAGCGCTTCCGCGCCGAGGTGACGGCGGCCGACGGCGTGCTGATCGCGAGCCCGGAATACAACTTCTCGCTCAGCGCGGCGCTGAAGAACGCGATCGACTGGGCCTCGCGGCCGCCCAACCAGTCCTGGCAGGACAAGCCGGTGGCGATCTTCTCCGTCTCGCAGGGGCCGCTGGGCGGCGCGAGGGTGCAGTACGACGTGCGCCGCATTCTGGGCCAGCTCTGGGCCCATGTGCTGCCCCGCCCCGAGGTATTCATCGGCGCGGCGCCCGGCAAGTTCGACAAGGACGGCC
>DASXKY010000078.1:0-3455 GCA_036496555.1 Burkholderiales bacterium | reverse complement strand
GGTCTGGCCGTCGACGATCCGGTCCTTCAGCACCTGGTAGAGCTGATTCAGGGTGAAGGTCTCCGGCTGCGCGCCGATCGTCCGGAAAAAGTCGACGGTCATTTTCTGGAACGGCGTGCGGATCGGCATGTTCTTGAGATCTTCCACCGTGCGGATCGGCCGGGTGCGGGTGGTGAGCTGGTGGAAGCCGTTGTCGAAGCCGAGGCGGAACTGGTGGATACCCTTCGCCGCCATCTCGCCGCGGATGTGGTCGCCCATGTCGCTGTCGAGCGCGACGAAGACCTCCCGCGAGTTCTTGAAGGTGAACGGCAGGCCTGGCATCTCGGTGCCCGGCACGAGCGGCCCCCAGACGTTGCCCGCCATGTACAGCTCGAGCTCGCCCTTCTGCACCATGGCGATCATCTGGTTGTCGGAGCCGAGCTTGGAGGCGCCGATCACCTCGATTTGCATAGCGCCGTTGGTGTCCGCGCTGACGCGCTCGGCCATCTCCTTCAGGCGGATGTAGTTCGGGCTGTCGAGCGGCTGGCTGAGGCCGAGCCGGTATTTGATGGGCTCGCGCGTGCCGGCGCAGCCTGAAATCGCAACCGCCCCTATTCCAAAAATGAAACCACGACGCGACACGGTCATCAGATCCCTCCTCCCGAGGACGGCTAGATTATCATCGCGTACGAGGAGAACACCGATGCTGCGCGAAAACATCCCCGACCTGTCCAAGATGGTGGAGCCGGACCGCGTGCGGCGCGAGGCCTACACCGACGCCGCCGTCTTCGACCTCGAGATGCAAAAGATCCACGAGACGGTGTGGATCTACTGCGGCCACGAGAGCCAGATCCCCAAGGCCGGCGACTACTACCAGGTGCAGATCGGGCGCCAGCCGATGCTGATGGTGCGCGGCAAGGACCGCAAGGTCCACGTCCTCTACAACCGCTGCCCGCACCGCGGCAACATGATGTGCGGCGACCGCCACGGCAACACCGGCGAGCAGTTCCGCTGCTCCTATCACGCCTGGCAGTTCCACCACGACGGCACGCTGAAGAACATCCCGATGATGGAGTCGGGCTATGCCGGCACGCGGGTGAACAAGGGCAGCCCCGAGCTCAACATGAAGCCGGCCGCGCGAGTGGAAAGCTACCGGGGCTTTGTCTTTGCGAGTTTGGCAAAGGAAGGCCCCGACCTGAAAACCTTCTTAGGCAAAAGCATCGTCGCCTTCGACGACATGTGCGACCGCGCGCCCGAGGGCGAGGTCGAGGTGGTGCCGAACTGCTTCCGCGTCATCCAGCACTCGAACTGGAAGCTGTTCATGGAGAACCAGATCGACGCGCTGCACCCGTCGGTCACGCACCAGTCGACCGGCCGCGCCGCACACGAGGTCGAGAAGCAGATCGCGAAGAAAGCGAAAGCCGGCGAGGCGCTGTCGTACCACATGCTTTCCGCCTTCGCCACGGTCACCATCGACAAGTGGGACAACTTCCAGACCATCAACTATCCCTACGGCCACTGCATCCTCACCGGCTACATGGGCCTGCGGCCGCAGGATCCGGACACCAAGGCCTACGACAAGATCATGCTCAAGGCGTACGGCCAGAAGCGCTTCGAGGAAATCGTCGGCGTCAACATCCACCACGTCCTCGTCTATCCGGGCCTGTCGGTGCAGTCGCCGCTGCAGCAGCTGCGCGCGGTGCGCCCGCTCGGCGTCGACCGCACGCTGACCGAGATCTGGCACTTCCGCCTGAAGGGCGCGCCCGAGGCGATCTACCGCCGCTCGCTCGCCTATTACAACCTGGTGAATTCCCCGGCCACCCTGATCAACGCCGACGACCTGGAGAACTTCTGGAAGTGCCACCAGGGCCTTTCCTCGGACGGCGGCGACTGGGTCAGCTTCGCGCGCCACCACGGCCACGACATCGAGAAGCCGGGCGAGGTCTCCAGCGCGCCGAACCAGGGCACCTCCGAAGCGCCGATGCGCAACCAGATGAAGGCCTGGTCGAAGTACATGACCGCATGAAAGAACAGCACGCGGTCGAGCAATTCCTCTACAAGCAGTCCGACCTCCTCGACAGCAGGCGCTGGCAGGACTGGATCGACCTGTTCGCGCCGGACGGCATCTATTGGATGCCGCCCGCGCCCGAGTACAAGACCTGGGACGGCCAGCCGGCGATCTTCGCCGAGGACAAGAACCTGATGACGGTGCGCATGAACCGCGTGCTGCATCCCGACGCCTGGTCGCAGCGCCCTCTCTGGGGCACCAATCATGTCGTCTCGAACGTGCAAATCACGAAAGTCGACAAGAAGGGGAACGTCGAGGTCAAGTCGCGTTTCCACATGATGGAGTTGCGGCGCGACGATGTGCGGCACTTCGCCGGCAGCTACCTTCACAAGTTGAAAAAGACCAAGGCAGGCTACGCAATCGAGCTGCAGCGCGTGGACATGACCAACGCGCAGGCCGCATACGACTACGTGCTCCAGGTGTGGGTCTAGCCCGCGCCGGGCTGCTCCTCGCCCTTCTCGCCGCCTGGCAGCTCGCCGCGCTCGCCGGCGCGACGCCCGATTACCTGCCCGGGCCGCTCGAGATCCTCACGCATTTCGTCGCCGCGCTCGGCTCGGCCGAGCTCTACCAGCACGCCGCGGCGAGCCTCGGCCGCGCGCTGCCGGGCTTCGCGCTCGGCTCGCTGCTGGGGATCGTCTTCGGCCTCGCCGCAGGCGTCTCGCGCGGCTTCGACGGCGCCTTCAGCCCGCTCGTGTTCCTCAGCTACCCGGTGCCGAAGGTCGTCCTGTTGCCGCTGTTCATGCTCTGGTTCGGCATCGGCGAGACCTCGAAGATCCTGATCATCGCGCTCGCCTGCTTCTATCCGGTGTTCATCAACGCCTACTACGGCGCGCGCTCGACGCAGAAGATCCTGGTCTGGTCGGCGCTCGGCATGGGCGCGAGCCGCGGCGAGATATTCCGCCGCATCGTGGTGCCGAGCGCCGCGCCGCAGATCTTCGCCGGCCTGCGCGTCTCGCTGGCCCTCGCCTTCATCGTCATGTTCGCCGCCGAGATGATCAACGCCCGCTCGGGCCTCGGCTACCTGATCAAGCTGGCCGAGAACAACCTGCGCTTCGACCTGATGTATGTCTCGCTCCTCAGCATCGCGATCCTGGGCTTCGCCGGCGACCGGCTGCTTGCGGCCATCCGGGAAAAGGCGCTCGCGTGGCAGGTGCAATGAAGCGCTTCGCACCGCTTCTCGTCGTGGCTGCATTGCTGGCTGTCTGGGAAATGATCGCGCGCAGCGGGCTTTGGAGCCCTCTGCTTTTTCCGCCGCTTGTCCGGATTTTCAATGAATTGATTTCTTTTCTTACCAAAGCGGATTCATTGCTGGAAGCCTGGATCTCCCTGCAGCGCGTCTTCGCCGGCTTCGGGCTGGCGGCCGCCGCCGGCGTGACACTCGGCATGCTGATGGGGCGCTCGCGCCTGG
>DASXKY010000077.1:0-10263 GCA_036496555.1 Burkholderiales bacterium | reverse complement strand
TTCGACATGGGGCTGGAAGATCCGCTCGCGACGGTGGATCGAATTGCCGGAATTTCCGGAGAAGAAAAGAAGCTCATCCAGGGGAAGAATGCGGCTCGTCTGCTGCATATTGATTAGCCTGCTCGCGGGCTGCTCGGATGCGGGCACGACGCCCCCCAAGCCGGCGCCGGAGAGCAGCGCGTATTTCCAGGATTACGTGGTCGCGGCCGAGCCGCCCGGCTTCCGCCTCGACAAGCAGATCGAGCCCGCGCGCGCCGATCCGAAGCGCTTCTTCTGGCGAGCGACCTACGACCGCGAAGGACGCGTCGTGCGCCTCGAGACCTTCGCCTACCCGATGTGCCTGCAGTCGCAGCTCAACCTGACGTATGCGGAGAAGGGCGCCGCCCCTCTCAAGCGGCAGCGCTACGCCGCGAGCGAGTGCAACCTGGCGAAGCCGCTCTAGGGGTCAGCCGGCCTTGACCGGGTTGGACAGGATGCCGACGCCCTTCACCTCGACCGAGATGGTATCGCCGGGCTTCATAAATACCTTCGGATTGCGCCCATAGCCGACGCCGCTCGGCGAGCCGGTGGTGATGCAATCGCCGGGCAGGAAACGGTAGAACTGCGAGTAGTACTCGATCAGTTTGACCACGCTGAACACCAAGTCGTCGGTGTTGGCGTCCTGCATGACCGTGCCGTTCAGTCGCGTGACGATCTGCACGTTATCGGGATCGGGCACCTCGTCCTTGGTCGCGATGCACGGACCCATCGGGCAGAAGGTCGGCATCATCTTGCCGAGCAGGTTGTGCTCCCAGGCGTGGATCGGGCCCATCACGCCGGCGGAAGCGAAGATCGGCGCTACCCAGTCTCGCGCCGAGACGTCGTTGGCAATGGTGTAGCCGGCGACGTGGTCGAGCGCCTTCGCCGCCGGGATGCGGTGGCCGGCCTTGCCGATCACCACCGTGAACTCACCTTCCCAGTCGACCATGCCCGGGTGCGCCGGCGGCAGCACGATCGGCTGGCCCGACGCGATGATGCTGGCGACGCTCTTGGTGAAGGCGGCGGGCTTCTCGGGCACCGGTGTCTTCATCTCCTCGAGGTGCTCGTGGTAGTTCATGCCCACCGAGAGCAGCAGGGCGGGGTTCTGGATCGGCGGCAGCAGTCTCGCCTTCTTGCGCGGGATGCGATGCTTCCTGCTCTTGATCAGTTTCCTTACGCGAGAAAGAGCATTCGCCTCGAGGATGCCCTTGATCGTTGCTGGCAGCGAGCGGTCGCAGGCGTTGATGTCGATCACGTCCTCGCCGTCAACGACGCCGGCGCGCGCCTCTTTGTCCTTCAGGAACATGACCAGATGCATCTTGCCTCCCGGAAATCAATGTAGCATCCGCAGGAAATGGGGTTCAAGGTCACGCTGCAGCCGAGCGGTCACGGCTTCGAAGTGCCGGACGGGACCAACATTCTGCAGGCGGGAATCGATGCCGGCCGGATGATGCCTTACAGCTGCCGCATCGGAATGTGTCGTACCTGCCGCGGGACGATCCTCGAAGGCAAGGTCGACTACGGCAATGTCCATTCGCAGTACCTGCCCGACAGCGACAAGGCGAAGGGCTACGCGCTGCTCTGCCAGGCGAAGCCGCTCGCCGACCTCGTGATCGAGGTGCGCGAAGTTCAGGGCGTGCGCCCGCGCATGATCCCCTGCCGCGTCGAGCGGCTGGCAAAGCCGACGCCCGACGTCGCCGTGCTCGGCCTGCGGCTGCCGATGAACGAGAACTTCCGCTTCCTCGCCGGGCAGTACATCGACATCCTGCTGAAGGACGGCAAGCGGCGAAGCTACTCGATCGCGAACCCGCCGAAGACCGAAGGCGTCACCGCGCTGGATCTGCATCTGCGGCATTCGCCCGGGGGGCTCTTCACCGATCACGTGTTCGCGACGATGAAGGCGCGCGAGCTGCTGCGTTTCGAGGGTCCCTTGGGAAGTTTTTACTTGAGAGAAGAATCGAGCAAACCGATCGTCATGGTCGCGAGCGGCACCGGCTTCGCGCCGATCAAGGCGATCTGCGAGTACGCCGCGGAGAAGGGGATCGCCCGCCCGATCACGCTCTATTGGGGGGCGCGCCGGAAGCGCGACCTGTACATGCTCGATCTGCCGCTCTCCTGGCCGAACCTCAACTTCGTTCCGGTGCTTTCCGACGAACCGTGGGAGGGGCGCGCCGGATTCGTCCACCGCGCGGCGATGGAGGATTTCCCCGACCTCTCCGGCCACCAGGTCTATGCCTGCGGCGCACCGGCGATGGTCGATGCCGCGCGGGCCGATTTCGGCGCAAAATGCAGGCTGCCGGCCGACGAGTTCTACGCCGATTCTTTCCTCACTGAGGCCGAGAAGTCCGCCACCGCTTAGAAGGAGGAGATATGCCGAGCACCCGTGATGTGATCCAGGACGGCATCGCCGAAGCGAAGACCGAGAAGTCGGTCCTCAAGCCGTACGTGATGTCGCACGGCACGATGGAGGTCTACAACCTCAAGGAGTCGCGCCGGTTCTACGAGGAGTTCCTCGGCCTCGAGTGCGTGCGCCACGCCAAGCCGGCGATAGTGGTGCGTTGCGGCCTCAAGTTCCACATCGTCGCCGTCGAGGTCGGGCAGAGCCTCCATCCGGTGAACGTGCTGAACCATTGGGGTATGGACGTCGGCTCCAAGGAGGAAGTGGACAAGGCGCACAAGGCCGCTCTCGAGCACAAGGAGAAGTACAAGATCCGCCAAGTGCTGCCGGTGGTGATGCAGCACGGCGTGTACTCGTTCTACATGGAGGATCTCGACCACAACTGGTGGGAGATCCAGCACTACCCCGGCTTTCAGAACGAGGACCTGTTCGACTTCGGCGACCGGTTTTCGATGGACGACGGGGCGGAGGTCGGCGAGCTGAAGGAGCTCGACATCAAGACCACCGCCTAGCGGTGGCTGCTACAGCTTCTTCGGGCCGGCGCTCCAGTACACCGGCAGCGCGACGCAGTCCTTGCCGCCGAGGCCCGCGGTCGAGGCGCTCGCGAAGCTGCGCAGCGCGGCCTCGGTGACCGGTGCTTCCCAGCCGAGCTGGCGCGCCTCCTCCAGCATCTCGGACAAGTCCTTCTTCATCGTGTCGATGTCGACGCTCACCGCGCCCTCCTTGCCGGCGAGCGCGGCGGCGATCGCCGCGCCGCGGTTCTGCAGCATGCGCGGCGCGCCCGAGGTGTCGCCGAGGATGTCCATCAGGCGGCCCGGTTCCAGATGCAGATTTTTGATCAAGGAAAGGGATTCTCCCAGCGCCTGCCAGTAGACCAGGAGCGGCAGGTTGATAGCGAGCTTCATGCTCGCGCCGGCGCCCGCCGGGCCCAGGTACTCGACCCGCCTGCACATCTGCGACAGCAGCGGCATGGCACGCTCGAAATCGGCCTGGTCGCCGCCGGCGAAGCCGAACAGTTTGCCTTCCTTTGCCGGGCCGATCGTGCCGCCCACCGGGCATTCCACGAACGATGCCTGCCGCTGCTTGACCAGCGCGCAAACGGCGCGCGAATCCTGGGGGCGGACCGTGCTCATCTCGATGAACAGCTTTCCCTTCGGGTTGCCGGAAAGAACCTGCTCGTACACGGCGCGCACGGCCGGGGCGTCGGTGAGGAGCGAGATCACCACCTCGCAGGCGCCGGCGAGCGCGCGCGGCGTCTCGGCCATCGTGAAGCCGGTGGCGCGGGCCTTGTCCGCGTTGCGGTTCCAGACCATCATCTGGTGCCCGAGACTCGCGAGACGCGCGGCGATGGCCGCGCCCATTCTTCCGGTACCTGCGATGCCGATTTTCATAGCGTGAAGACGACCCTTGTCACGATAGCGACCGATACGATACCGCTCGACGGCGCCTGGCATGAACCTGATAGCGGAACTGCGCGCGGCGCGGTGCTTCTGTTCCACGGCAACACCATGAACTTCTACACCGGCGCGCCGCGCTTTCTGCCGCCGGTCCTCACGCGCCTGGGCTACGCCTGCCTCGCATTCAACCGCCGTGGGCACGACATCCTTGCGATACGAAACAGCCGGGTCGCCGAGGGTGCGGCCTTCCAGACGTATGCAGAGGCTGTGCGGGACAATGAAATCGCCTCCGAGTGGGTGGCCGAGAAGGGCTTCGCCCGTCCCATCGTGATCGGGCACAGCAACGGCGGCATGCTCGCGGTGCGCCATGTGGCAGAGCACCCAAAGACTCCGGCGCTGGTTCTCCTTTCGGCGCATTGCGGCGGCACAAACATGCTTCCGCTCGCCAGCAAGGCGGGGTTACTGGCCCAGGACAGAATCGAGGAGTTGCAGGAAAAGGCTTCTTCTCTGGTGAAGAGCGGGCAACCCCGCGAGCTCATACTGCTGCCGGGCTGGTGGTACACGATCACTGCCGAAAGCTTCCTTGATCTGGCGAACTGCCCCGACATCCTGGAGCTGGCGCCGCGCATCGCTTGCCCGGTGCTCTATATGAGAGGTGACAAGGAGCCGCGCGAGCTCTATCCGGCGGAGGAATTTGCGCGGCGCGCAAAAGCTTCCTGCGAGGTGCAGATCGTCGCCGACTGCGACCACTTCTACGTCGGGCGCGAAGAGGAGATTGCAGCGCGGGTTACACGCTGGCTGGGTCATGTGCTAAAACGCCCCTAGGAGGAGGGCCGCGTTTTTGCGTATCGATTGGGACGTCCCGATCAAGGTCGACGACGGGTTGGTATTGCGCGCCGACGTCTATCGGCCTGAGGGGGGCGGCCGCCATCCGGTCATCCTTACCTACGGCCCATACGCCAAGGGCCTCGCCTTCCAGGACGGCTATCCGAGCGCGTGGCAGCGCATGGTGTCCGAGCATCCCGACGTCGCCGCCGGCTCTAGCAATCTCTACCAGAACTGGGAAGTGGTCGATCCGGAGAAGTGGGTGCCGGAGGGCTACGCCTGCGTGCGCGTCGACTCGCGCGGCGCGGGACGCTCGCCCGGCTTCATCGACCATTTCTCGCCGCGCGAGACGCGCGATTTCTACGAGTGCATCGAGTGGGCCGGGGTGCAGTCGTGGTCGAGCGGCAAGGTCGGCCTGAATGGCATCTCCTACTACGGCATCAACCAGTGGCACGTCGCGTCGCTGCAGCCGCCACACCTGGCGGCGATGTGCGTGTGGGAGGGCGCCGCCGACTGGTACCGCGACATGACGCACCACGGCGGCATCGTCTGCACCTTCTGGGCGAACTGGTACGACATGCAGGTGAAGACCGTGCAGTACGGCTTCGGCGAGCGCGGCCCGCGCAGCCGCATCGACGGCAGCCTGGTGTGCGGCGACGTCACGCTCTCCGACCGCGAGCTGCAGAAAAACCGTTGCGACTTCGGCGACGACATCCTCGCGCACCCGCTCGACGACGAGTACCACAAGGCGCGCTCGCCGAGGTGGGAAAAGATCAACGTGCCGATCCTCTCCACGGCGAACTGGGGCGGGCAGGGATTGCACCCACGCGGCAACTACGAGGGTTTCATACGAGCAGCCTCAAAGGACAAGTGGCTCGAAGCCCACGGCATCGAGCACTGGACGCATTTCTATACCGACTACGGGCGTCAGCTGCAGCTGCGCTTCTTTAATCACTACCTGCGCGGAAAGGGCGACTGGAAGAATCAACCGAAGGTCCAACTTCAGATTCGCCACGTCGACAAATTCGTCGAGCGCCACGAGAACGAGTGGCCGATCGCACGCACGAAGTGGACCAAGATGTTTCTGGCGAAGGACTTTTCCCTGAGAGGAGGCTCGCCGGGGGAGGGTACCGTCTCGTTCGACGCGATGGGCGATGGCCTGACGTTCATCTCGGAACCCGTGGAAACGGAAACGGAGATCACCGGCCCGATGGCGGCGAAGCTCAAAGTGTCCTCGTCTACGCAGGATGCCGACCTGTTCCTCGTCTTCCGCGTCTTCACGCCCGACCTGCGCGAGATCACGTTCATGGGCGCGATCGACCCGCACACGCCGATCGCGCAAGGCTGGCTGCGCGCCTCGCATCGCAAGCTCGATCCCAAGCTGTCCCAGCCGTGGCGGCCGTACCATACGCACGATGAGAAGCAGCCGCTGAAGCCGGCCCAGCCCGTGGAGCTCGAGGTGGAGCTGTGGCCGACCTCGATCGTCGTCCCGGCGGGATACCGGCTGGGGCTGTCCGTGAGAGGCAAGGACTACGAGTGGCAGAAGTCGACCGGCGCCAAGCTTTCCAACTTCAAGAACGAGCTGCGCGGCTGCGGGCCGTTCCTGCACGACGATCCGAGGGATCGCCCTGCTTCCGTGTTTTCAAATAAGACAACGCTGCATCTGGATTCGAATTCCTACATCCTCCTACCGGTGATACCTCCCAAATGAAACTCTATGGCTTCTGGCGTTCGCTCGCGACCTACCGCGTCAAGGTGGCGCTCGCGCTGAAAGGCATCAAGGTCGACGAAGTGTCGATCGACCTGCTGAAGGGCATGCAGCACCAGGCCGACTACAAGGCGGTCAATCCGCAGGCGACGGTGCCTTCGCTGGTCCTCGACGAGGGCGGCGCGCCGCTGTTCCAGTCGATGGCGATCATGGAGTACCTCGAGGAGACGAAGCCGCAGCCGCCGCTGCTGCCGAAGGATCCGCGCGGCCGCGCGCGGGTGCGCGGGCTCGGGTTGATTGCTGCTGCCGATGGGCATCCCCTGGTCACGCCTCGTATCCGCGTCTATCTTGAAAAAACACTTCACGTGGAAGAAGAAAAAAGAAATGCCTGGCTGGCGCACTGGACGCTCGAGGCGCTGAAGGCGATCGAAGGCCACCTCGCGAAAGAGAAGGAAACCGGGCGCTACTGCCACGGCGACTCGGTCACCATCGCCGACATCTGCCTCGCCGGCCAGGTGATCGGCGCCACCGGCTACTTCAAATGCGACGTCTCATCGGTGCCGACCTGCATGCGCATCTACGACGAGTGCATGAAGCTCGACGCCTTCAGCAAGGCGCACCCGCTCAAGCAGCCGGGCGCGCCGGCGCACTGAGCATGAAGAGCGTGCAGATCGTCGACCGCAGCTCGCTTTTGAATGGTCTCTATAAAGAGCTGAAAATAAGGACCGGGGAAACGGCGATCATCGCCATCGACATGCACCGCGGGCACCTCGACATGGACGTGGCGACCATGCCCGCGAAGCCCGAGGATGCGAAACGCATCATCGCGCGCGGCAAGGAGGTTCTGGATTTTGCGAGAAAGAGCAAGGTTCCCGTGATCCACGTGGTTCTCGTCCACCGCCGCATTCCCGGCGTGGGCACCGACGCGATGGCGTCGCCGTTCTGGCAGGCGATGCACGCGGCGCAGTCCGAGACCGACCGCCTGGTGCCGGGCCGCAAGAGCACCGTGCGCGAGCACAATGTCGAGGGTTCGAAGGGCACCGAGATCATGCCGGAGCTCTACCGCGAGGGCGACTACATCGTCGACAGCAAGAAGCGCCTGGACTGTTTCTACGGAACGGACCTGAAGCATTTACTGGATGCATTGAAAATAAAAACGACGGTCCTGATGGGCATCAACACCAACACCTGCGTGCTGAACACCGCGTTCTCCGCGTTCAATTTCAGCTACCGGGTGGTGGTGCTGTCGGATTGCGTCGCCAGCATGTATGGCGACGACCTGCACGAGCTCGGGCTGCAGAACGTGCAGCGCTGCCTGGGCTGGGTGGTCACCAATGAGCAGTTCTTCGCGAAGGCAAAGGAGGAGAGACATGAGCTTCAGCCGTAGGCGGTTCGTACAAGGCGTCGCCGGGGTTTCACTAGTAAATGCATTACCCGTAAGCGCGCAAGGCAACACCCCCATCCGGCTCGGCCTGATGACCGTGAAGACCGGCCCGCTCGCATCCGGCGGCATCGACATGGAGCGCGCGCTCACGCAGTACCTGAAGGAGCGCAACTACACGATGGGCGGGCGCAAGGTCGAGCTCTTCGTCGGCGACTCGGGCGGCGTGCCGGCGCAGTCGCGCACCAAGCTGCAGGAGCTGGTCGAGCGCGACAAGATCCAGATCATGATCGGGCCGCTCGACACCGCTTCTGCGCTCGCCTCCGACGACTACATCCGCCAGCAGCAGCTGCTGACGCTGTCGGTCGCGGCGGCGGAGGACATGACGCAGAGGAAGCCCAATCCCTGGTTCACGCGCGGCACCTCGACCTCGTCGCAATGCTCGATGCCGCTCGCCGAGTACTGCGCCAAGACCCTCAAGATGAAGCGCATGGTGGTGATCGCCGACGACATCGCCTACGGCCACGAGATGTGCGCGGGCTTCATGCGCGTGTTCGAGGACAACGGCGGCAAGGTGGTGCAGCGCATGTTCCCGCCGTTGACCGTTCCAGACTATGGAACGTATTTGGCTCAATTAAAAACGAATGTGGATGGCATCTTCCTCGGCTTCGCCGGCTCGAACGGCTTCCGCTTCCTGCGGCAGATGAACGAGTTCGGGCTGATCAAGAAGGTGACGCCGGTCGGCGGCATGACCGCGCTCGACGAGGCGGTGCTGCGCAACATGGGCGACGAGGCGCTCGGCATCGTCACTTCGTGCTGGTATTCGGCGGAGATCGAGAACGCGATCAACAAGCGCTTCGTCGCCAACTTCCGCGTCGACTGGGGCTACGACCCGGGCTTCTACGCCGCGGCGACCTACACCGAGGCGGCGGTGCTGGACGCGACCCTGCACGCCATCAAGGGGCGCGTCGAGGACAAGGCGGCGTTCATGAAGACGGTGCGCTCGATCAAGGTCGACACCTGCCGCGGGCCGGTGCAGTTCGACAAGTTCGGCAACGTGGTCGGCAACATCTACATCCGCAGGGTCGAGCGCAAGGACGGCCGGTTGGTGAACCGGGTGATCCACACCTACCCGAACGTGAGCCAGTTCTGGACCTACAAGCCGGAGGAGTTCCTGAAGAACCCGGTCTACTCGAGGGACTGGCCGCCCGCGAAGAACCTCGAGAGCTGAGCTTCTGCAGTATTGGGCGATCCAGACGCTGAACAGCCTGGCGCTGGGAGGGCTGCTGTTCCTCCTGGCGTCGGGCTTCTCGCTCATCTTCGGGTTGATGCGGATCGCCAACCTCACGCACGGCGCCCTGTTCATGCTCGGCGCCTACATCGGGGTCAGCATCCTGCGAGTGGTGCCGAACCTGTGGCTCGCCGCGCTCGGCGCCGGCCTGGCGATGGCCGTGTTCGGATATTTTGTCGAGAGATTCGTCCTCAGAAAACTGGCCGGAAACGTCCTCGGACAGGTTCTCGTCACCCTCGGCCTGTCGTTCATCATCGCCGACCTGTGCCTGGTGGTGTGGGGCGGCGATCCGATCCCGATCCCGACGCCGGCGCTGCTGCAGCAGCCGGTGCGCGTCGGCGGCTTCATCTTTCCGGCGTACCGGCTGGCGGTGGTGGTTTTGGCTGCAATGGTCGCCCTCGCTTTGTTCTTGCTGGTTGAAAAGACCAGGCTTGGCGCGATGATCCGCGCCGGCGTCGACGATCCGGACATGGCGCGCGCGGTGGGCATCCCGGTGTCGCGCCTGTTCACCACCGTGTTCTGCCTCGGCGCGGCGCTGGCCGGGGCCGGCGGCGTGATCGGCGGCCCGATCATGTCGGCCTATCCGGGCCTCGACGCGGACATGCTGCCGCTCGCGCTGATCGTGGTGATCCTCGGCGGCGTCGGCAGCCTGCTCGGCGCGTTCGTCGGCGCGTTCATCACCGGATTCGTCTACACGTTCGGCGTCGCGCTGCTGCCGGAGCTCGCCTATGTGATCCTGTTCCTGCCGATGATCCTGGTGATCGCGTTCCGGCCGCGCGGGCTGTTCGGGAAGTTCGCGGCGTGAAGAAGATCGGGTGGGGTGTGCTTCTGCTGTTGTTGCTGGTATTGCCGTTCGTTTCGGGGGAGTACTACATAAACCTGGCAAGCCAGATTCTCATTTTCGCGGTGTTCGCGGCCAGCATCAACCTGCTGCTCGGCTACGGCGGCCTGCCGACGCTCGGGCACTCGGCCTACCTCGGCCTCGCGGCGTACCTCTCCGCGCTCGCCACGCTGAAGCTCGGGCTCGCGCACTGGGCCGCGGCGCCGCTCGCGCTGCTCGGCACCATGCTTGCGGCCGGGGCCTTCGGCGTGATCGCGCTGCGCGCCACCGGCCTCGGCTTCCTGATGCTGACGCTCGCGCTGTCGCAGGTGCTGTGGGGCACGGCGTACAAGTGGGTGTCGATGACCGACGGTGACAACGGGCTGCGCGGGCTCACGCGACCCGCGCCCTTCGGGCTCAACCTC
>DASXKY010000076.1:0-4086 GCA_036496555.1 Burkholderiales bacterium | reverse complement strand
GGCGTGCCCTGCGAGGCGATCGCGTAGCCGCAGTCGATGGCGGCGAAGCAGAGCACGGTGATGCGCATCGTGCGGAGCTCGGCGCGGTCGGACATGTGCGGCCGCAGCGGGCGCCAGATACTCTCGACGAACGTCACGGAGGGCGCGAGCAGCGTCGCCGAGGCCGTCGATTTGAGCGCGGAAAGCAAGGCGCCGAAGAAGAGCACCTGCATCACGAGCGGCATGTGCTCGAGCACCAGGGTCGGCAGCAGCTTCTGCGGGTCTTCCTTGAGCAGCGCCTGCGCCTGCTCGGGCATGATGAGCAGCGAGCTCGCCACCAGAAACATCGGCACGAAGGCGAAGGCGAAGTAGCACAGGCCGCCGATCACCGGGCCGCGCGTCGCCGCCTGCTCGCTCTTCGCCGACATCACGCGCTGGAACACGTCCTGCTGCGGGATCGAGCCGAGCATCACCGTGACCGCCGCGCCGAGGAAGAAGGCGACGCCGTGGAAGGTTGGCTCGGGCAGGAAGCGGAACAGATCGCGGCTCGCGGCGAGGGCCACCACCTTGTCGGCGCCGCCGGCCTGGTCGGCGGCGAAGAAGGCGATGATCGCCAGGCCGACGACCAGCACGATCATCTGCACGAAGTCGGTGACGGCGACCGACCACATGCCGCCGAACAGCGTGTAGGCCAGGATCGAGATCGTGCCGACGATCATGCCGACGGGCACCGGCACGGCGCCGCCCGAGAGCAGGTTGAACACCAGGCCGAGGGCGGTGACCTGCGCCGACACCCAGCCGACGTAGCTGAGGATGATCACGATCGAGCAGGCCACTTCGACGCCGCGGCCGAAGCGCTCGCGGTAGTAGTCGCTGATGGTGAGGAGGGTCATGCGGTAGAGCTTGGCGGCGAAGAACACGCCGACGAGCACCAGGCACATGCTCGAGCCGAACGGGTCCTCGACCACCGCGCCGAGGCCGCCCTCGACGAACCTGGCCGGGATGCCGAGCACAGTCTCGGAGCCGAACCACGTCGCGAAGGTCGTGGTGACGATCATGTACAGCGGCAGGTGGCGGCCGGCGACTGCGAAGTCGGCGGTATTCTTCACGCGCCTCGCCGCCCAGAGGCCGATCGCGATGGTGACGAGGAGGTACGCGATGACGAGCGTCAGCAGCATTCTGGGCGGCTAGTTTTCCATCAATGCGCGGCGCGCACAAGGACGCGTTCTCTGCGCTAAGCTTGCGCGATGCCCGACGTCGTCGACCTGCGCTCCGACACCGTGACGCGCCCCTCCGCGGGCATGCGCCGCGCGATGGCCGAGGCCGAGGTGGGCGACGACGTGTTCGGCGACGACCCGACCGTCAACCGGCTGCAGGAGCATGCCGCTTCGCTGTTTGGCTTCGAGGCGGCGCTGCTGTTCCCGACCGGCACGCAGTCGAACCTGGCTGCGTTGATGAGCCACTGCCAGCGCGGCGACGAGGTGATCCTCGGCGCCGAGTCGCACAGCTACCGCTACGAGGGCGGCGGCCTGGCGGTGCTCGGCTCGATCCAGCCGCAGGTGGTGCCGAACCGGCCCGACGGCACGCTCGACCTCGCCGAGGTGGAAGCGGCGATCAAGCCCGACGATCCGCACTTCGCGCGCACACGGCTCCTGGCGCTCGAGAACACCATCACCGGACGGCCGATCCCGCGCGGCTATCTGGAAAAGGCGACTCGGCTTGCAAAGTCGAAGAAGCTGTCGGTCCATCTCGACGGCGCACGCATATTCAATGCGGCGGTAGCCTTGGGTACCAACGTAAAAGACCTCTGCGCCGGCTTCGACTCGGTCTCCTCGTGCCTGTCGAAGGGGCTCGGCACGCCGGCGGGAACGCTGCTTCTCGGTTCCCGGGATCTCGTGGAGCGGGCCCGCAGGGCGAGAAAGATCCTCGGCGGCGGGATGCGGCAGGCGGGCGTGATCGCGGCGGCGGGACTCTACGCGCTGAGGCACAACGTCGAGCGGCTGGAAAGCGATCACGGCAACGCCGCGCGCCTCGCGCGCGGCCTGCGCGAAGCCGGCTACGACGTGGCCGGGCCCAACACCAACATGCTGATGGCGCGGATAACGCCTCAGGAAGCCTCCGGTTTGGTTTCTTATTTGAAAAGCCAGGACGTGCTTGTGCTCGGGCGCTCGCCGATGCGGCTGGTCACGCACCTCGACGTCGACGCGGCCGGCATCGACCGCGCGATCGCCGCCTTCCGGGCGTACCGGGCGCTAGAAAAGGTGCACTGAGGTCGGCGCGAAGGCGCCGATCAGGCAGAACAGCACCCCGACGGCGCCGAGGCCGATGCACACCCACACCAGCGCCATCGCGCCGGTGATGATCGCGGCGGAGGCGAGCACGATGGCGATCTGCACCGCGGCGGAGGCGAGCTCGAACTGGTGGTAGGCCGCCATGGCGCGGTCGCGCTTCGCCTCGGCGGCCTTGGCGCGCTCGGCGAGCTCCTTGCGGCCCTCGCCGGTCTCGGGCTCCGACTGATAGCGCTCGGCGGTCTTGCGCCAGGTGTCTATCTGTTTTTTTGACTTTTCGTTCGGATTGGCGACCGCAGCCTGCTCCGCCGCCGTTCGGATCACGGCCTGCCGGATGGTCTTCGCCTGGAAGAAAGCCCAAAGATTCGAAGCTTCGATGTTGAGGCTCAGCGCCGCGGTCTGCGCCGACTTGCCCAGTGTCTCGGAAAAGGCGAGCACCAGCGCGAGCACCGCGATGAGCAGCGCAATCCTCCTGTTCGCCGGGTTGCTGTGATCGCCGTGGTCGTCGTGGCCGCCATGGCCATGTCCGTGTCCTGCCGACATGCGTTTGTCCCCCTTTGATCAGGCCGAATCCGGTTGCGCCGCCTCTTTGGGCGGTGGGCGGCCGGAGCCGAACTGCGCCCAGGCCACGCCCGCCATGGTAACCGCTGCGCCGGCGAGCTTGAGCCAGGTGAAGTGCTCGCCGAGTGTGAGCCACGCCGAGAGCCCGGCGATCGGCGGCATCAGGTAGTTGAATGGCGCGCTGCGCGCGACGCCGCGCACTGCGTTGACCCAGCCCCAGGCGAGCCAGCCGAGGAACGAGGACAGCACCAGCGCCCAGACGAGGCCCAGCCATACCAGCGGCGTGAGTCTGGCGGTATCGAGCTGCACGAACCAGGGCAGGCTGACGAGCAGGATCGGCGGCGCGGAGAAGAGCAGCGTCCACGACAGCACGATGAGCGGCCCGTAGCGCTTGGTGAGGGGCTGCGCGAGCACCGTGTAGAGCGAGAAGCAGAGGGCCGCGAGAATCAGCAGCAGGTCGCCGTAGCCGGCGGTGATGCGCCCGCCGGTGAACTTGTCGGAGAGGAATAGCGCGATGCCGGCGCAGGCAACCAGGGTCCCCGCCACCTGCTGCTTCGCGAGGCGCTCCGCGCCCAGCGCGGCGAGGATGATCAGCGTGAACAGCGGGCCGCTCATCAGCACCAGCGACGAGGAGAAAGCGGTGGAGAGGTTCATGCCGGCCATCACCGCAGCGATGTGGACCGCGTGGCCGACGATCGCGCACAACACGAAGCGCGGCAGGTCCTCGCGCTTCGGGAAGGTGCGCGCCAGCCGGCCGCGGAACACGATGGCGAGGAGGAGCAGGCCGAGCAGCGGCAGGACGGCGAAGCGCAGGAAGAGGAACGCGCCGACGCCGATCTGGCCGAGCACGTGCTTGACGAACGGGAAGTTGAGGCCCCAGACCACCATGGTCGCGACGGCGGCGGCGAGGGACCAGCGGGCGTTCGGCATGCGAGCGGCAAGTCTAGAATAGGTTCGGACATGGGAATCGAAACTGCGTCCTCGACGCCGCTCTCGGCGCGCGCTGCCGTGCGCTCGCTCGTCGCCTCGAAGATCCGCGAGCTCTACAACGAGGGGGTCGGCCGCTCCGACATCCTGCCGTTCTGGGTGGGCGAGCCCGACCAGCCGACCCCCGACTTCATCCGCCGCGCCGGCATCGCCTCGATCGAGGCCGGCGAGGTCTTCTACAGCCACAACTACGGCATCCAGGAGTTGCGCGATGCCCTGTCGACCTATTTGTGTGGCTTACACAATAAAGACCTAAAGGCAGATCGACTCG
>DASXKY010000075.1:0-3120 GCA_036496555.1 Burkholderiales bacterium | reverse complement strand
GCGCGGCCTTCGGCGACCGTCTCGGCGAGCGCCTTGGCGTTGAACCATTGCCGGATCTTGTGCCGCGCGCGAGTAGTCGTGACGAACTTCCGCTCGGCGTTCAGCCAGTCGCGCGAAGGCCCGCCGCTCTTCGCAGCGACGATCTCGACGCGCTGGCCGCTCTGCAGCGGCGTGTCGAGCGGCACCATGTGCCCGTCGACCTTGGCGCCGCGGCAGCGGTGGCCGAGGTCGGTGTGCAGCGTGTAGGCGAAGTCGACCGGCGTCGCGCCGGCCGGCAGGTCGATCACCTTGCCCTGCGGCGTGAGGACGTAGACGGTGTCGTCGAGCTTCGCCTGCTTGGTGGTCTTGCCCCAGTCGGCCACTTCGTCGCGCCACGCCAAGAGCTGGCGCAGCCAGGCGATCTTCTCGTCGAAGGCGCCTTCCGCGCGTGCGGGCTTTCCCGCCTCTTTGTAGCGCCAATGCGCGGCGACGCCGTACTCGGCCTGCCGGTGCATCGCCTCGGTGCGGATCTGCACCTCGAGCGTCTTGCCGCCCGGGCCGATGACCGCGGTGTGCAGCGACTGGTAGAGATTGCCCTTCGGCCGCGAGATGTAGTCGTCGAACTCGCGCGGGATCGGCGCCCACAGGTTGTGGACCACGCCGAGCACGGCGTAGCAGTCCTTCACCTCGGGCACGATGGCGCGCAGCGCGCGCACGTCGTAGACCTCGTCGAAGTCGACCGCCTTGTTGCGCATCTTGTTCCAGATGGAATAGAGATGCTTGGGGCGACCCGTGATTTCAGCTTTAACCCCCAGTTTTTGTATTTCAGAAGAAAGGACTGCAATCGCATCCGCGATATAGCGCTCGCGCTCCACCCGCTTGCCATCGAGCAGGTTGGCGATGCGCTTGTAGAGCTCGGGCTCGAGGAAGCGGAACGAGAGGTCCTCCAGCTCCCACTTGAGCTGCCAGACGCCGAGGCGGTTGGCGAGCGGCGCGTAAATGTCGAGGGTTTCCCGCGCGTATTCTTCTTTTTCAGGATTTTGATTTTTTGAAAAGAAGCGCAGGGTCTGCGTCCGGCTCGCCAGGCGAATGAGCACCACCCGCACGTCCTCGACCATGCCGAGCACCATCTTGCGCAGCACTTCGTTCTGCGAGGACGGGGCTAGAGCCGCCTTTCCCCTTGTGGCGATGCGCAGCTGGTAGAGCTTCTCCACGCCGGCGGCGAGGCCGGCGATCTCGTCGCCAAACTCGGCGCGCAGCTGCTCGGGCTCCTTCAGCTGCTTCGGCGCCGCGAACAGGATGCCGGCGGCGCGGCCGGCGCCGTCGAGGCCGATCGCCGCCAGGTTGTGGGCGAGGCCGAGCGCGTGCGCCCAGGTCGGCTCGCCGGTGGAGAGCGTCTGGCCGGCGTAGAGCGGCTCGGCGAAGTCGAGCGCGCGCGCGATCAGCGCGCGCTCCGGCCCGGCCAGCCCTTCGGCGACCGGGCCGAGCGCGGCGGCGCTCGATTGCGGATGCAGCCTGACGACGGTGACCATGCGGTATTTTACGGTCTCACATGGGCTGGCTCACCGAATGGCGCAGGAAGCGGGTGCTCGGCAAGCACCGCATCGACGAGGGGCTGTGGAACGCCGCCGTGCGCGAGTTTCCGTTCGTGAAGCGAAACCAGGACCAGAAGCTGAAGGACCTCGCGCTGCTGTTCCTCGCCGAGAAGGCGTTCGCCGGCGCGCACGGTTTCGAGGTGACGGACGCCATCCGCCTCGCCATCGCCGCGCAGGCCTGCCTGCCGATCCGCGAGCTCGGCCTCGACTGGTACCGCGGCTGGACCGGCATCGTCGTCTATCCGGGCGACTTCAAGGTGCGCCGCACCGCGACCGACGAGGACGGCGTGGTGCACGAATGGGACGACGCGCTCGCCGGCGAGGCGATGCCGGGCGGCCCGGTGGTGCTTTCCTGGGACGCGGCCGCGCATGACCCCGAGATCAACGTCGTGGTGCACGAATTCGCGCACAAGCTCGACATGCTGAACGGCGCGGCGAACGGCGTGCCGCCGCTGCACGCCGGCATGGACCGCGGCGCCTGGCAGAAAGCCTTCACCGAGGCCTACGCCGGCTTCTGCGACGCGGTCGAGCGCGGCAACCAGACCTGGCTCGATCCCTACGCGGCCGAGCATCCGTCGGAGTTCTTCGCCGTGCTGAGCGAGGCGTTCTTCGAAGAGCCGGCGGAGACGAAGCGGCGCTACCCCGACGTCTACGACCAGATGAAGCTCTTCTACCGGCAGGAGCCCAAGTGAACAGCCTGGTGAGCGCCAGCCTTCGCTTTGGCGAGCGCGAGATCGCGCCGGCGCGGCTCGAGGACGCGGCGCGGCGCTCGGCGGGCGCGCTCGAGCGGCTCGGCGTCGGCGAGGGCGACGTCGTCTGCATCATGCTCAGAAACGAGCCCGCCTATCTCGAGGCGATGATCGGCGCGCGCCTGCTCGGCGCCTATTCGTGCCCGATCAACTGGCACTACCGCGCCGACGAGGCCGGCTGGATCCTGCAGGACGGCAGCGCGAAGGTCCTCGTGACCGATGCCGCGCACCGCCGGCAGATCGAAGGCGGCATTCCACCGAACGTCGCCGTCATCACCGACCACGCATGGCCCGATGCGCCCTGGGACGGAACGCCGCGCCGGCCGCGCATGAGCATGCCGTACACCTCCGGCACCACCGGCCGCGCGAAGGGCGTACGCCGCCTGACGCCGCCGCCCGCCGAGGCGGAGGTGGTGGACGCGCTCAACCGCGAAGGCATCAAGGCGGTCCACGGCATCGATCCGGGCATGCGCGCGCTCCTCTCCGCGCCGCTCTACCACAGCGCGCCCAACGGCTACGGGGCGCAGGTGATGCTGAACGGATCGCTCCTCGTGCTCGAGGAGCGCTTCGACGCCGAGCGCACGCTCGCTCTGATCGAGCGGCACCGCCTGACGCACGCCTACCTTGTACCGACCATGTATGTGCGTCTTTTGAGGCTGGAGAAAAATATCAAAGACAAATACGACCTCTCTTCGATGCGCTTCGTCTCCTCCACCGGCTCGCCCTGCGCGGCGGCGGTGAAGCGCGCGATGATCGACTGGTGGGGCCCGGTGTTCAACGAAGCGTACGCCGCGAGC
>DASXKY010000074.1:0-11324 GCA_036496555.1 Burkholderiales bacterium | reverse complement strand
CGATCAGCGTGCCGCAGCTCGGGCAGCAGAACTGGCGGAATTGCGGCAGCGGGTCGATGAAGCGCCGCGGATCGCCAACCAGCGGGTTCGAGGCCTGGATCGGCAGGTCGCTGCGGGCGCATCGCTCCTTGTAGTTCTGCTTCAGCGGCCCGAGGTCGGCGGCGCATTTCGCGCAGCACCAGTGGCCGCCGCGCACGGCCAGCGTTTCGGTCGCGCGCAGTGTTTCCTTGCCGCCGAGCGGCTTGGCGGCGAGGAAGGGCGCGGTCGCCTTCTGCAGGCGCTGTTTGCGCCGCGAAGCTCTTTCCTTCTCCGTCGTCTCTTTGTCGTTGAGCACCACGCCGTAGATCTCGCGCGCCGCTTTTTCCGAGACGTCGCCGTTCGCGACGTCGGCCTCGACTTTCGCCGGGTCGCGCTCGAGCGGGTCGCCGAAGCCGCCCGCCGCGGACCACAGCACGGCGTAGACGTCGTGCGGATGCTGGAGGAAGTTCTCCTGCCTGAGCTGGAGCGTTTCTGCCGTTCCCTTCAGCTCATCGATATCGCCTACCAGCTCCGCGCGCTTCATCCGTTCGCCGATGTCGGAGTCTCTCAGGAAGCGGTAGCGGTTCACCGCGCCGGGATAGCCGCCCATCATGCCGGTCGAGGTCGGAATGGCATTGCCGGAGGAGAGCGTGTCGTGGGTGATGCTGTCGGTGCCATGCGGGATGAAGCAGGACTCGGCCGACAGCCCGCCGCGGAACTTGCCGGCGCCGCCGGAATCCGTAATTTCCTTCCGGTACAGAAACAAGACCGGAAAGCTTTGCTCGGTGTGCTCGACGTTGGGCAGCTTGCAGATCGGCGTGCGCGCCTGGCCGCCGGTCGAGATGCCGTCGGCGTGCGAGAAGGCGCCGATCGCGCCGCCGATCGGGTCGACCAGGATGTAGCCGTAGCGCTCGCCCCACTGGTCGATGCCGCGGAAGATGGTGGCCGGCCACTGGCTGGTGCCGCCGATGCACATCACATCCTTGCGCAGCTCGGGGTCGGGATAAATCATCTTCGACAGCACGTTGTAGGCGGGGTAGAGCGAGATCTCCATGCACTGCACCGGCGCGGTCGAAACCGAAGCCGGGAAGTCGGCGCAGTTGAGCGTGCCCGGCGTCGGGTTGAACTCGACGTGGCGCAACGCGCCGCCGACCGCGTAGTACTGCTCCCAGCACATCAGCTCGTTCAGCGCGACCATGATCGCGCCGCGCCAGCCCGAATAAGTGGCGTTGATGCCGCCGGCTTGGGGAGCCGTTCCTTCGTTCTCGAACACCAGGCGGTTTTTTTCTTTTCTCAACGTCAGCATGACCCGGTGCGCCTGGCGGTCGCCGGGCCTGCAGCACTCGACGTACGTTCTGTCGCGCCAAATGCCGTCAGGCAGGAGGGCAAGCTTCTTCAGGAAGGCGCGCTCGCCGTCGTCGAGGATTTTTCGCATCACCCCTTTGACGGTCTCGGCGCCGTACCTCCTGATCAAAGCGAGAACCCGGTCGCGCGCGGTGAGGTTGCCGGCGAGCTGGGCGCGAAAGTCGAGCGCCACGGCCGAAGGCTTTCTGCTGCTCCTGAGGTAGACGTCCTCGATGTCTTTTCGGATTTCGTTGTTCTCGATGATCTTGATCGGCGGCAGCAGGATGCCCTCGTCGTAGGCGTCGCGCGCGGACGGACAGAACGAGCCCGGCGTGATGCCGCCGATGTCGTACTGGTGCAGGCAGTTGGTGACCCAGCAGAACAGCTCGCCCTTCCAGAACACGGGGCACAGCAGCATCACGTCCATCTGGTGCGCGGCGCCGACCCAGGGATCGTTGGCGAGGAACATGTCGCCGTCGCGGATGCCGGGGTTGTCGCTGCGGTTCTCGAGCGTCCATTTCACCTGCGTGTCGGTTACGCCGGACATGTACTGCATGTACGGCCCGAAATAGACGAACTCGGCGTCCTCGGTGAGGATCGAGGGATTGAGGTCGAGCGCGTACATCGCCACCGGCGAGCCGGAAAGGCGCTGGATCGTCGCGCCGTGCTCCTCGTTCACGTTCCACAGCGCGTGGCGCACCACCTCGAAGGTGACCGGGTCGAGCTCCTTCTTTGCCTTCCGATGAAGTTTCAGCTTGGGGGAAATCCGCAGCCGCGGCGGCGGCACATAGCCGGAGCGCACGCCGTCGAAAGCGACGCCGGCGAGCTCGGACAGCTTCCTGAGAGGAGCGTTCATTGGCTTGGTTTATCTACTTCTTGCTGGGCGTGAACTCCAGCGGCGCGTCGTCGTCGGGTTTCTTCTCAGGCGGCTTCGCGGCGGGGGCGCCCGGCGCGCCCGGCTTGGCGGCCTGGGCGGCGCCTGGAGCGGCGGGCTTGGCGCCGTGCGCGGAGGCGCCCGGAGTCGCCGGCTTCGCGGCCGCCGCCTTCGGCGCCGCGGCCAGGTTCTTGTCGTGCTCCTTCTGCGCGGCGTCGCATTCCTGGCACATGAACTTGCCGGTCTTCTTGCCGTTGGCGAGCTGCGCGACGGCGTGCTGGGCGCAGAGCGGGATCTCGCAGTTCGCGCACTTGGTGACCGCGTTCTGGCCGCAGGCCTTCTTCTTGAACAGTCCGGTTTCGACGACGCAGGTGTCCATGGCGCCCTCCCTAAAAAGTAATCTCGAAATTCCCCAGCTGGTCCACGCGCAGTCTCCGGCCGGGCTGCACGACGACGGTGGTGTCGGAGGTTTCGACGATCGCAGGTCCCCTGATCACGTTGCCGACGGCGAGCCGGTCGCCATCGTACACCGCGGTCTTCTTCGCCGACGCCCACTGGATGGTGCGCGGCTTGCGGATCGCTTCCTTCGGAATCTTCGCCGACAGCTTCTTCGCTTTCACCAGGCGCGGGCGCGGGGTGAGGGCGCGCGCCCGCAGCCGGCAGACGACCAGCTCGAGCTGCGCGCCGAGCAGCGCCGAGCCGCGGCCGTACAGCTTCTCGTAGCGATCGACGAACGCCTTCCTCAGCGCGGCCTCGTAGCGGGCCGGCACGCGGCTCCACGGCAGCAGCACCTCGATCTCGTTGATCTGCCCCTTGTGGCGCACGTCGAGCGAGAACTCGAAGCGCTGGCGGTCGGCGGCAATGCCTTCGTCCGCCATGAGCTGCTTTGCCTTGTTTTCCAGAGAAGAAATTATTTTGTTGATTCCGCCTGCATCCACCGGCGTGGACATGATCTCCGTGTGCTCGAAGATGTGCAGGACGTCCGCGGCGGCGGCGCCGAAGGCGCACCAGGTCGAGGCGGCCTTGCGCTGCGGCACGATCACCTTCTTCACGCCGAGCTCGGCGGCGAACACGCCGGCGTGCGCCGGACCGGCGCCGCCGAAGGCGAAGAGGACGAAGTCGCGCGGGTCGAAGCCTTTCTCCACCGTCACCTTGCGGATCACATCCGCCATGTTGAGCTCGACGATGCGGCACACACCGGCGGCGGTCTCGAGGGCGGTGAGGCCGATTTTCTTCCCCAGTTCTTCAACGGCGTTGAGTGCCGCCTGCCGATCCAGCTTCATCCGGCCGCCGGCGAAGTTGTCCGGATCGAGGTAGCCGAGAACCAGCTGCGCGTCGGTCACGGTGGGAATCTTTCCGCCGCGGCTGTAGCAGACCGGCCCGGGAAAGGCGCCGGCGCTGTCGGGCCCGACCGTGAGGGTGCGGCTCTCGGGATCGGCGCGCGCCAGGCTGCCGCCGCCGGCGCCGATCGCCTGCAGGTCGACTTTGG
Source organism: Burkholderiales bacterium (assembly GCA_036496555.1). Classification (GTDB taxonomy): domain Bacteria; phylum Pseudomonadota; class Gammaproteobacteria; order Burkholderiales; family SG8-39; genus SCGC-AG-212-J23. The sequence goes on along the minus strand of DASXKY010000074.1, from coordinate 7,599 downwards.
GCAGGAAATATTCGTACTGGTCGGTGTTGCTGACGAAGGAATAGGCGGGCTTGCCGTCGTAGATGATCGAGACGTCGAACGAGGTGCCGCCCATGTCGGTGGTGATGATGTTCTTTTCGCCCATCGCGGCGCCGAGGAACATCGAGGCGGTGACGCCGGCGACCGGCCCGGAATCGAGCGTGAGGAGCGGCGCCTCGCCGGCGCGGCCGACCGGCACCGTGCCGCCGCCGCACTGCGCGATCTGCAGGCCGTGGCCGTAGCCGAGATCGACGAGCGAGCTGTCCAGCTTCTTCAGATAGCCGGTCATCACCGGCCCCAGGTAGGCGTTCAGTGCGGTGGCGGTCACGCGCTCGTACTCGCCCCACTTCGGCGCGATGTCGACCGAGCAGGTGACGAACAGATCGGATTTTATTTTTTCAACGAGTTTCTTCACCCGCAGTTCGTGCGAGGGATTCCTGAAGGACCACAGGAAGCAGATCGCAATCGACTGCACGCCTTCCGCAACCAGCTCGCGGATCGCTGCTTCCGCCTCCTTCTCGTTCAGCTCGACGACGATTTCGCCGAAGCAATCGACGCGCTCCGACACGCCGCGGATCAGGCGCTTGGGCACGATCGGCTGCGGCTTGGACGTCTCCGGGAAATGCACCACCTTGCGGATGTCGCGCCCGCCGTAGCCGCGCGAGCCGCGCATGATGTGGATCGCGTCCTCGTGGCCGCGCGTCGTGATCAGTCCGACCTTCGCGCCGCGCTTCTGGATGATGGTGTTGGTGCCCACCGTGGTGCCGTGCGACAGGAAGTCGATGTCGCGGCAGAAGCCGTCGAGGGGAAGGCCGAGCGCCTGCGCCCCGGCGCCCAGCGCGTCCATCATGCCGCGCGAGAAGTCCTGCGGCGTCGACGGCACCTTGGTGGTGAGCAGCTTGCCGGCGCGATCGACGATCGCGCAGTCGGTGAAGGTGCCGCCGATGTCGATGCCCACGAGGTAGGTCATGGGCGGATATCTTAGCTGCGCTTACTGCGCACGGGCAGCGCGCGCGTCGGCGACGATCTTCTGGTTCGCAGCCCGCAGCTCGGCGTCGGTTCCGGCATAGGTGTTGGAGCGGGCCGCGAGACTTTCTGCCTGCGAATAGTCAGCCTGCCGTAAGCGCACCTTCGCGAGCTCGTGCCACAGGCGCGGGTTGCGCGGCTCGATGCGCAGCGCGCGCTCGAGCGTCGCGGCGGCGCTGCCGAGCTTGCCGGCCGCTGCGTCGCTGCGCGCGCTTTCGAGCAGGCCGGCGACCGCGGGCGATTCCTGCCGCGCGATGACGACGGGGACTTGCTGCTGCGTCGTGGATGTGCCTGGCGTTTCAACCGGCGCGGGCGTCTGATAGCCGGTCGCGCAGCCTGACAGCAGGACCAAGGCAAGGAAGCGAGCTTTCATCGACCGAATAGTCTCTCAAACCAGCTTTTCGCGCGCTCTTTCGCCTGCTCGACGACCACGCCGACCTCGGAGGCGCACGGCGCGCGCTCGACCGGCGCCGAGCCCTGCGCGAAGGGCAGCTCGCGTGCGCCGCTGCAAGTCATGTCGGCGCGCAGGCCGGTGGCGGGATCGATCAGGATGTTCTCGATGCCGTCGGGCTTGGGGATCGCCAGCGGCTCGGGATTGAGCGACGCCATCAGCTCGGCCCAGACGGGCAGGGCCGAGGCGGCGCCGGAGAGCTTCGCGGCGCGGTTGTCGTCGTAGCCGACCCACACCACCGCGACGCGGTCGCCCGTGAAGCCGGCGAACCAGGCGTCGCGCTGCTCATCGGTCGTGCCGGTCTTGCCGGCTATGTTGAGCTCGGGCGCGAGCCAATTCTTCATCCCCTGGCCGGTGCCTTCGCGCACCACGTCCTGCATCGCAGCGGCGAGGAGGTACATCGGCTCCGGCGCGAAAGCCTGCTCGACCGCGAGCGGATAGCGGCGGATCGGCGTGCCGTCGGCGAGCGTCACCTCGCGGATCGCCTTCAGCGGCGTGCGGAAGCCGCCGGTGGCGATGGTCTGGTACATCTGCGCCACTTCGAACGGGCTCAGATCGGTGGCGCCGAGGAGCGTCGCGGCGTAGGGACTCAGCTCGCGCTCGACGCCGAGCCGGCGCACGTTCGCCAGCACTTTGTCGATGCCGATCTCGGTGCCGAGGCGCGCGGTCGCCGCGTTGTAAGACTGGGCCAGCGCAGTGCGCAGCGGCACCATGCCGTGAAACTTGCGGTCGTAGTTCTTCGGCGACCAGTCGGGCGCGCCGCGGCTCTTCCACACGAACGGGCCGTCGTCGATCGGCGTGACGAGCGTGTAGCGCGACGGCTCGGCGAGCGCGGTGAGATAGATCGCGGGTTTGAGCAGCGACCCGACGGGCCGCGCGGCGTCGAGCGCGCGGTTGAAGCCGCGGTACAGCGGATCGCGGTCGCCAACGAGCGCCTGCACCTCGCCCGCCTGGCCGTCGGTGACCACCACCGCGCCCTGCAGGCCGGCCTCGCCGAAGCGCTTCTCCTTATCGAACTGCGCGAGCTTGCGCGCGAGGACGCGCTCGGCCGCCTGCTGCACGCGCGGATCGAGAGTTGTGAACACGCGCAGGCCTTCCGAGCGCAGGTCCTTCTCGTCGTACTCGCGCCGCAGCTGACGGTGGACGAGTTGCAGGAACGCCGGGTGCGGCGAGGTGCCCACCCCCGCCTTGGGATTGACGCCGAGCGGGGCGCTGCGCGCCGCGGCGTACTGCTGCATCGTCGCGTAGCCCTGGTCGCGCGTCTCGCGCAGCACGAGGTTGCGCCGCTCGAGCGCGCGGTCGGCGTGGCGATAGGGATCGTAGACCGCCGGGCCGCGCACCAGGGCGACGAGGAGCGCGCTTTCCGCGAGCGACAGGTGCTCTACCGGCTTGGCGAAGTAGTGCAGCGAGGCGAGGCCGATGCCGTGGATCGCCCGGTCGCGATCCTGGCCGAGGTAGATCTCGTTGAGGTAGGTCTCGAGGATCTCTTCCTTCGTGTAGTGCGCCTCGAGCAGCACCGCCATGATCAGCTCGGTGGCCTTGCGCGTCACCGTGCGCTCCGGCGTCAGGAAGAAGTTCTTCACGAGCTGCTGCGTGAGCGTGCTGCCGCCCTGCAGCCGGTCGCGGCGCAACACGCTCCAGGCGGCGCGGGCGATGCCGCGCGGGTCGACGCCGCGGTGCGTGTAGAAGCTGCGGTCCTCGGTGGCGATCAGCGCCTGCACCAAGTGCTTCGGCACCTCGTTCAGCCGCACCAGCACGCGGTCTTCATTGTTCGCCGGATAGATGCCGCCGATCGCGAGCGGCTCCAGGCGCGCGAGCGCCACCTCCTGGCCTTTGTCGTCGCGGACCGACAGTACCGAGCCGCCATCGAACGCGACGCGGAGGCGGCGCGCGGGCTGCGCGCCGTCCCAGAAAACGAATGGACGCAGCGAAATGTCGAGGTCGTTACCGCTCCTTGCAAACCAGCCCGGCTCGCCGCCTTCGCGCGCGCCTTCGCGGTAGCCGGCGTCGCGCAGCTCGTCGGCGACGTCGGCGAGGCCGATGCGCAGCCCCGCGTGCAGCTCGAGCGGGCGCGCGTAGATGCGCGCGGGCAGCGCGAAGCGCCGTCCTTCGAACTCGTGCCGCACGCGGAAATCGAGATACAGCGTGAAGCCGGAGGCCGCCAGGACGACCGCGAGCAAGGCGAAGCGGAGGAACCGCCAGAGTTTTCTGCGACGCGCCATCAGCCGCTATTTTAAGTCGGCCGAATGTTGCTAATTCGGGCGAAGTTCTGACGCCGCCCCGTGCGAAAAGTCCTACCGGCTCACGCCCAGCCGCCCTCGAGCCAGAACGCGGCGCGCCGTGCGATGTCGTCGACGATGCGCAGCTGGCGCTCGGTCGGCTCGCGCGGCCGCTCGAAGTGGGTGGAAATGACTGCGAGCGCTTCGCCCGACTCGGCAAGCACCGGCGTCGCCTGCAGCGCGCGCACGCCGGCGCGCGCCATCACCGGCGCGAGCGGCGTCCCGGCGACCAGCGGATGCGACGCGACGTCGGCGACCAGCACGCGGCGCCGCTCGCGCAGCGCCGCCGACCACGGATCGGGCCCGTCCGCGACCACGTCCAATCGATCGACCAAAGGTGGCTCGAAGCCGCGCTGCGCGACCACTACCAGTCCGGCCGTGTCGGTGAGATGCACGGTCCCTTTGTCCGCATTGACCGCGCCGATCGACGCTTCGAGGGCGCCTTCCATGAGTTGCGGGCCTTCGTCCGCCTCGAAGCGCCGGTTGAGGAACGCGAGCGCCGAGCGCGGGTGGTTGCTCGCGGCGGCGAGGCGGTGCACGGTGAGGATCGAGGCGCGGATGCGCTCGGCCCGCTCGCGCGTGCGCGATACAACGGCGCGCAGCGCGCTCGACTCGCGGCGCAGCTTGCGCGCCCGCTTGACCAGCTCGGCGGTGGAGGGCGCCTTGTCGCCCGGCAGCCCGTCGCTCAGGAGGTCGACCACACGCAGGAAAACGTCGAGCGGCGGTTTTTCCGCCCCCGACAGCCACAGGGTCAAGTGGCTGGCGGGCACCCGCAGGTACTCGCGCAGCTGGTCCTTGCCGCCGAGGATTTCCGCTGCCCGCTGAAGGGCTTTCGTGTGGACGCTCTCGTACATCCTGCAGTCTTAATACCAGCCGCGTAGTTACGCGTCTACATCAGTTTGGTGATGGTGCGACATACAAGCCGGCCACGAACAAGGACACTTCCCTTCCCCCTTGAGCCATTCCTTCCCTCCCTTGGGTTTGGCTCATCCCCTGAGAGGCCGCCTTCGGGCGGCCTCTTTTTTTTGTATCCTCGCCCAGTGGAGAAGAAGAACGCCCTTTCCGTCCGCGAGATCCTCGCCGGGCGGGCACCGCAGGGTCAGCCGGTGGCGGTGCGGGGGTGGATCCGCACGCGGCGGGATTCGAAGGCCGGCTTCTCGTTCCTCAGCGTCTCCGACGGCTCTTCCTTTCACCCGGTTCAGATCGTCGCCCCGAACACCCTCGGCAACTATCCTGACGAGATACTGAAGCTCACCGCGGGCTGCGCCGTCGAAGCGACCGGCACGATCGTGCCGTCGCCGGCGAAGGGCCAGCCGTTCGAGATGCAGGCCACCGCGGTGAAGGTGGTGGGCTGGGTCGAGGATCCCGACCACTACCCGATCCAGCCCAAGCCGCACTCGCTCGAGTTCCTGCGCGAGGTCGCGCACCTGCGGCCGCGCACCAACGTGATCGCCGCGGCGACGCGCGTGCGACATACGGTCGCGAAGGCCATTCACGGCTTCTTCGACGAGCGCGGATTCGTCTGGGTCAACACGCCGATCATCACCGCCGCCGACGCGGAAGGCGCCGGCGCGCTGTTTCGGGTTTCCACGCTCGATTTCGCCAACGGGAAAGCCGATTTTTCAAAAGACTTCTTTGGCCGCGAGACGTTCCTGACGGTGTCCGGACAGCTGAACGTCGAGGCGTATTGCCTCGCGCTGTCGAAGGTCTACACCTTCGGCCCGACCTTCCGCGCCGAGAACTCCAACACCAGCCGCCACCTCGCCGAGTTCTGGATGATCGAGCCGGAGATCGCCTTCGCCGATTTGAACGACGACGCGGATTTGGCCGAAGGTTTGTTGAAGCACGTCTTTCAGAGACTGCTTGTGGAGCGACCGGAGGACATGGCCTTCTTCGAAGAGCGGATCGAAAAAGGATTGCTCGCGAAGCTGGAGGGCATTGTCAAATCGGAATTCGTACGCATGGACTACGCCGAGGCGATCTCGGTCCTCGAGAAATCGAAGGAGAAGTTCGAGTTCCCGGTGAAGTGGGGCATCGACCTGCAGTCCGAGCACGAGCGCTACCTGACCGAGAAGCACGCCAAGAAGCCGGTCATCGTCATGAACTATCCGAAGGCGATCAAGGCTTTCTACATGCGGCAGAATGAGGACGGCCGCACGGTGGCGGCGATGGACGTGCTCGCGCCCGGCATCGGCGAGATCATTGGCGGCAGCCAGCGTGAGGAGCGGCTCGACCGGCTCGATGCCAGGATGGACGAGATCGGCATCGATAAGGAAACCCTGGGTTGGTATCGCGACCTGAGGCGCTACGGCACCGTGCCGCACGCCGGATTCGGCCTGGGCTTCGAACGAACCATTGCTTATGTGACCGGATTGAGTAACGTCAGGGACGTCATTCCCTTCCCAAGAACGCCGGGCAACGCCCGCTATTGATGCACGTCCTCAGCTATAGGGACTACCGCCTCTATCTGTGCGGGCGATTCTTCGCGGCCATGTCGCAGCAGATGCTGGCGGTGGCGATCGGCTGGTATCTCTACGATCTGACCGGCAATCCCCTGGCGCTCGGCTACGCCGGGCTCGCCACGTTCGTGCCGATCGCGCTGTTCACGCTGCCGGGCGGCGACGTCTCCGACCGCCACGACCGGCGCAAGATCCTCGCCGCCGCGCATCTCGGGCTCGCGGTGTGCGCCGGCCTGCTGGTCTGGCTGACCGCCACGCGCACCGCGACGCCGTGGCCGTTCTACGCGGTGCTGGTGCTGTCGGGCACGGCGCGCGCCTTTTCCGCGCCCGCTGTGCAGTCGTTCGCGCCGTTCCTCGTACCGCGCGAGCAGTTCGCCGAGTCGGTGGCGTGGAGCTCGTCGGCCAATCGCGTGGCGACGATCATCGGCCCGGCGCTCGGCGGCGTGATCTACCTGCTCGGGCCCGAGGCGGCGTTCGCTTCCTGCCTGGTGCAGTCGATCCTCGTGTCCGTCTTGATGATCGCGATCCGTGCGCGCGTGGCGCCGGCCGAGGAGAAGGGCAGCACCGCGTTCAGCCGTGCCGTGGCGGGGCTGCGCTATGTGCGCAGGCAGCCGGTCGTGTTCGGCGCGATCACGCTCGACCTGTTTGCGGTGACGCTCGGTAGTATCACCGCGCTGCTGCCCGTGTACGCGCACGACGTGCTAGACGTCGGACCCGGCGGCCTCGGCGTGCTGCGCAGCAGCCTCGCCATCGGCGCGGTGATCATCGCGCTCATGCTCGCCGCCCTGCCGCCGCAGCGGATGCCGCACGCGGGGCGCGGCATGTTCATCGGCGTCGCCGTCTTCGGCGCTGCGATCCTGGTGTTCGGGCTGTCGAAGAGCTTCGCGCTGTCGGTTGCGGCGCTGGCGATCATGGGCGCGGCCGACATGATCAGCGTCTGGGTGCGCTCGACCGTGGTCCAGCTCGCCACGCCCGACGACATGCGCGGGCGCGTGAGCGCGGTGCATACGCTCTTCATCGGCACCTCCAACGAGCTCGGCGACTTTCGCGCCGGCGCCTTCGCCGCCTGGCTGGGCGCGCTGCCCGCCGTTCTTGCCGGCGGCGTCTGCACGCTGCTCGTCACGGCGCTATGGGTGCGCTACTTCCCCGAGCTGCGCCGCATCGACCGCCTGTCCGAAGTCAAACCACGAAGAGGATGACCGACGCGGCGAGGAGCGCGCCCATGGTCAGGTTGAACGCGCGCAGCGCGCGCGGCGAAGCGAGCCAGCGCCGCACGCCGACGCCGAAGCCCAGCCAGACGAAGCCGCTCGGCAGCGTCGCGGCGGCGAAGAGCGCGGCGAAGAGCAGCGACTGGACGAAGGCGCCG
>DASXKY010000073.1:0-7491 GCA_036496555.1 Burkholderiales bacterium | reverse complement strand
TGCAACCGCCGCACGGTGCCGGCGGCGGTGGCGATCGGGCTCTTCGCGGGGCTGGTGCCCGGCCCGTTCCAGATGCTGACCGCGGCGCTGCTCGCCGTGCCGCTGCGCAAGAACCTGCCGATCGCCCTGCTCGTGACTCTCTACACCAACCCGCTCACCATCGTGCCGCTCTGGGTCCTCGCCTACGCCTACGGCAGCCTGCTCCTCGGCATGGGCTTCGCGATCGTCGACATCGATCCGATGAACATGCACGTGTCCGACCTTCTCTCGATCGGCAAGCCCCTCGGCCTCGGCCTCGTCGCGCTCGCGATTACCCTGGCAGTCGCCGGCTACTTCGCCGTCGCGATCGCCTGGCGTCTCCACGTCGTGCGCGCCTGGCGCCGCCGCAAGCACGCATGACGCACGCGGAATTCGTCGCCGCCTACCGCCAAGGAACGCTTAAGGTCCAGGTCGATCCGAAAGCGGCCGCGCAACTGGTCTCGCGCCAGATGATGCTGCCGCTGGTGATGCTGCCGTTTTTCGGTATTGCGGTTGCGCTAGCGCTCGTCGGCTATTTCATCGCCGGCGCCGTAGTCTTCGTCCTCGCCTTCGGCTTCCGCTATTTCGTGCGCTCTACGAGCCGAGGCTTTCTGTTGACGCGCGCGCTGCAGGACTCGAAGTTCTACGAGGATGCCGTTACCGCCGGCATCCTCCGGCCCTACAGCCGCGACTCCTCGTAATCGAGCTCTTCCTCGATGTGGTGCAGCACCTCGTCGCTGATCTCGCCGGCGCGCCAGATGCGGATCAGCTCGTCGCGCTCGGCGCGCACGGCGGCGCGGCGCACGGTGGAAGAGAGCGAGTAGGTGCCGCTGTCCTCGGGCTGGTGCGTCTTGGCGGAGTGGGCGACCATGCGCTCGCTCACCTCGGCGCGCAGGCGCTCGAGCAGCTCGGGGGGCGTGCCTTCGGCGGTGTACTTGTCGATCGAGGCGAGCGCGGCGTTGCACATGGCGAGCCGCGCCCGGTCGTGCTCGTCGCGCGAGCCGCGGTCGGAGCCGATGGAGAGGCGCCGGATAATCGGCGCCAGCGTCAGGCCCTGCACCACCAGGGTGACGAAGATCACCACGAAGGTGAGGAAGATGATGAGGTCGCGGTGCGGGAACAGGTTGCCGTCGTCGATCTGCACCGGCAGCGCGAGCGCGGCGGCGAGCGAGACGATGCCGCGCATGCCGCACCAGCTGACGACGAACGCTTCGCCCGGCAGCGGCGGCTCGGCCCTCAGGCCGGTGATCTTGCCGAGCACGGTCGGGATGTACTCGACGACGTAGACCCAGGCGAAGCGGACCAGGATCGCCACCAGGCTCACGGCGAGCGCGTCGGCGGCGAGGTCCCAGCCGCTGACGTTCTGGATGCGCGCGAGCGCGGCCGACACCTGCAGCCCGATCAGGATGAAGATCAGGCTGTTCAGCATGAAGACCAGGATGTTCCACACCGAGCGCGCGAGGATGCGCATCTCGGCCGAGACGATGGCGGGCGCGTAGCGGCCGCGCACCAGTCCGGCGGCGACGACGGCGAGCACGCCGGAGGAGTGCATGACTTCCGCCCCTACGTAGCAGACGTAGGGGATCGACAGCGACACCAGCACCTCGATGAAGGCGTCGCCGATGTGGCGGTGGAGCATGACGAACAGCCCGGCGATCACCACGCCTATGGCCACGCCGAGCGCCGAGATCAGCACGAACTGCAGGCCCGCGTCGAAGATCGAGAAGCCGCCGACGATCACCGCCGCGACGGCGAATTTGTAGAGCACCAGGCCCGACGCGTCGTTCACCAGGCTCTCGCCTTCGAGCACCGTGACGATGCGCCGCGGCATGTTGAGCTTGGACAGGATCGCGGTCGCCGCCACGGCGTCGGGCGGGGAAACGATGGCGCCGAAGGCGAAGGCCGCCGCCCACGGGATGTCGGGGACCAGGAACTTGAGCGCCGCGCCCACCAGGATCGTGGTCACTATGACCAGGCCGATGGCGAGCAGGCCGATCTGGCGCGCGTTGGCGCGGAAGTCGCGCCACGAGGTGAGCAGCGCCGCCTGGTAGAGGATCGGCGGCAGCACCAGCACCAGCAGGAACTGCGGGTCGAGCTCGAGCTGCGGCAGCCCGGGCACGAAGCCGAGCAGGCCGCCGCCGATCACCAGCGCGATCGGATACGGCAGCCCGGCGCGCCGCGAGAACCAGCCGAGCGCGAGCGCGCAGGCCAGCAGGAAGATGAGGAGCTGGAGGAGCTTCACTTGCGCACCTCGCGCAGCCGCCCTTCTTGCAGCTCGAACACGCGCTGCGCCCGCCCCGCGAGGCCGCTGTCGTGCGTGACGATGACGAACGCGGTGCCGCGCGAGGCGGCGAGCCGCAGCATCACCTCGAACACCTCGTCGGCGGTGTGCTCGTCGAGGTTGCCGGTCGGCTCGTCGGCGAGCACGCAGGCGGGCTCGGTGACGATGGCGCGCGCGAAGGCGCAGCGCTGGCGCTCGCCGCCGGAAAGCTCGCCGGGCAGGTGCTCCAGGCGATGGCCCAAGCCGACCTCTTCAAGCGAACGCCTGGCCCGCCCGAGCGCTTCCTGACGAGGCATTCTCCTTATCAGCAGCGGCATGGCGACATTCTCCACGGCGGTGAACTCGCCGAGAAGATGGTGGAACTGGTAGACGAAGCCGAGCAGCGCGTTGCGCACGTTGCCGCGCTCGGCCTCGCCCATCTCGCTGAAGGGGCGGCCCCGCACCCGCACGGTGCCGGAAGTCGGCGTATCGAGGCCGCCCAGCAGGTGCAGCAGCGTGGACTTGCCCGAGCCCGAGCGGCCGGTGATGGCGACGCGCTCGCCGGCGCGCACCTCGAGGTCGACGCCGAGCAGCACCGGCACCGGCGCCGGACCCTGGTAGGTCTTGCTGAGTTGCTCACAGGCAAGAATGGCTTCACTCATAGCGCAGCGCCTCCGCGGGATTGGTGCGCGCGGCGCGCAGGCTCGGCCAGATGGTGGCGAGGAAGGAGAGCGCAAGCGCCATCAGCACCACCGCGACTACATCGGCGGCCTGGATCTGCGAGGGCAGCTCCGGGATCAGATAGACGTCGCGGGCGAGAATGCGGAAGCGGAGCGCGTTCTCGATCGCCGGCACGATGACGTCGATGTTGGCGGCGGTGAGCAGGCCGCCGGCGAGCCCCACGGCGGTGCCGATGACGCCGATCACCATCCCCTGCACCATGAAGATGCGCACGATCGACCACGGCGCGGCGCCGATGGTGCGCAGGATGGCGATGTCGGCCTGCTTGTCGGCCACCGCGACGACCAGGGTCGAGACGATGTTGATGGCGGCGACCAGGACGATCAGGCCGAGGATGATGAACATCACGCGCTTCTCGATCTCCACCGCGTGGAAGAACGCGGCGTGGGTCTGCGTCCAGTCGACGGCCGTCGCGCCGGCGGGGAGCTTCGGCTGCAGCTCGCGCGCCACCGCGCGCGCGGCGAAGAGATCGTCGAGCTTGAGGCGCACGCCGGTCACGTCCTCGCCCATGCGGTAGAGCGCCTGCGCGTCGGCGAGGTGGATCAGCGCGAGGCGCCCGTCCGCCTCCGGGATGCCGGCGGCGAAGACGCCGCTCACCGTGAACTGCTTGAGGCGCGGGATCACGCCGGCGGGCGTGACCGTGCCCTGCGGCGCGATCAGCGCCACCTTGTCGCCGGGCAGCGCGCCGAGCGAGCGCGCCAGGTCCTCGCCGAGCACGACGCGGAACGCGCCGGGCCGCAGGTCCTGCAGGCTGCCGCTCGCCATGTGGCGGCCGAGGTCGGCGACGCGCGCTTCTTCCTGCGGCAGCACGCCGCGCACCTGCGCCGGGCGCACCACGCGCGCGGAGAGCATCGCCTGCTCCTCGACGAAGGGCGCGGCGGCGACGACGTGCGGCGCACTCGCGGCGATGCGCTGCGCCTCGCGCCAGTCGGCGAGGCGGCCGTCGGCGCCGAGGAGCTGCACGTGCGAGGCGACGCCGAGGATGCGGCCGCGGATCTCGCCCTGCAGGCCGTTCATCACCGACAGGATCACGATCAGCGCCCACACGCCGAGCGCGGTGCCGACCATGGACACCGCGGAGTTGACGCCGACGAAGCGCTCGCGCCGCTTCGCGCGCGTATAGCGCAAGCCGACCATCAGCTCAAAATTCATGTCGAGCGCTCGCAGGTCAGGCGGGGCTCACTCGTAGCGCAGCGCTTCGGCGGGCGCGCTGCGCGCCGCGCGCCAGCTCGGGTACAGCGTCGCCGCGAGCGACAGCGCGAAGGCGGTGCCGGCGACCAGCGCGACATCGGCGAGCCGCAGCGACGAGGGCAGCGCGTCGATCAGGTACACCTCCTTCGAGATGAACTTGACGCTGAGCAGCCGCTCGACCGCGGGCACGATCACGTCGAGGTTGAGCGCGAGCGCGCAGCCGAGCGCCACGCCGGCGGCGGTGCCGATCAGCCCGAGCAGCGCGCCGTGCAGCATGAAGATGCGCATCACCGCGAGCGGCGCCGCGCCCATCGTGCGCAGGATCGCGATGTCGGCCTGCTTGCCGGTGACCATCACGATCAGCGTCGACACCACGTTCACCGCGGCGACGAGCACGATCAGCACCAGCATCACGAACATCAGCCGCTTGGTGATCTCCACCGAGCGGAAGAAGGTGACGTAGTTGCGCGTCCAGTCGGTGACGTAGGCCCGCGGCGGCAGCCGCGCCTGCAGCTCGCGCGCCACCTGCCGCGCCTCGAACGGATCGTCGAGCTTGAGCCGCACGCCGGAAACCGCGCTGCCGAGGCCGTAGAGCGCCTGCGCGTCGGCCAGGTTGACCAGGGCGAGGCCCGTGTCGTAGTCCTGGAAGCCCGCCTCGAAGATGCCGACCACTTTCAGCTCGGCGAGGCGCGGCGCGGCGGCGCCGGCCGCGGACTGTCCTTGCGGCGCCACCAGCGCGAGCTCGTCGCCGACTTTCACCGCCAGAGCGCGCGCGAGGTCGGCGCCCATCACCACGCCGAACGTTCCGGGGGCGAGCGACTCGAGCGAGCCCTCCTTCATGTAGCGGCCGATCTGCGCCACGCGCTCTTCCGCCTTGGGCTCGACGCCGCGCACCAGCACGCCGCGCGCGCGCGGCCCGGCGAACAGCATCGCCGGCGCGTCGACGAAGGGCGCCGACGCCACGACGCGCGGATGCTCGCCGGCGGTGCGCGCGAGGCTTTGCCAGTCGGCGAGCGCGCGCCCGCCGCCGACGATCTGCACGTGCGCGGCGAAGCCGAGGATGCGGTTGCGCACCTCGTCCTGGAAGCCGTTCACCACCGACAGCACCACTATCAATACCGCCACGCCGAGCGCGACGCCGATCATCGAGACGAGCGAGTTGGCGCCGACGAAGCCGCCGCGCCGCTTGGCGCGCGTATAGCGCAGGCCGACGAGAAGCTCGTATCGCACGGTGCGGCGAGAATACTACAATCGACCGAATGGACTCCGAGTCCTCCCGGCTCCTGAAAGAATTGATTCGAAAAGAACGCATCGCCCATCTGGCAACGCTGCGCGGCGGGGCGCCGATGGCTTCGATGACGCTCTATCTCCCGGCGGCCGATCTCTCCGCCTTCTACGTCCACGTCAGCCGCCTCGCCTGGCACACGCAGGACATGGCGCAGGACGGCCGCGTCGCGCTCTCGATCGCCGAGACCGACGATGGCAGAGCCGATCCATTTACCTTGATGCGGGTTACGATTCGCGGCGATGCTTCCCAGCGCAAAGACAACGATCTGAAGGAAGCCTGGCTGGCGAGATTTCCCGAGCAAGCCATCAACTTCACGCTCGCCGACTTCTCGTTCTGGCAGATCGCGCCGACCGACGCGCGCTTCGTCGCCGGCTTCGGCCGCATCCACAACCTCTCGGCCGCGGCGCTGGCGCAATGCAGCTGATCCTGCGCTTCGTCTGGCGACTGATCGCGATCGCCGACTTCATCGCCTTCTCCGCTTTCATCTACCTGCTCTCCTGGCTGCCGTGGCGCGGCAGGCATCCGGTGGCACGCCTGTTCGGCACATGGTGCCGCACGTTCGTGCGCGCCCTCGGCGTCGACCTGCGCCTGCAGCAGAAGAACCTGCGGCGGCTGCCCGAGCGCTACATCCTGATCGCCAACCACCCGTCGGCGTTCGAGGACATCGGCATCCCGGCGCTGTTCGATGTCGTGTCGCTCGCCAAGATCCAGGTCGGCGACTGGTTCGTGGTCGGCCGCATCAGCAAGGCGGCCGGCACGCTGTACGTCGACCGCGACGACCCGGAATCGCGCCACGGCGCGATCGACACCATGGTGAAGGCGCTCGAGTCGGGGCAGAACATCGCGCTCTACCCCGAGGGCGGCTGCAAGGGGCGGCGGCTGTACAAGGAGTTCCTGAGCGGCGCCTTCGACGTGTCGATCCGCACCGGCATCCCGGTCGTGCCGGTGTTCCTGCACTACGAGGCGCAGGACGACTTCGAGTGGCAGGGGCAGACGCTGCCAGACCGGATCCGCCAGATGATGTTCACCGTGAACAACCGCGCCAACTACTACGTCTTCGATCCGCTCGAGCCGAAGGATTTCGCCGACAAGTACGCGATGAAAGCCGCCGCCTACGAGAAGTACGTCGACTGGAACGAGAAATACCTGGAGTGAGGATCTACGGCGTCGACTTCACCAGCGCCCCGCGCAGGGCGAAGCCAATAACAGTTGCTTGCGGGGTTGCAACACGAAATTCCCTCCGGGTAGAAAAGATAGAGCGGCTTGAAACCTTCGATGCATTCGAGGAGTTCCTCGACCGCCCGGGCCCTTGGGTCGGCGGCTTCGACTTTCCGTTCGGGCTCGCGCGCGAGGCGGTGATCGACCTCGGCTGGCCCGCGCACTGGCCGGCGCTGCTCGCGCATTGCCGGGCGCTCGGCCGCAGCGAGTTCAAGCGCGTCCTCGACGCTTACCGGGAGTCGCGCCCGGCGGGCGCGCGCTATGCGAAGCGCCGCGGCGACGCCGCCTCCGGCGCGCATCCGTCGGTCAAGCTGGTCAATCCGCCGGTCGGCTTCATGTTCCTCGAGGGCGCGACGCGAGTCTGCGCGGCGGGGCTGCACGTTCCCGGACTCCGTGCGGCGCCAGACACGCGCGTCGCGCTCGAGGCGTATCCGGGGCTGCTGGCGCGCCGGCTCGGCGTGCGCTCCTACAAGAACGACGATCGCAGGAAGTGGACGCCCGCGCACCGCGCCGCCCGGCGGCAAATCGTTTCTGCGCTCGAACGCGGCGACTCCACGGGTGTGAAAACCAGGATCGATGAAAAGCTGAAAGTCGAAATCATTCGGGATGGCACGGGCGACCTGCTCGACGCCGCTCTCTGCGCCGTGCAGGCGCATTGGGGCTGGCTGCGCGCTGCCGAGAACTACGGCCTGCCGGCGGCGCTCGATCCGCTTGAAGGCTGGATCGTCTCGGCTTAGCCCGAGGCCTTCGGCGCGTCCTTCTTCTCCACCGGCAC
>DASXKY010000072.1:0-52021 GCA_036496555.1 Burkholderiales bacterium | reverse complement strand
CGCACGAACGGCACCATCAGCTCGACGTTGGTCAGGCCGAGCTCCTCGCGCACGCGCCGCAGGGCCGCGCACTCGAGCTCGAAGCATTCGCGGAAGCTCGGCGCGATGTAGCGCGAGGCGCCGCGGAAGCCGAGCATCGGGTTCTCCTCCTCGGGCTCGTAGCGCTCGCCGCCGAGCAGCTTGCGGTACTCGTTCGACTTGAAATCGGAAAGGCGCACGATGACCGGCTTGGGCCAGAACGCCGCAGCGATGGTGGCGACGCCCTCGACCATCTTCTCGCGGAAGAAAGTGCGCGGATCCGCGTAGCCCCGGCTGGCTTCCTCGATTTTTTGCTTCAAAGAACCCGGCAAAGCCGGATATTCGAGGCACGCCTTCGGGTGCACGCCGATGCTGTTGATGATGAATTCCAGGCGCGCCAGGCCGACGCCGGCGTTCGGCAGCTGCGCGAACTCGAAGGCGAGCTCCGGGTTGCCGACGTTCATCGCAATCTTCACGCCGACCTCGGGCATCTCGCCGCGCTCGCGGCTCGACACCTCGAAGGGAATCAGGCCGTCGTAGATGTTGCCGGTGTCGCCTTCGGCGCAGGACACCGTGACCGCCTGGCCGTCCTTCAGCTTGCGGGTGGCGTCGCCGGTGCCGACCACTGCGGGGATGCCGAGCTCGCGGGCAATGATGGCGGCATGGCAGGTGCGGCCGCCGCGATTGGTGACGATCGCCGCCGCCACCTTCATCACCGGCTCCCAGTTCGGATCGGTCATGTCGGTGACCAGCACGTCGCCCGGCTTCACGCGGTCCATTTGCGAAGCGTCCGGGACGAGGCGCACCGTACCGCTGCCGATCTTGTTGCCGATGGCGCGGCCCTCGACGAGCACGCGCGCGCTGCCTTTCAGGGCGTAGCGCTCCTCGACGTCGCGTTTCCTCGACTTGACTGTTTCGGGCCGCGCTTGCAGCACGTAGATCTTGCCGTCGCGGCCGTCCTTGCCCCACTCGATGTCCATCGGCCGGCCGTAGTGCTTCTCGATGGTGACGGCGTAGCGGGCCAGTTCCAGGATCTCGGGGTCCTTCAGTGAGAACGAATTTCTTTCGGCCTCCGCCACGTCCACCACCCGGGTGGAGCGCCCGGTCTCGCCGGAGGCGGCGAACACCATCTTCTGCAGCTTCGAGCCGAGGCCGCGGCGCACGATGGCGGGCTTGCCCTTCTCGAGCATCGGCTTGTGGACGTAGAACTCGTCCGGGTTGACCGCGCCCTGCACCACTGTCTCGCCCAGGCCGTAGGCCGAGGTGATGAAAACCACGTCGCGGAAGCCCGATTCGGTGTCGAGGGTGAACATCACCCCGGCCGCGCCGAGGTCGCTGCGCACCATCTGCTGCACTGCCGCCGAGAGCGCGACCGCCCCGTGCTCGAAGCCCTGATGGACGCGATAGGAGATGGCGCGGTCGTTGTATAGCGAGGCGAAGACATGCCGGATCGCCTCCAGCACGTTGTCGGCGCCCTGGATATTGAGGAAGGACTCCTGCTGTCCGGCGAAGGAAGCCTCTGGCAGGTCCTCGGCCGTGGCCGAGGAGCGCACGGCGAATGAAGTATCGCTTGAGGTCTGCTTTGCAAGCTCTTGATATTTAGAACGTATCTCATGCTCAAGTTCCGTGGGAAACGGACTCTTGAGGATCCAGCCACGGATCTCCTTGCCGCAGGCGGCCAGCGCTTTGACGTCGTCCGGCTTGAGGGCGCGCAGGCGCTCGGCGATGCGCGCCTCCAGCTTGTTCGCGGCGAGGAACTCCCGGAACGCGTCTGCGGTGGTGGCGAAGCCTCCCGGCACCCGGATGCCGGCCGCGGCGAGGGCGCCGATCATCTCGCCCAGCGAGGCGTTCTTGCCGCCGACCCGCTCGAGGTCGGTCATGCGAAGGTCTTTAAGCCACGCTGTTCGCATTGCCATAGTATTTTATCGCCCTGAACCTAGGTATTGCTTCCTAAATGAGCTTGCGACGGACAGTGTTCTTCGTTTCCGACGGCACCGGCATCACCGCGCAGATGCTCGGCCACAGCCTGCTCACCCAGTTCGAGGGCGTCGAGTTCGACCAGGTCACCCTGCCCTTCGTCGACAGCGTCGAGAAGGCCGAGGAATGCCTCGCGCGCATCGCCGCCGAGCGCGGCAACGGCCAGCCGATCGTCTTCTCCACGCTCGTCAACCAGGATCTGCGCGAGGTGCTGCGGCGCGCCGACGCGCTGGTGCTCGATTTCTTCGAGACCTTTATCGATCCGCTCGAGGCGGGATTGGGCATCAAGTCGAGCCATACGATCGGGCGCTCGCACAGCGCCATGGACAAGAAGGAGTACCAGCAGCGCATCGAGGCCATCAACTTCTCGATGGCGCACGACGACGGCGCTTCTCACCGCGAGCTTAGCCAGGCCGACATGATCCTGATCGGTGTCTCCCGCAGCGGAAAGACGCCGACCAGCCTATATCTCGCCCTGCAGTTCGGTGTGAAGGCGGCCAACTATCCGCTGATCCCCGAGGACCTGCAGCGCATGAAGCTGCCCGAGGCGCTGCGGCAGCAAAAGGCGAAGCTCTACGGGCTCACCATCGCTCCCGAGCGACTGCATGAGATCCGGCAGGAGCGCCGGCCCGACAGCCGCTATGCCGAGCTCGACAACTGCCGCTTCGAGGTCGAGGAGGCCGAGAAGCTGATGCGCCGCGAAGGCGTCCGCTGCATCAACTCCACCAGCAAGTCGATCGAAGAGATCGCCACCACCATCCTGCGCGAGCTCCGCATCAAGCGGCAGGTTTACTAGCTTCATAAAAGCAGATCGCCGCGGCTGCGGCGACGTTGAGCGACTCGGTACCCGGCGCGATCGGAATAGTGACTTTCAGTTGGGCCCGCTTTTCGGCCTCGGCGCTGACGCCGCGCCCCTCTCCACCGAAGACCCATCCCAGTCTTCCCTGCAGTCGCGCTTCCCGGAGCGGCTCCCCTCCTCTCACAACGGTGCAAAGGAGGGTACCGTCGAAGCCGGCGAGTTCCAGCCGGACCACCGAGCGGATCGAGAGCGAAAAATGTCCACCCATCCCGGCGCGCAGCGTACGCGGCGACCATGCGTCCGCGCAGGCTTGATCGAGGACCACTTCGCCGATCCCGAACGCGGCGGCGCTGCGGATGATCGCGCCGACGTTGCTCGGGTCCTGCACGCCTTCGAGGAAGACAACGTCGCCGTCGCTCTTCTTCGACTCCGGAATGGCGATCTCGGCGGCGATGCCGGGCGGATTCTCGGTTTCAACGATCGAGCGGAACACGCTCTCCGAAACGACGATCGGTGACTTGCCGGCGAGGCTCGCGATTTCCTTTCCCGCGAATGCTTTCTCGGTGACCAGGATCGCTATCGCCTGCGCTCCGCTCGCCCTCAGTGCCGCTACGAGGTGGGGGCCTTCGAGAAGCGCGCGGCCCGCGGACTTCCGATAGCGCGTATCGGCGGCGAGCTTCGCCCAGTGCTTCACTTTGGGATTGTCCTTCGACGTGAGCATCGTCACAGGGCGCAGGTGCGGAAGCCGGCGAAGATATCGCGGCGCTCCGGCGTGTAGAAGTTGCGGAAGCGCACGCGCGCCTCGCCCGGCGGCGTGGTGAAGCTACCGCCGCGCAGGACTTTGTGCGTGCCGAACCACGGCTCGGAGTATTCCTTGTAGGGATCGCGCACATAGCCTGGATAGGGCAGGAAAGTGCTCGCCGTCCACTGCCAGACGCTTCCGAGCATGTCGAGGCCCGACACGGCAGCGCACTCCCACTCGGCTTCGGTCGGCAGGCGGCGGCCAATCCATTTGCAATACGCGTGAGCGTCATGCCAGCTGACGTGCATCACCGGCTCGTCGGGCGGAATCGGGATCCAGCGCTCGAAGCGGCGCAGCTCGCCGTCGCGCCAGTAGGCGGGCGGATTGCCGCCGGCCTTCACGAACTCGCGGTACTCGGCGTTCGTCACTGGACGGCGCGAGATGCGGAACGGTTCGAGGACGACCGGGTGGCTCCACTTCTCGTTGTCAAAGGCAAAGCCCTCCTCCCTCTTCGCTCCCAGTCGATACAGCCCGCCGGGCGCTTCGAAGTCGCCCCTCGCGGGTAGAGGCTTGAAGGATGGCTCCAAGCCCTGCGGGGCGGGATAGCCGAGCGTCTGCCGGGTGTAGTGAAAGGCTTCGGCGTGCATTTCCTCGTGCCGCAGCGCGAGCTCGACGAAATAAGGATCCGCCTCGCCGCTTGCCACTTGCTTGAATATTTTCTCCAAAACTTCATCTCGATAGCCCAGTGTTTCAGCGTAGGACGGCAGCGGCAGGCCCCAGCGGGTATCGTGAGCGACGCTGGCCGAGTTGTAGAGCCCATCGGCGTTGGGCAGAATCGACGGCCGCGCCTCGTTGCCCCGGCGCAGCACCCAGAACTCCTGGAACCAGCCGACATGCCCGACTTCCCAGCGCGGCGGATTGACGATGGCGAGCTTCGGCCCGAGCTCGCGCTCGCCGGCGAGGTCGTCGACCAGGCGGCGGGTCTTGGCCCGCGCGGCTTGCAGATCGGCGATCAGCTGAGCCGGCTCCATTACCCGCAGTCTAGCCAATGAAGATCAGTCTGGTGACTCCAGCAGGGCCCGGCTTGCGGAACGGCAACCGCCATACCGCGCTGCGCTGGGCGGCGTTCCTTCGCGCCGCCGGGCACGGCGTGAAAGTCTCGGTCAAGGATCTCTCTTCCGACGCCGACCTGATGCTCGCGCTGCACGCGCGCCGCAGCCACGAGTCGATCGTCGACTTCTGGCGCAGCCATCCGGACAGGCGGATCGTGGTCGCGCTCACCGGCACCGACTTGTATCGCGACATCCGCGTTTCGGGTGAGGCGCAGGAATCGCTCGAGCGCGCCGACCGGCTGATCGTTCTGCAACCGAAGGCCGCGGAGGAGCTTCCCGAGCGGTTGCGCGGGAAAGTTCGCGTCGTCGTACAGAGCTCGTCCACTGCCCTGCGCCACAAGCCTCCGAAAGGCAAGTTCCGGATCTGCGTCATCGGCCACCTGCGCGAGGAGAAGGATCCGCTGCGCACTCTTGCGGCCCTGCGGTCCCTTCCGGACGCCGCTCACCTGGAAGTCGTGCAGATCGGAGCGTTACTCGACCCGAATCTCAAGCCGGTTACGAAAGACAAGCGTTACCGTTGGCTGAAGGGCATGCCGCACGGCACCGCGCTGCGCTGGCTTGCCTCCAGCCACGCGATGGTGATCAGCTCGCGCATGGAAGGCGGCGCCAACGTCGTCTGCGAGGCCATCCGCATCGGCGTACCGATCCTCGCCTCGTACGTCTCCGGCAACATCGGCCTGCTCGGCGACGACTATCCGGGGTATTTCCGGGTAGATGACGAGAAGCAGCTCGCCGTGCTGATCTCCAAGGCGAGCACCAACAAGGGCTTCTACCGATCCCTCAGGCAGCACATCGCGAAGCTGCGCCCGATGGTCGCGCCGCAGAGCGAGAAGCGGGCCCTGCTCGAAGCTATTCGGGTTTGATCCCGGCGGCCTTCACGATCGGCCACCACTTGTCGATCTCCGCCTTGTGGAAGGCGCCGAGCGCCTCGGGCGTCTGCTGGTCGCGCGGCGGGATTTCCTGGCCGAGATCGGCCAGGCGCTTGCGCGTGGTCTCGTCGGCCAGTGCGGCGACGATGGCGTTGTTGAGCTTGGTGATGGCGTCCTTCGGCGTGCTCTTCGGCGCCCAGATGCCGTACCAGATCGAGAGGTGGAGCCCGGGCAGGCCGGCTTCGTCCACGGTCGGGATTTCCGGCGCCGAAGCGAGCCGCGTCTTCGAGGTCACGGCGTACGCCTTGATCCTGCCGTTGCGCAGCTGAGGGATCGAGTTCGAGGCCTGGTCGAACATCAGCTCGATGCGGCCGCCGACCAGGTCTTGCATCGCCGGGCCGGTGCCGCGGTACGGGATGTAGCGAAACTGCGTGGCCGTGAAGCTCTGGAAGTAGACGCCGCCGATGTGCGAGGCCGAGCCGACGCCGGCGGTGCCCGCCGTCGCCCTGTCAGGGTTCGCCTTCAGCCATCCGAGCAGCTCGCGCAGGTCCTTCGGCGGGAACG
This sequence comes from Burkholderiales bacterium, assembly GCA_036496555.1. GTDB lineage: Bacteria > Pseudomonadota > Gammaproteobacteria > Burkholderiales > SG8-39 > SCGC-AG-212-J23. The sequence goes on along the minus strand of DASXKY010000072.1, from coordinate 45,940 downwards.
ACGGCGTCGCGACGATGAGAAGCGGATTGCTCGCGATCATGGCGACCGGCTCGAGGTCGGCGAGCAGGTCGTAGGGCAGCGGATAGATCGCGCCGTTGATGACGTGGGTGCTCCAGTGCCCGATGCTCAGCGTGTAGCCGTCGGGCGCCGCCTTGACGACTCGGCCGACGCCGACCGTTCCTGCGGCGCCGGTGACATCCTCGACCAGCACGTTCTGGCCAAGCGCAGCGCCCATCGGCACGGCCACGATGCGCGCGATGGTGTCGACCGGCCCGCCGGCGGCGAACGGCACGATCATCGTCACCGGCTTCGCCGGGTAGCCCTGCGCCTGGGCCGCCGACATCCAGAGCGCCCCGATCACGATGAAAGCCTTCATGCTCGCGCCGCCGCGTGGATATCCGCGATCTCGAGAATCGGTTTCGGATAGCCGCGGGCCGCGACGCTGATCATCGCCCGGCCCATGTCTACGCTGGTGAGAAAGAGGCTCGGTGACAGCCAGCGTAAGAACGTGAGGAACGGGCCGAAGACGTTGTAGAAGGCCTGGTACCAGGCAGTGCTCGAGCGCACGCCGCGCAACGGCTGGATGATTCCCGGCCGGAACATGTAGGCGCCGCGGAAGCCCAGGCGCATCAGGTCGTTCTCGGTCTTGCCCTTCACGCGCGCCCACATCGCCGGGCCCTGCTCCGTGCTGTCGGTATTCTTGCCCGTCACATAGACGAACACCGACTTCGGTGCGACCGCCACCACTGCGCGCGCCACCGACAGCGTGAGGTCGTAGGTGACACGCCGGTAGTCAGGCTCGCCCATTCCGACCACTGAAACCCCGAGGCAGAAAAAGCACGCGTCGCAACCGGCAAAGGAAACCGCATCCAGCTTGAAGAGATCCTCAACGATCGCTTCCTTCAATTTGGAATGTGAAACGCCGCACGCGCGGCGCCCGACGACCAGCACCGACTTCACCTCGGCGGCATCGAGGCACTCGAGCAGCACGGCCGAGCCGATCATGCCGGTGGCGCCGAAGAGGACGACGTTCAAGCGAACAGGTCCGGCTCGAAGAAGACCCGCACCGGCTCGAAGCTGCGCCGGTGAATGGCACAGGGGCCGTGCTTCGACAGCAGCTCCAGGTGCTCGGGCGTCGAGTAGCCCTTGTGCTTGTCGAAGGCGTATTGCGGGTATTGCTCGTGTAGACGAGTCATTTCCGCGTCGCGGGCCGTCTTGGCGAGGATCGAGGCGGCGGAGATCACCTTGTGGAGCGCGTCCCCGTCGACGATGGCCTTCGCGCGGCAGGCGAGGTCCGGGCAGTGGGTGCCGTCGATCCAGGCCTCGTGCGGCGCCACGCTGAGCGATTCCACGGCGCGGCGCATGGCGAGCAGCGCGGCGCGGAAGATGTTGATCGAGTCGATCTCCTCGACGCTGGCGCAGGCCACCGACCAGGCGACGGCGCGCTCCCTGATGCGGCCGGCGAGGACTTCGCGCCGCTCCGCGGTGAGGACTTTGGAGTCGGCGAGGCCGTTCACGCGCCGCGCCGGGTCGAGGATCACCGCGGCGGCGTAGACCGGGCCGGCGAGCGGGCCCCTGCCCGCTTCGTCCACCCCGCAGACCACGACTTCAGCTATGCGCGGCATTGCGTTTTCGGTCCATCACCTCGAGCACGGCCTCGGCCGCCTTCTGGGCGTTATTCTGCCGCAGCAGGGCGTGGAATTCATGGAAGCGCTCGATCTGGCGCTTGCGCGCGGCGGCGTCGCGCAGCAGCGCGAGCAGCGCGGCGGCCAGGTTGGCCGGCGTCGCCTCGTCCTGCAGCAGCTCCGGCACCAGCTTCTCGCCGGCGAGGATATTCGGCATGCCGACGTAAGGCAGGTAGCTCATGTGCCGCATCACCGCCCAGCTGAGCGGCGATTGGCGGTAGGCGATCACCATCGGCGTCTTGAACAGCGCGGTCTCGAGCGTAGCGGTGCCGCTCGCCACCAGTGCGAGGTCGGCGGCGGCGAGCGCCTCGTGCGAGTGGCCGAAGAGCAGCGTGAGCGGCAGGTCGGTGCGTTGGTGCTGGTGCATCGCCAGCTCGAACATGTCGCGCGTTGCGCGCGTCGCCGTCGGGCAGACGAAGTGCACGTCGTGCACCTCCTGGCGAAAGCGGTGCGCGGCGAGCACGAACGCGCTCGCCATGTGGTGGAGCTCCGAGCGGCGGCTGCCCGGCAGCAGCGCGACGATCAGCTTGCCCGAGGGCAGGCGCAGCTGGGCGCGCGCCTCGTCCTTGTTCGGCTCGAAGGGAATCACGTCGGCGAGCGGATGGCCTACGTAGGTCACCGGCACGCCGGCTTTGCGGTAGAGCGGCTCCTCGAAGGGCAGCATGACGAGGATGCGGTCGACGGCGCGGGCGATGCGGCCGATGCGCCACCGCCGCCAGGCCCAGACCGACGGGCTGATGTAGTGGATGGTCGGGATGCCGGCCTCCTTCAGCTGCCGCTCGAGGCCGAGGTTGAAGTCGGACGAATCGACGCCGATGAACAGGTCGGGCCGCTCGGCCAGCATGGCGCCGACAAGCCGCCGGCGGATGCCGGCGATCTCGAAATAGTTGCGCAGCGCCTCGCTGTAGCCGCGCACCGAAAGCTTCTCGATCGGGTATTCGGACTGGAAGCCCTGCGCCGCCATGCGCGGGCCGCCGATGCCGGCGAACTGCAGGCCGCCGCGGCGCGACTGCAGGGCCGCAATGAGGTGTCCGGCGAGCAGGTCGCCCGACGCCTCGCCGGCCACCATGCCGACGCGTGCTGAAACCTGGGCCACTAGCGGACGATGCCGCGTTCGCTGTTGTTGATGAAGTCGAGGAAGCGGCGCACCTCGGGGAAGGCGGCCGCCTGCTTGTCGAGCTCGCTCTTCGCCTCCGCGAGCGACAGGCCGCTGCGGTAGAGCGTCCGGTAGGCGCGCTTGATGGCGTTGATCCCTTCGGCGCTGAAGCCGCGCCGCTTGAGGCCGTTCGTATTGAGGCCGAAGGGCTTTCCCTCCTCGCCCGCCGCGGTGATGTAAGGCGGCAGATCCTGTGTCAGGTGCGTGCCGATGCCGGTGAAGCTGTGCGCGCCAACGCGCACGTGCTGGTGCACCCCGGTGAAGCCGCCGAAGATCACCCAGTCCTCGACGATCACGTGGCCGGCGAGCTGGGTGCAGTTGGCGAAGATGGTGTGGCTGCCGACCTGGCAGTCGTGGGCGACGTGCACGTAGGCCATCAGCCAGTTGTCGTTGCCTAGGCGCGTCGCGCCCACGTCCTGGGCCGTGCCGCGGTTGATCGTGACGTACTCGCGGATGGTGTTGCCGTCGCCGATCTCGACCGTCGTCGGCTCGCCGGCGTATTTCTTGTCCTGCGGCGGCGCGCCGAGCGAGGCGAAGTGGAAGATGCGGTTGCCCCGGCCGATGCGCAGGTGGCCGTCGAGCACGACGTGCGCCCCGATCCAACTGCCCTCGCCGATCGACACCTGGGGCCCGACGATCGAATAGGGGCCGATCTCGACGTCGGGCGCGATGCGCGCGCCGTCGGCGACGATCGCGGCCGGGTGGATGCCGCCGGCCATCAGGTGGAACCCGCCCCCGAGGCCAGCTGCTGGGCACACAGAATCGTCGCCTCGGCGGCGACCTCGCCGTCGACACGACCGACGCAGCTGAACTTGCCGATGTTGCGCAGGAGCCGCTCGAGCTTGACCTCCAGTTCGAGGCGGTCGCCGGGAACCACGGGCCGCTTGAAGCGCGCGCCGTCGATGCCGGCGTAGTAGTAGACGTATTCCTGCTTGCGGTTCGGATCACCGGCGAAGCAGAGCCCAGCCGCCTGCGCCATCGCCTCGAGGATCAGCACGCCCGGCATGATGGGCCGCCCCGGAAAATGACCCTGGAAGAAGGGCTCGTTCGCCGAGACGTTCTTGATCGCGACCACCCGCTTGCCGGGCTCGCGCACGAGCACGCGGTCGATCATCAGCATCGGGTAGCGGTGCGGCAGGTGCTGCAGGATCTCCTCGACGCCCATCTCAGTCATGCTTCTTCCTCCCGGTTGGCTTGGCCTGCTTCTTCGCCTTCTTCGTCTTCTCGAGGATCCGAATGCGGTCGGTCAGGTCGCCGAGATGCCGGATGTGGACGGCATTGCGCGCCCACGCCTTGCTCTCGTCGATCGGGAAAAAGCCGGCGTACTCGCCGGACTTGAGGATCGAGCGGGACACCATCGTGCCGGCGCCGACGTGCACGTCGTCGACGATGCGCAGGTGGCCGAGCACCATCGCCGCGCCGCCGAAGGTGCAGCGCCGGCCGATGTCTGCGCTGCCGGCGATGCCGACGCATCCCGCGATGGCGGTATGCGCGCCAATGCGCGTGTTGTGGCCGACCTGGATCTGGTTGTCGAGCCGCGCGCCCTCCTCGATCACGGTGTCGCCGAGGTGGCCGCGGTCGATGGTGGTGTTGGCGCCGATCTCGACATCGTCGCCGATGCGCACCGAGCCGAGCTGCGGAATCTTGATCCAGCGCCCGGCCTCGCGCGCGTTGCCGAAGCCGTCGGCGCCGATCACCGCGCCGGCCTGGACGATGCAGCGTGCGCCGATCGTGCAGCCCGGGTAGACGACCACGCGCGGGTAGAGGCAGGTGTCGTCGCCGATCGCGACGCCCGCGCCGATCACGCAGCCGGCGCCAATGGAGACCCGCGCGCCGAGCCGCGCGCCGGGCGCCACCACTGCCGAAAGATGGATGCCGGGCTCCTGCACCACCAGGGGATTGAAGATCTGCGACACGCGCGCGTAGTAGGCGTAAGGGTTGTCGCAAACGATGCGCGGACGCGTGGTGAACCGTTCGTCGGCGGGCGAAAGGATCACCGCCGCCGCGCGCGTCGCGGCCAGCTTGGCGCGGTGCTTCGCTCCCATGAGGAAGGCGATCTGGCCGGCGCCGGCCTCCTCCAGCGAGGCGACCTGACGGATCACCGTGGCGGCGTCGCCGGCGATGCGGCCGCCCAGGCGCGAGGCGATCTCCCCGAGCGTCAGCGCCCCGGCCATCGCGTCACTTCGCGGGCGGCTTGCCCGCGTCCAGCGCCTTGATCACCCTTTCGGTGATGTCTATGCGTGCGCTCGCGAAGACGGCGTCCTGGAAGATGATGTCGTACTTCTCCTGCTCGGCGATCTGGCGGATCACGCCGTTCGCCTGCTGCACTACCTGGGCGAGCTCCTCGTTGCGCCGCTGGTTGAGGTCCTCGCGGAACTCGCGCTGCTTCCTCTGGAAGTCGCGGTTCATCTCGCCGAAGTCGCGTTCCTTTTGGCGGCGCTGGGCCTCGCTCATGGTCACGCCGTTTTTCTCGAGGTCGTCCTGCTGCTTCTTCAGATCGCTGGCGACCTTGGCGAGCTCCTCGTCGCGCTTCTTGAACTCGGCCTCGATCTTCTTCTGCGCGCGCTGCGCCGGCGCCGCCTCGCGCAGAATGCGCTCGGTGTTGACGAAGCCGAACTTGCCGGCCTGCGGGGCGGCGGCGGGCTGCTGCGCGGAAGAATGGAGCGCCGCGCCGAGGAGCGCGGCGCCGAGCACGAGAGGTTTCAGCTTCATTGCGTATTGCCTCACGACAGGCCTCAGAATCCGGTGCCGAAAGTGAATTGTACGCTCTGCAACTGGTCCCCGGGCTTGTCGTTCAGGGGCACCGAGAACGAGATCTTCAGCGGACCGAAAGGCGACAGCCACGACAGGCCGATGCCCGCCGCGTAGCGCATTTCGTGCAGGTCGACCTTGGCGCCCTCGCCGTAAACCTGGCCGCCGTCGATGAAGGTCGATAGCCGCAGCGACGCCTCCTTGTCGGCGCCGGGCACCGGGAACAGCAGCTCGCTGCCGACGATCAGCCGGCGATTCCCGCCGAGGGTGTTGCCGATGTCGTCTTGCGGACCGAGCGAGAACGGCCGATAGCCGCGCACTGAATCCGGGCCACCAGCGAAATACGCCTTGAAAAACGGCAGCGGCTTGCCGGCGAGGCCGCCGGCATAACCGAATTCGGCGCGCAGCAGCGATGTGACGCTCTGCGAGAGCGGGTAGTACCACGAGTCCTGCACGGTGAGCTTGTAATACTCCAGGTCGCCGCTCGCGAACTCGGTGGAGAAGCGCTGGACGCTGCCGCGCCGCGTCTGCAGGATGCTGTCGCGCGAGTCGCGCGCGATGCCGGCGGTCACGCTTTTATAGAAGTACTGGCTGCCGAACTGGCTGACGAAGTTGATGTACTGCACCGGGCTGGTGTCGAAGGTTTCCAGCTGCGTCTGCTCCAGATTGAAGCCGAAGTCGATCGCCACCAACTCCGACACCGGGTAGCCGAACTTGATGCCGCCGCCGAGCGCGTCCATCTTGTACGGGCCGACGGCCAGCGCCGAAGCGTCGGTCTTGCGCCGGTAGATGTCGAAGCCCTGGCTCACGCCGTCCACCGTCCAGTACGGGTTGAGGTAGGACAGCGAATAGATCTGGTTCACGCTGCCTGCGCTGATGTTCGCCGAGAGGTACTTGCCGGTGCCGAAGGCGTTCGCTTGCCGCACCGAGGCCGAGACCGCCACCTTCTCCACGCTCGAGAAGCCGATGCCGAGCATCAGCGAGCCGGTCGGCCGCTCTTTCACGTTGTACACCACGTCGACCTGGTCCGAGTTGCCTTCCACTGCGTGCGTCTCGACGCCGACCTCGCTGAAGAACTGCGTGCGGTCGATGCGCCGGCGCGAAAGCTGGATCTTCGAGGCGTCGTAGTAGGCGCCCTCGAGCTGGCGCATCTCGCGCCGGACCACCTCGTCGCGCGTCTTGGTGTTGCCGGCCACCTCGATGCGGCGCACGTAGACGCGGCGGCCGGGGTCGACCACGATGTTGAACGCCACCGTGCGCTTCTCCTTGTCGATGCGCGGGATGGCATTGGCGTTGGCGAAGGCATAGCCGTCGTTGCCGAGGCGGTCGGCGATCGCCTTGGTGCTCGCTGTCAGCTTCTCGCGCGAGAACACCTCGCCGGCCTTGATCTGGATCAGCTTCTCCAGCGCCTCGCGCGGCACCAGCAGGTTGCCGGACAGCTGGACTTCAGTGACGGTGTACTTCTCGCCCTCCTGGACGTTGACGGTGATGTAGATGTCGCGCCGGTCGGGCGTGATGCCGACCTGCGTCGACTCGATCGTGAAGTCGAGGTAGCCGCGGTTCTGGTAATAGGAGCGCAGCGCCTCCAGGTCGCCCGAGAGCCGCTCGCGCGCGTAGCGGTCGAGCTTGGTGTACCAGGTGAGCCAGCCGGGCACGCGCGAGGCCATCTGGCCGGTGAGCTCGCTCTCCGAGAACGCTTCCGCGCCGACGATGTTGATGCCGCGGATCTTGGCTACCTCGCCCTCGGTGATGTTGATGTTCACGCCGACGCGGTTGCGCTCGAGCGGCGTGACGGTGGTCTGCACCTGCACCGCGTACATGCCGCGCGACAGGTACTGCTTCTTCAGCTCCTGCTCGGCGAGCTCGAGCACCGAGCGGTCGAAGATCAGGCCTTCGGCGAGGCCGTTTTCGCGCAGCACCTTGCGCACCACTTCGGGTTCGAACTCCTTCATGCCGACGAAATCGATCTGCGCGATCGCCGGCCGCTCGTTCACCTGCACCACCAGGACGTTGCCCTCGGCCTCCAGACGCACGTCGGAGAAGAAGCCGGTGGCGAACAGCGCGCGCACCGCCTGCTGCGCCTTCTGGGTGTCCATCGTCTCGCCTACCTTGACCGGCAGGTAGCTGAACACCGTGCCGGGCTCGGTGCGCTGCAGGCCCTCGACCCGGATGTCCTTCACGGTGAACGGCTGGAATACCTGCGCTCCAGCGTCGGCGACGGCCGCGGCCAGGCACGCTGCAAACACCGCGGCGAGGAACCTGCTGCGTAGGGCCATTCAGCTGCGCATTTCAGCCGGTTATGAGGCGGTTCAGGTCGTTGTAGAAGGCGAACGCCATCATCACCAGCAGCAGCGCCAGGCCGACGCGCTGCCCGAGCTCGATCGCGCGCTCGGAGACGGGCCTGCCCTTCGCGACCTCGATCGCGTAGTACATGAGGTGCCCGCCGTCGAGCAGCGGGATCGGCAGCAGGTTCAGCACGCCGAGGCTGATGCTGATCACGGCGAGGAAGTTGAGGAAGTAGCTGAGTCCCATCTGCGCCGACTGCCCCGCCGCGTCGGCGATGGTGAGCGGCCCGGACAGGTGCTTCCACGACACCTGGCCGAGCAGCATCTTGCCGAGGATTTTCAGGCTGAAGAGCGAGATCTCGACGGTCTTGTCGACCGACTTGACCAGGCTGACGCCGAGCCCGTAGCGCACCTCGGTATAGAACTTGTCGCTGTCGCGCACGCCGATGCCGACGCGGCCGATGCTGCGCTCGCCGCTGCGCACGCTGTCCGGTGTCACGTCGAGCGCCAGCGCCCGCCCCTCGCGCACGACGCCGAAAGCGACGCGCTTGCCCGGGTTCTGCTGGATGATCCGCACCACGTCGTCCCAGGTCTTCACCGGCGCGCCGTCTATGCCGGTGATGCGGTCGTCCGGCTGCAGCCCGGCGCGCGCGCCGGGGCCCGGCTCCACCTTGCCGATCACCGGCTCCAGCACCGGCCGCTGCAGCGCGAGGCCAACGCCACCGAGGAGGTCCTTCTCCAGGTCTTCGGGCTGCACGCCGCCGAGGTCGAGGCGCGCCCCGGCGATATGTCCGCGCGCGTCGAGCGTCTCGATCTCGATCGTCTGCCGCTGAAGCGCGGCCTGCAGCATGCGCCAGCGAAAGTCCTGCCAGGTGGTGACGGCCTCGCCGTCGAGCGAGCGCACGGTGTCGCCGCCGTGCAGGCCGGCGGCGGCGGCGAGAGTACCCGCGGGCGGCTCGGCGAGCACCGGCGTCGCCTCGGGCACGCCGTTCATGAACAGGCCGGTGTAGAGGATCACCGCGAAGGCGAAATTGAAGAGCGGCCCGGCGATGACGATGGCGAAGCGCTTCCAGACCGTCTGCCGGTTGAAGGCGCGGTGCGCCTCCTCCGGCGCTACCGGTCCTTCGCGCTCGTCGAGCATCTTGACGTAGCCGCCGAAGGGAATCGCGGCGATCACCCATTCGGTGCGGTCTTCGCCGGCTGTTTTGGTAAATAAAGGTCTTCCAAAACCCAGCGAAAAGCGCAGAACCTTTACGCGGCACAGCCGGGCGACGAGGTAGTGGCCATACTCGTGCACCACGATCAGCACCGCCAGCGCGAAGAGGAACGGCAGGACGTAGTTCTGCAGCAGGCTCACGCGGCCTCCGCCAGGACCAGCGCCGCCGCGGTGCGCCGCGCCTGCGCGTCGGCGTCGAGCACGGCGGCGAGGTCGTCCGCCGGCTGCGTCTCGCAGCGCGCGAGGGTGCTGTCGATCACTTCGCCGATGCCAGTGAAGGGCAGCCGGCCGTCAAGGAACGCCTGCACTGCCACCTCGTTTGCCGCGTTGAGCGTTGCGGGCGCCGTGCCGCCGGCGCGCAGCGCGGCGTAGGCGAGCTTGAGGCAGGGAAAGCGGCGCTCGTCGGGCCGCTCGAACGAAAGGTTCTTCACCGCGGCAAGGTCGAGCGACGCAGCGCCGGACTCCGTGCGCTCCGGCCAGGCGAGCGCGTGCGCGATCGGCACGCGCATGTCGGGGTTGGAAAGCTGCGCGAGCATGGAGCCGTCCAGGTATTCGACCAGCGAATGCACGATGCTCTGCGGATGGATCAGCACCTCGATGCGCTCGGGCGGCAGGCCGAACAGCCAGCGCGCCTCGATCACCTCGAGCGCCTTGTTCATCATGGTGGCCGAATCGACCGAGATCTTGCGGCCCATCACCCAGTTCGGGTGCGCGCAGGCCTGCTCGGGGGTGACGCCGGCGAGGCGCTCCAGCGGCGTGCTGCGGAACGGCCCGCCGGAGGCGGTCAGCACGATCTTCTTGATGACTCGGCTGTCGGAAAAGCATTGGAACACCGCGTTGTGCTCGCTATCGACCGGAAGCACCTGGGCGCCGCTCTGCTGCGCCGCCGCCATCATCAGCGGCCCGGTCATGACCAGCGCCTCCTTGTTGGCGAGCAGCACGCGCTTGCCGGCGCGCGATGCGGCGAGCGTCGAGGCGAGGCCGGCGGCGCCGACGATCGCCGCCATCACCGCGTCGCAGTCGGGATGTGCGGCGATCTGCTCGAGTGCGCCGGCGCCGAACAGAAGCTCGGTCTTCTCTTCCAGAAACCTTTTCGCCAAGTCGCGGCTCTCGACGGCGCCGGAAAGGACCGCGTAGCGCGGCTTGTGCCTGCGGCACAGCTCGAGCAGCGCCTCGGCCGAGCCGTTGGCGCTCAGCGCGAAGACGCGATAGCGCTGCGGATGCCGCGCGACCACGTCGAGCGTGCTCTTGCCGATCGAGCCGGTGGCGCCGAGGATGGCCAGATTCACTTGATTCCCTCCAGCAGCGGCCAGAGCAGCGCCGCAAGCGGCAGGGTCGCGGTCGCGCTGTCGATGCGGTCGAGCACGCCGCCGTGGCCGGGCAAGATCGAGCCGCTGTCCTTGACCGCCGCCTGGCGCTTCGCCGCCGACTCGAAAAGGTCTCCGAAGATGCTCATGACCACCAGCAGCGCCGCCGCGCCCACGTAGGGCGCCCAGGCGGCCTCGTCGAACCATGCTGCGCAGATGATAGCGTAGGCAAGCCCCGCCCCCAGTCCGGCAGCCGCGCCCTCCCAGCTCTTTCCCGGGCTGATCGCGGGCGCAAGTTTGTGGCGGCCCCAGGCGCGACCGCAGAAATAGGCGGCCGTATCGGCGATCGAGGTGAGCGCGATGACGAGGATCAGCTGCGCCGGGCGCAGCGCGACCATGGCGAGAGCCGCAGGCAGAAGGATTGCGAAGCCGGCGAGCGCGAGCGCGGGCGCCTGGCTCGGCGCGACTCCGCGCAGCACCCAGGGAATCGCCACGAATAGCCAGAACGCGGCGCCGGTCGCGAACACGATGCGGTCGACGCCGGCCGAGACCAGGATCAGGTAGGTGGTGATGAATGCCGCCGCGTAGAGCTTCGCGCCGTCGGCGCCGAGGCGGCAGAGCCGCGCCCATTCGAGCGCCGCTGCGCCGACGATCACGGCGACCACGCCGGCCAGCCATTGCCGCGGCAAAAATAGCAGCGCTGCGAGCAGGCCGGCGATCAGCACCGCCGCCGTCCCGAGCCGCGCAACGAGCCCTGGGCTCAGGCGACCTCGGCGCGCCGCGACGCTTCGAGCTGCTCGCTGGTGCGGCCGAAGCGCCGCTCGCGCGCGCGGTACGACTCGATCGCCTCGCCCAGCGCAGCGGCGTCGAAATCCGGCCAGAGCGTCTCGGTGAAATACAGCTCGCTGTAGGCGAGCTGCCACAGCAGGAAGTTGCTGACACGCTGCTCGCCGCCGGTGCGGATGAACAGATCCGGCTCGGGCGCGTAGCTCATCGCCAGGTAGGGCGCGAGCAGCTCCTCGGCGATCTCCTTGCCCGGATTGGCAGCGATGAAGCGGTTGGCGGCCTGCAGGATGTCCCAGCGGCCGCCGTAGTTCGCGGCGACGGTGAGCGTGAGCCCGCGGTTTTCGGCGGTGAGCCGCTCGCCCTGCGCGATCAGCCGGCGGATGGTAGGGTCGAAGCGGCTGGTGTCGCCGACCACCTTGAGCCGCACGCCATTGCGGTGCAGCTTGTCGACTTCACTCGACAGCGCGATCTGGAACAGCTGCATCAGCAGCGCCACCTCTTCCGCCGGCCGCCGCCAGTTCTCGGAGCTGAAGGCGAACAGCGTGAGGTACTCGACGCCCAGCTCGGCGCAGGCCTTGACGGCGGCGCGCACCGCCTCGACGCCGCGGCGATGGCCGGCGATGCGCGGCAGCCGCCGCTTCTTGGCCCAGCGGCCGTTGCCGTCCATGATGACGGCGACGTGCCGCGGCACGTTGCGCTCGGCTGGAATCTCCTTGGTCGAGCTGGCGTGGGTCATACCGCGAGCAGCTCTTTCTCTTTTTCCGCCAGCAGGCGGTCGATCTCGGCGACGTGCTTGTCGGTCATCTTCTGCACCTCGTCCTGCGCGCGACGCTCGTCGTTCTCCGACGCCTCGCCTTTCTTGAGGCCTTCCTTCAGGTGCTGAATGGCGTCGCGGCGCTGGTTGCGCACCGCCACGCGCGCGTTCTCGGCCTCGTGCTTGACGACCTTGATCAGCTCCTTGCGCCGCTCCTCGGTCAGCGACGGCATCGGCACCCGCACCGTCTCGCCTTGCGCCGCGGGGTTCAAGCCGAGGTCGGACTCGCGGATCGCCTTCTCGATCGCCTGCGTGATCTTCTTCTCGAAGGGGGTCACGCCGATGGTGCGCGCGTCGAGCAGGATCACCTTGGCGACCTGGTTGAGCGGCGTCGGCGAGCCGTAGTAGTCGACCATGATGTGGTCGAGCAGCCCGGTATGCGCGCGACCGGTGCGCACCTTGCCGAGGTCGGCCTTGAAGGCCTGGATGCTCTTGTCCATCTTCTGCTCGGTCTGCTTTTTCAGATCCGCGATTACCAATGCCATTGCGGCCTCCCGATACGGGCAATCATACGTGAACCAGCGTGCCCTCGTCCTCGCCGAGGACCACGCGGCGCAGCGCGTCCTTCTTGAAAATGCTGAAGACGTTGATCGGCAGCTTCTGGTCCCGGCACAGCGTGAGCGCGGTCGCGTCCATGACCTTGAGGTTGCGCGCGATCGCCTCGTCGAAGCTGATCTTCGAGTAGCGCTGCGCGCGCGGGTCGCGCTTGGGGTCGGCGGTGTAGATGCCGTCGACCTTGGTGCCCTTCAGCACGATCTCGGCGCCCATCTCGCTACCGCGCAGCGCCGCCGCGGTGTCGGTGGTGAAGAACGGATTACCGGTGCCGGCGGCAAAGATCACCACCTTGCCTTCTTCCAGATAGCGGATCGCCTTGCCGCGGATGTAGGGCTCGACCACCTGCTCGATGTTGAGCGCCGACTGCACGCGGCTCGCGATGCCCGCCTGACGCATCGCGTCAGAAAGCGCCAGCGCGTTCATCACCGTGGCGAGCATTCCCATGTAGTCGGCGGTGGCGCGATCCATGCCCGCCGCGCCCGGCGCCACGCCGCGGAAGATGTTGCCGCCGCCGATCACCAGCCCGATCTCGACGCCGAGGCGCGCGATCTGCGCCACCTCGCCGACGATGTCCTCGATCGTCTGCCGGTTGATGCCGTAAGGATCCTCTCCCATCAGGGCTTCGCCCGACAGCTTGAGGAGGATCCTTTTGTATTTAGGTGTCACTGCGCGGCATCACTCAGTGAGTCGGCTGCGCCTTTTCGATTCCCTCTCCGACAACCAGGAAGACATAGGCGTTCACCTTCGCCTTCTTGGCCGCGAGAATCTTCTCCACGGTCTGCTTGTCGTCCTTGACGAACGGCTGGCCGAGCAGCGTCTGCTCGCCGAGGAACTTGTTGAGGGAGCCCTCCACCATCTTGGCAGCGATCTCCGGTGGCTTGCCCGATTCCTTTGCCCGTGCGAGCTGGATCTCGCGCTCGCGCTGCGCGATGTCGGCCGGGACCTGGTCCTTGGTCATGTACTGCGGCTTGGCAAAGGCGATATGCATCGCCACGTCCTTGGCGGTGTCGTCCGGTCCCTCGAAATCCACCAGCACGCCGATCTTCACGCCGTGCACGTAGAGGGCGAGCTTCCCTTTGGCCGTCAGCCGCTTGAAGCGGCGGATGGTCATGTTCTCGCCGATCTTCTGGATCAACGCCTGGCGGCGTTCTTCCACCTTGCCCGACGCGAGTTGTGCGACGTCCTGCGGATTCTGCGTCGCAGCGGCCTCTGCGAGAGAGCGAGCGAAGGCGAGAAACTCGTCGTTCTTGGCGACGAAGTCGGTCTCGCAGTTGAGCTCGACCAGAGCGCCGACCTTGCCATCGGGCGAGACGAAGGTGCCGACCACGCCTTCGGCCGCGATGCGGCTCGCCGCCTTGCTCGCCTTGGCGCCGCTCTTCACGCGCAGCAGCTCCTCGGCCTTCTTCAGGTCGCCGCCGGCTTCGGCCAGCGCCTTCTTGCACTCCATCATCCCCAGGCCGGTGAGCTCGCGGAGCTCCTTCACCAGCGCTGCACTGATCTCCGCCATCCTTGCCAGCTCCTTACCAGGTTGAAAAAAAGGGGCGCGAGGCCCCTTTCTTGTGGTTCTCGCTGTTGCGCACTACTTCGCGCCTTCTTCCTCTTCCACCTCGACGAATTCGTCGCGCGAGGCGGCCACCGTGTCTTCCAGCGCCTGGCTGCGGCCTTCCAGCACCGCATCGGCCATGCCGCGCGCGTAGAGCCTGATCGCGCGGCTCGAATCGTCGTTGCCGGGGATCACGTAGTCGATGCCCTCGGGCGTATGGTTGGTGTCGACCACGCCGATCACCGGGATGCCGAGCTTGTTGGCCTCCTGCACCGCGCCCTTCTGGTAGCCGACGTCGATCACGAACAGCGCATCGGGCGGCGCGCCGAGCTCCTTGATACCGCCGAGCGAGCGCTGCAGCTTCGCCATCTCGCGCTGCAGGCCGAGGCCCTCCTTCTTCGAGATGCGCTCGAAGGTGCCGTCCTGCGACATGGCCTCCATCTCTTTCAGACGCTTGATGGACGCCTTGACGGTCTTGAAGTTCGTCAGCATGCCGCCGAGCCAGCGGTGGTCGACGAACGGCATCTGGCAGCGGATCGCCTCCTCGCGCAGGATCTCGCGCGCCTGGCGCTTGGTGCCGACGAACAGCAGGCTGCCGCGGTTCGCCGTCAGCTGCTTGGCGAACTTGAGCGCGCCCTGGTACATCTCGAGCGTGCGCTCCAGGTTGATGATGTGGATCTTGTTGCGATGGCCGAAGATGTACGGCGCCATCTTCGGATTCCAGTACCGGGTCTGGTGTCCAAAGTGGACCCCGGCTTCCAGCATTTGACGCATTGTTGCCGACACTTCACTCTCCAGTTAGGGTTGGTCTGCTGCGAGGCCCTAGGATTCCGTTCGGAATCACCCTTACGCGGGCTGCAGGAAATTTGGTTTGCGTCAGCCAATTTGGCTTGCGGTGACGCAAATCAGCCCAAAATTCTAGCATAATCAGACCAATGGCCGTAGTCCTGAAGAGCCCGGAAGAGATCGGGCGCATGCGCATTGCCGGCAAGCTCGCTTCCGAGGTGCTCGACTTCATCACGCCCCACGTGCGCGCCGGGGTGACGACCGGAAAGCTGAACGACCTGTGCCATGAATACATGGTCGATGTCCAGCACACGGTCCCGGCGCCGCTCAACTACGCCCCGCCCGGCTATAAGCCGTTCCCGAAGTCGATCTGCACCTCGGTGAACCACCAGGTCTGCCACGGCATTCCCGGCGAGCGGGTGCTGAAGACCGGCGACACCCTCAACATCGACATCACCGTCATCAAGGATGGCTACCACGGCGACTGCAGCCGCATGTTCTATGTCGGCGAGCCGAGCATCCAGGCGCGCCGCCTGGTCGACGTGACCCACGAGTGCATGTGGCTCGGCATCCAGGCGGTACGGCCGGGCGCGCGCCTGGGCGACCTCGGCGCGGCAATCCAGGCGCACGCGGAAAAGCACGGCTTCTCGGTGGTGCGCGAGTTCTGCGGGCACGGCATCGGCCGCAAGTTCCACGAGGAGCCGCAGGTCCTGCACTACGGCAAGCCGGGCACCGGCCTGGTGCTCGAGCCCGGCATGACCTTCACCGTCGAGCCGATGATCAACGCCGGCAAGCCCGGCATCCGCGAGCTCGCCGACGGCTGGACCATCGTCACCAAGGACCACAGCCTGTCGGCCCAGTGGGAGCACACGGTGGCGGTGACCGAGGACGGCTTCGAGGTCCTGACCACCTCCGCCGGCGCGGTTCCCGCCCCGGCCCTGCTCTCGGCGAGCCGATGAGCGCGGTCCTGCGGCCGTCCGACGCCTTGCGCGAGCAGGTCGCGGCCGGGCGCGAGGCGCTGCGCCGGTCCTACCTCGAGAAACCCGAGCCGCGCGTGCTGCTGCAGCGGCACGCGCAGCTCATCGACCGCACGGTGAAAGCCCTTTGGGCCGACATCGAGCCGGCCGGCGACGCGGCGCTGGTCGCCACCGGCGGCTACGGCCGCGGCGAGCTCTACCCCTATTCCGACATCGACCTGCTGGTGCTGCTGCCCGCCGAGCCCGGGCCGGCCGAGCGGGAGCGCCTCGAGCGGCTGATCGGCACGTTCTGGGACATCGGGCTGGAGGTCGGCCCCAGCGTGCGCACGGCGGCGAGCTGCCTCGAGAACGCGGCGGCGGACATCACCATCCAAACCACGCTGCTCGAAGCGCGCTTCCTCACCGGCAGCCGCAACCTGTTCCGCGGCCTGCAGGCGGGGCTCGAGGAGCAGCTCGACCCGGTCGCGTTCTTCAAGGCGAAGAAGCTCGAGCAGGAGCAGCGCCATGCCAAGCACCAGGACTCGCCCTACTCGCTCGAACCGAACCTGAAGGAGGCGCCCGGCGGCCTGCGCGACCTGCAGACGATCCAATGGGTGGCGCGCGCCGCGGGCCTCGGCCGCACCTGGAACGACCTGGTGACGCACGGCCTGCTCGAGCGGCACGAAGCGCGCCAGCTCGCGCGCACCGAGGCGGCGTTCCAGGACATGCGCATCCGGCTGCACTACCTCGCCGGCCGGCGCGAAGACCGCGTGGTGTTCGATTTCCAGAACGCCCTCGCCGCGCAGTTCGGCGACGCGGACACGCCGGACCGGCGCGCGAGCGAAGCCATGATGCAGCGCTACTACCGCGCCGCGAAGACGGTCACCCAGCTGAACGCGATCCTGCTGCAGAACCTGCAGGCGCGGCTCATGCCGCGGCGCGATCTCGCGATCCGGCCGCTCAACGAGCGCTTCCGGATGCGCGGCGAGCTGCTCGAGGCGGTGGAGGAAGATCTGTTCGAGCGCGAGCCGACCGCCATCCTCGAGAGCTTCCTGCTGATGATGCAGCACCCGGAGCTGCGCAACATGAGCGCCCGCACGCTGCGGGCGCTGTGGCGCGCGCGGCGGCGCATCGACGCACGCTTCCGCCGCGACCCGACGGCGCGGCTCCTGTTCGTGCAGATCCTGCAGCAGCCGCGCGGCATCGTGCACGAGTTCCGCCGCATGAACCAGTACGGCATCCTCGGCCGCTACCTGCCCGAGTTCGGCTCGATCGTCGGCCAGATGCAGCACGATCTGTTCCACGTCTACACCGTCGACCAGCACATCCTGATGGTGCTGCGCAACGTGCGCCGCTTCGGCATGCCCGAGTTCGCGCACGAGTATCCGCTGTGCAGTGAGCTGATGAGCGGCTTCGACCGGCGCTGGCTGCTCTACGTCGCCGCGCTGTATCACGACATCGCGAAGGGCCGCGGCGGCGATCATTCGGCACTCGGCGCCGTTGATGTCAGGAATTTTTGCAAAAGACATGGTCTGTCCGCCGAGGACGCCGACCTCGTGGCGTTCCTGGTCGAGAACCATCTGTCGATGTCCGCCGTGGCGCAAAAGCAGGACGTCCACGACCCCGAGGTGGTGCGCGCGTTCGCCGGGCGCGTCGGCACCGAGCGCAAGCTCGTCGCCTTGTACCTGCTGACGGTGGCGGATGTGCGCGGCACGAGCCCGAAGGTATGGAACGCGTGGAAGGCGAAGCTGCTCGAAGACCTCTACCACGCGACACGGCGCGTGCTGACCGGCCAGCCGCTCGCCCGCGACGCCGCGATCGCCGAGAAGCAGGCCGAGGCGGTTCGCCTGCTGCGCCTCTACGACCTGTCCGAGCACGTCCAGGACAAGCTCTGGGCGCAGCTCGACACGCCCTACTTCCTGCGCCACGACCCGCAGGAAATCGCCTGGCAGACGCGCACCCTGCACTACCGCGTGGACGCCGACAAGCCGGTGGTCAAGGCGCGCCTCGCCCCCTTCGGCGAGGGGCTGCAGGTGATGATCTACACGAAGGACCGCGAGTCGCTCTTCGCGCGTCTATGCGGCTACTTCGAGCGCGCCGGCTTCAACATAGTCGAAGCGAAGGTGCACACCACGCGCCATGGCTATGCGCTCGACACCTTCCTCGTGCTTGGCCAGGGCGCCGACGCGCACTACCGTGACAAGATCGAGCGCATCGAAAGCGAGCTCGCCGCGCAGGTGGATTCGCAGACGCCGCTCGGCCCGCCGCTCGGCGGGCGCCTCTCGCGCCGCGTGCGCCACTTCCCGATCTCGCCGGTGGTGGACATCCGCCCCGACGAGCGCGGCTCGTACCATGTGCTGACCCTGGTCGCGTCGGACCGGCCGGGCCTGCTCTACAGCGTCGCCCGCACGCTCGCGCGCTACCAGATCAACTTGCAGACCGCCCGCGTCAACACGCTCGGCGACCGCGCCGAGGACGTGTTCCTCATCTCCGGCGGGGCGCTGTCGAACTCGAAAAAGGTCCTGCAGCTCGAGCAGGACCTGGCGAAAGAGCTGACGATCTAGCGCTTCTCGCGCTCCAGCCGCCAGGCGGCGAGCGCCGCGCGACGCTCGCGCGCCAGGTCCTTCAGCGTCTTCTCCCAGCCCTTGCGGCAGCGGCGCAGCGCCTCGACGACGGACTCGGCAACTACTAGATCGCGGTACCACTTGGCGTTGGCGGGCACGACGATCCAGGGCGCGTGCGGCGCCGCCGTCTTCGAGATCGCGTCCTCGTACGCCTCGGTGTACTCGTCCCAGTAGTCGCGCTCTTCCCAATCGCCGGCACTGAGCTTCCAGGCGGTTTCCGGCCGGCGCTCGCGCTCGAGCAGCCGCTCCTTCTGCTCCTTCCTGCTGATGTGCAGGAAATACTTCAGCACGATGGTGCCGTGCTCGGCGAGCAGCTCCTCGAAGTCGGCGATGTGGCCGTAGCGCTCGCGCCACAGCTTCTTCGGTACCAGCCGGTGTACGCGGGCGACCAGCACGTCCTCGTAGTGCGAGCGGTTGAAGATGGCGAACTCGCCGAGGCGCGGCGCGTGTTTGTGCACCCGCCAGAGAAAGTCGTGCTGGCGCTCCTCGAGCGTCGGCACGCCGAAGGAAACGACGTTGACGCCGCGGGGGTTCAGACAGCCGGCCACGTTCTTGATGGCGCCGTCCTTGCCCGCGCCGTCGCGCCCCTGCAGCACGACCATCACGGCGCTAACTTTCGAGCCCCACATCTCGTCCTGCAGGGCGAACAGCTCCTCGCCAAGCTCGGCGAGCCGGGCGCGCGCCTTCTCCTTGGTCAGGCTCTTCGGCGGCTCGCAGGAAACGGCGTCGAGGCGGACCTTCTCGCCCGGCGCATCGAAGACGGTCTGCATCAATCCTCGGCCGGCAGGTCCTCGCCCGGGAACAGCTCCTCGATGAAGCCGAAGCGGCTGAAGTCGCGGATGCGCATCGGGTACAGAAGCCCGTCGAGGTGGTCGCACTCGTGCTGCACCACCCGCGCGTGGAAGCCGCCGGCTTCGCGCACGAAACGCTGGCCGGTCTCGTCGAAGCCGGCGTAGCGCAGGCGCGCGAAGCGCGGCACCACGCCGCGCATGCCCGGCACCGAGAGGCAGCCCTCCCAGCCCTCTTCCAATTCTTCGCCGAGCGGAGTGATCTGCGGATTGACCAGCACCGTGTCGGGCACCTCTTCGACGTCGGGATAGCGCGGGTTCGACTTCACGCCGAAGATCACCACGCGCAGGCCGACGCCGATCTGCGGCGCGGCGAGCCCGGCGCCGTTGAGGTGCGCCATGGTGTCCCGCATGTCGGTCAGAAGGTTCTTGAGTTCTTCTGTTCCGAAATTTTCTACCGGGGAAGAAACCTGCAACAACCTGGGATCGCCCATGCGAAGCACCGGCCGGATCACTTCTTCGCCTCGCAGAAGCCGCCGATGATGCGCCGCACGCGTCCCATCGCCTCGTCGAGCACGCTGCCGATCTTGTCGAGCGGGACGGCGCGCGCGCTGTCGCCGCGGCCGGCGGCGTAATTCGCCACCACCGCGATGGCGGCGTACTCCAGGCTGATCTCGCGCGCGAGCGCCGCCTCGGGCATGCCGGTCATGCCGACCACGTCGGCGCCGTCGCGCTCCAGGCGGTTGATCTCGGCGGCGCTCTCCAGTCGCGGGCCCTGCGTCGCGGCGTACACGGCGCCGTCCGCCAGGGTCTCGCCGCAGCGGACGGCGGCGGCGAGCAGCTGCTCGCGCAGGCGCCGCGAGTACGGCTCGGTGAAGTCGATGTGATTGACCGCCACGCCCGCCCCTTCATAGAAAGTCGACGGCCGGCCCCAGGTGTAGTCGATGACCTGGTGCGGCAGCATCAGCGCGCCCGGCCAGGTGTCGTTGCGGATGCCGCCGACCGAGGCGACCGACACGACCTCGCTCGCGCCGACCTCCTTCAGCGCCCACACGTTGGCGCGGTAGTTCACCTCGTGCGGCGCGATGGTGTGGCCGTAGCCGTGCCGCGCGAGGAACACGACGTCGCAATGGGCGATGCGCCCGAAAGTGAGCGCGCCGGACGGCTCGCCGTAAGGCGTCCGCACCACCTGCCGCCGAGTCACTTCGAGCGAGCCGAGCTGCGACAGGCCGCTGCCGCCGATGATCGCGAGCAAAGCCTCAGGTCCCCTTCATCGCCCGGATCTCGGGCAGGTTGCGCCAGAAGCCCTTCGCGTCCATGCCGCAGCCGAAGACGAAGCGGTCGGCGACCGGCAGGCCGACGAAGTCTGGGCGGATCGGCTTCTCGATCTTCAGTTTTTTCTCCACCAGCACGGCGCAATGGAAGGATTTCGCGCCGAGCCCGAGCAGCTTCTCGCGGATCGCCGCCATCGTATCGCCGCCGTCGAGGATATCGTCGAGCACCAGCACGGCGCGGCCGGCGATGTCCGGCGGCGGGCTGACGCGCCACTGGATTTGCGTGCCGCGCGTCGCGAGGCCGTAGCGGGTGGCGTGGATATAGTCGAAGTCGAGCGGGAAGCGCAGCCGCGGCAGGATCTGGCCGGCGAAGACGACCGCTCCGCCCATCACCGCGAGGACCAGCGGGTAGGACTCGCCGAGCTTGCGGCGGATCTCGCCGGCGAGGCGCTGCACCGCCGACTCGATTTCGTCGGCGCCCGCCACCAGCTCGGATTCCTCCAGGAAGGCCCACGCCTTCTGCAAATCGGGCATGCGCCGAGTCTAGCGTGACTTCAGGTAGCGCGCGAAGCCCTCGCCGGTCTCGGAATGGCGCAGCCCGAACTCGACCGTCGCCTGCAGGTAACCGAGCTTCGAGCCGCAGTCGAAGCGCCGCCCGGGCAGGCGCTGCGCGAAGACTTTCTCGTGCGCGAGCAGCGCCGAGATGGCGTCGGTGAGCTGGATCTCGCCGCCGGCGCCCGGCGTCACCGCCGCGAGCAGCTCGAAGATCCTCGGCGTCAGCACGTAGCGGCCGATCACCGCGAGATTCGACGGCGCGACGGCGGGCTTCGGCTTCTCGACGATGCTGTGGATGCGCGCGAGGTCGCCCTGCATGGGGTCGATCGTCACGATGCCGTAGCTTTGCGTCTGGTCGCGCGGCACCTCCTCCACGCCCAGCAGCGAAGCGCCCTCGCGCGCGAAGACCTCTGCCATGCGCGCCATGGCCGGCGGCTTGGAATCCATCAGGTCGTCGGCGAGGATCACCGCAAAGGGTTCGTTGCCCACCACCGGCTGCGCGCACAGCACCGCATGGCCCAGGCCGAGCGGCTCGGCTTGCCGGATGTAGATGCAGCGCACGCCCTCTGGCAGCACCGACCGCACCACCTCGAGCAGCGTGGTCTTGTTCTTCTTCTCGAGCTCGGTCTCGAGCTCGTAGGCCTTGTCGAAGTGGTCCTCGATCGCGCGCTTGTTGCGGCCGGTGACGAACACCATCTCGGTGATGCCGGCGGCGGCCGCCTCCTCGACCGCGTACTGGATCAGCGGCTTGTCGACGATCGGCAGCATCTCCTTCGGGCTCGCCTTGGTGACGGGCAGGAAGCGGCTGCCCATGCCGGCGACCGGAAACACGGCTTTTCTGAGCTTAGTGGGCATGGCCATCAGAGATTCTGCAACAGTTCCATGAATTCCTTCTCGCCAAGCACGGGCACGCCCAGACTGCGCGCCCTGTCGGCTTTGCTGCCGGGGTCGCCGCCGGCGACCACGAAGTCCGTGTTCTTCGACACCGAGCTGCTTACCTTGTGCCCTTTCCCCTCGATCGCAGCCTGCGCCTCGTCGCGCGTCATCCCGGCAAGCGTGCCGGTCAGGACGAAGGTCTTGGCGTCGCCGGCTCTCTTGAGGCTGATTTTTCCTTCAAGAACGATATTTCCGCTCAACCGGTCGATCACCTCGCGATTGTGCGGCTCGCGCACGAACTTTTCGATGCTTTCCATGAGCTCGGGCCCGATCCCCTCCAGCGGCACCGCCTGCAGGGGCTCGCCTTTCTTTTTCCGCCGGACATTTTCCTTGCGGATCGTTTCTTTCTCCGTCGCGAGCGTAGGCCAATCGGCGGCGAGCAAGGCGCCGAGCGCGCCGAAGTGGCGCGCCAGGATTTTCGCCACCTCCTCCCCCACGCCGGGAATGCCGAGGGCGAAGATGAAGCGCGCCAGCTCGGCATGGCGGGAGCGCTCGATGCTCTCGTGCAGGTTCTGCGCCGACTTCTCGGCCATGCGCTCGAGGCCGGCCAGCGTCGCCACCTCCAGCTGGTAGAGGTCGGCCGGGTTCTTCACCAGCTCGAGCTCGACCAGCTGGTCGACCAGCTTCTCGCCGAGGCCCTCGATGTCCATGGCGCGGCGGCCGGCGAAATGCAGCAGCGTCTGCTTGCGCTGCGCCTTGCAATACAGGCCTCCGGTGCAGCGCGTCGCCGCCTCGCCCGGGACGCGCACGACCGGAGATCCGCAAACGGGGCAATGCGCCGGCATTTCGAACCGGTCTTCGGGACGCCGCGCCCCCTTCTCGCGCACGCCGACCACTTCGGGGATCACGTCGCCGGCACGGCGCACGATCACTTTGTCGCCCACCCAGATGTCCTTGCGCCGCAGCTCGTCCTCGTTGTGCAGCGTCGCGTTGGTCACCGTCACGCCGCCGACGAACACAGGCTGCAGCCGCGCCACTGGCGTGAGCGTGCCGGTGCGCCCGACCTGCACCTCGATGCCGACGACCTCGGTCATCTCCTCCTGCGCCGGGTATTTATGGGCCACGGCCCAGCGCGGCTCGCGCGCCACGAAGCCGAGGCGCCGCTGCGCCGCCAGGCTGTTCACCTTGTAGACCACGCCGTCGATGTCGAACGGCAGGTTCTCGCGCAGCGCGCCGACGCGTCGATGGTAGGCGATGAGGCCCTCCGCACCCTGTACCACCTCGCGCTCCTTGCTAACCGGCAAGCCGAAGCGCTCGAGCGCGTCGAGCACCGCGCTCTGCGTCGGCGGCTCCTTCCAGCCCTCGCTCACGCCGATGCCGTAGGCGAAGAAGCGCAGCGGCCGCTGCGCGGTGAGCTTGGGATCGAGCTGCCGGATGGCGCCCGCCGCCGAGTTGCGCGGATTGACGAACAGCTTCGCGCCGGCCGCCTGCTGACGCTCGTTCAGCCGATCGAAATCCTTGCGGTTCATGTAGATCTCGCCGCGCACTTCGAGGCGGGCAGGCGCCTTGCCGTGCAGGCGCAGGGGAATGCCGCGGATCGTGCGCACGTTCTGGGTGACGTTCTCGCCCACTTCGCCGTCGCCGCGCGTCGCGGCGCGCTCGAGCAAGCCGCCCTCGTACACCAGGCTGATCGCCACGCCGTCGAATTTGGGCTCGGCGGCGTACTCGATCGGCGCGGCCTCCGCGCCCAGCTCGCGCAGCATGCGGGCGTCGAAATTGGCCGCCCCCGTGTCTTCCGTGTCGGTTTCCGTGCGGATCGACAGCATCGGCAGCTCGTGGCGCAACGGCTCGAGCTCGGCGAGCGGCGCGCCGCCCACGCGCTGGGTGGGCGAGTCGGCGCTGCGCAGCTCCGGGTGGCGTTCCTCGAGCTCCGCCAGCTCGCGGAACAGGCGGTCGTACTCGGCGTCGCTGACCTCGGGGCTGTCCTCGACGTAGTACAGCCGGTTATGGCGCTCGAGCTCGGCGCGCAGCTTTGCGGCGCGCTCGCGCGCCGCCTTGGGAACGCTCATGAGAACAGCCGCAGCGCGAGCTCGCTCCCGGGCTCCACGCCGGCGTCGGCCAGGCGTGTGCGCACCGCCTCCAGCTCCGTCTCGATCGCTCGCAGCGCCCGCTCGTCGAGCAGATTGCCGTTGTCGTCGACCAGGCGGCCGCCGCCCGCGTCGGCGAGCTGCCGCGCCGCGCGCGCCATCGATTCGAACGCGCGAGCTGGCTGGAGCGAGCGCGGGACGTCGAGGATGAAGCTGACGCGATCGGCCTGCGGCTCGACGCGGAATTCATGCTCCCCGTCAGGCAAGCCCTGTCCGACCGTACTGCCCGCGACATGCAGCGCGACCTGGATGTCGGTCTCGGAGCAAAGCGCATCGAGGGTGCGCGCCTTGTCCAGTTCCCCTCGCATCTCGGGCGCCGAGACGCGCGCGCCCAGCGCCGCCGCCAGCGTCTCGACCTCCGAGCGAAACTCCACCAGCTCGGTGTCCCCCACCACGCCGGAGCGGCTCACCATCTGCAGCGCCGCGCGCAGCGCGGTCAGGCTGCGTACATCGCCCACTGCCAGCCGCCGCCAGCCGTCGCCGTCCGCGCCCGCGATCAGCGCGCGGTGGGCGAACCGCTGCTCGACCAGCCTCCAGTGCTCGACCACTGTCGCCGAGAGCGTGCCGCGCCCGATCTCCAGCTCGATAACGTAGTCGAGCCGCCCGTCCGGCATGTCGCTCGCGCGCATCTCAGCTTTGCGCGATGGTTTTGCAGAGTGAATTTCTGTACTTGGAACTTCGTCAAGTAAAGCGTCCGCATGGGTCGACCCGAACACGCGTTGCGCCTCGCGGCGGGCGCGGCGCTCCTGCGTGTAGTTGTAGACGAGCACCGCCGCTACCACGGCCATGCCGATCGCCGCCAGGCCGAGCGTGAGCTCGCTCATGACGTTACGCTGCGAGCTCCTCCCGCATGCGCAGCGCCTCGTCGATATCCACCGCGACGACGCGCGAGACGCCGGATTCGGGCATGGTCACGCCGATCAACTGCTCGGCCATCTCCATGGTGATCTTGTTGTGGCTGATGAACAGGAACTGCGTCTGCGCCGACATGCGCTTCACCAGCTCGCAGAAGCGCAAAGTGTTCGAGTCGTCGAGCGGCGCGTCGACTTCGTCGAGCAGGCAGAACGGCGCCGGGTTGAGCTGGAACATGGCGAAGACCAGCGAGATCGCGGTGAGCGCCTTCTCGCCGCCGGACAGCAGGTGGATGCTGGCGTTGCGCTTGCCGGGCGGCTGCGCCATCACTTGCACGCCGGCGTCGAGGATCTCCTCGCCGGTCATCAGCAGCTTCGCCTCGCCGCCGCCGAAGAGTGTCGGGAACAGCGAGCCGAAGTGCTGGTTCACGGTTTCGAAGGTCTCGCGGAGCAGCTCGCGCGTCTCGCGGTCGATCTTGCGGATCGCGTCCTCGAGCGTGCGCACCGCCTCGTCGAGGTCGGTGGCCTGCGCATCGAGGTAGGCCTTGCGCTCGCGGCTCGAGTCGAGCTCCTCCAGCGCCGCCAGGTTCACCGCGCCGAGCTCGCCGATGGCGTTGGCGAGCCGCGTGATCTCGCCCTGCAACGAGGACGCGCGCGGCGCGGCCTCGGCTTCGGTCTGCAGCCGCGCCTCCTCGGCGCTCGCCTCGCGCAGCTGGGTGTCGAACTGCTCGAAATTGAGCTGGGCCGCCTGCTCCTTCAGGCGCAGCTCGCCGACGCGGTCCCGCAGCGGCGCGACGCGCGACTCGATCTGCAGCTTGGCTTCCTCGAGCTCGCGCAGCGCCGTGGCGGCGGACTCGACCACGTTACGCGCCTCGCCGAGCGTCTTCTCGCAGGCGATGCGGGCCTCCACCGCCGCTTCGAGCGCCTGCCTCACCTGCGGAATCGCATCGACGGCGAGCTCCTCGGTGAGCTTCGCCACCTCGGCCTCGGCGCGCTCGATCTGCTGGTCGATGACGCGCACGCCGTTGTCGATCTCGGCGATCTTGGAAGCGCACTCGCGCTCGCCGAACAGCGCGTCCTGCGCTTCGCGCTCCGCCTGCTGCAGCGCGGCGCGCTGCGCGGCGAGCGCCGCCTCGGCGCCGGCGTGCGCCTCGCGCGCCGCCTCGAGCGCCTGGCGGGCCGCTGCAATCTCGCCGGCGAGCCGCTCGGCGGCGGCCCTGCCGTCGGCGAGCGCCTGGCGGCCGCGGGCGACTTCCTGCTCGAGCGCCTCGTGCTCGGCGTGCATCTGCGCGGCGCGCTCCATGTAGCGCTCACGCGCCTGGGCGAGCTTCAAATGCTCGATCTGCGCGTCGTGATGCGCCTTCTGCCGGCCGGAGATGTCGAGGCGCGCCTGCTCGAGCTCGGCGCCGCGCTCGGCAAGCGCCGCGTCGACCTGCTCGAGTGCGCGCTGCGCCGCGGCCAGGCGCCCGTTCAGCGCCTGCTCGTTCTTCTCGAGCGCCTCGATTTCGGCCTGTCGCGCGAGCAGCCCCGCATCGGCGGCATCGAGTGCATGGAAGGTGACGGTGTGGCGCGTGAACTGATGCCCCTCGCGGTTGACCATCACCGCGCCCGCCGGCAACGCCTCGCGCACGCGCGCATCGGGCGTGCCCTCGACGGCGACCACGCCGCTGAGCCAGTCGGCCACCGCCCCGGCGATGGCGGCGTCGGCGACATGGATCTTCGCGGAGAGCGGCAGCCCGTGGGCAGGCGCCGCCGCGCCGCGCGAGCCGCGCTCGAACGCGCTCGCCCGCACCGGCGGATGATCGGCAATGAGTGCGCCCAGCTGCGCCGGGTCGGCGAGCTCGAGCGCGTGCAGCCGCTCGCGCAGCACCGCTTCGACCGCGGTTTCCCAGCCGGGGTCGATGCGCAGCTTCTGCCACAGGCGCGACGCGCCGCCAAGGCGGTGCCGCTCCAGCCACTCGCCGAGCGGAGCGTTGTCGTCGGCCGCGGCCTGGATCTGCCTCAGCGTAGCGAGCTGCGCCTCGGCGGCGGCATGCTCGCGCTGCACGGCGGACAGGGCCTCGGCCGCTTCGGCGCGCCGCGCCTCGAGGGCCGCTACGTCCTCGTGCAGCGCTTCGAGGTTGCTCTGCGCCGCGCGCGCTTCGGCGTCGAGGGACGACATGCGGGCTGCGACTGCGTTCACCGCGGCGGCTTCCGGCTCGATGAGGGCCTCCCGCTCGCCGCGCAGCCGCTCGCTGCGCTGCTCGAGCGCCTGTGCGCCCTGCTCGACGTGCGCGAGCTTCGCCTGCTCCACTTGCAGGCGGCTCTCGGCCTGCACCAGCTGCCCGCGCGCCTCGTTCAGCCGGTCCTGCGCGGCGCGGAAAGCCGCCTCGGCCTGCGGCAGCTTGGTCGTTTCGCTTTCGAGCTTTTGCTTCTTGTTCGAAGAATTCGTCTTGGCGGTGCCCGAGCGCGCCGCCCACATGTGCAGGGCGAGCGTGAGCTGCGAGCGTTGCTCGCGCCAGGCGGTGAGCTGTGCGCGGCGCTCGGTGTGCTGGCCCTCCAGCCTCTGCCGGGTTTCTTCGGCGTGGCGCAGCTCCGATTCGTAGCGCGCCACCTCGGCGTTAGCGGCGTAGAGCGCGCCCTGCGCGGCGTTCAGCGCATCGCCCGCGCCGTAGTGCGCCGCGCGCGCCGTCTCCACGCGCGACTCGGTGTGGCGCAGCCCGGCGTTCTCCGCCTCGAGGGCGTTGGCGGCCTTCGACACCTCGCCCGCGTGGCGCTCGCGCTCGGCCGCGGCGTCGCGGCGCCGCAGGAACCACAGCAGGTGCTGCTTGAGCTGCAGGTCGGACTGGTACTCCTTGTAGCGCGCGGCGACCTTCGCCTGCGCCTCGAGCTTCTCCAACTGGACGCCGAGCTCGGTGCGGATGTCGGTGATGCGCGCCAGGTTCTCGCGCGTGCCGGCGAGCCGGTTTTCCGTCTCGCGGCGGCGCTCCTTGTATTTGGAGATGCCGGCAGCCTCCACCAGGAACACGCGCAGGTCCTCGGGCTTGGCCTCGATGACCCGCGAGATCATGCCCTGCTCGATGATGGCGTAGGCGCGCGGACCGAGACCGGTGCCGAGGAACATGTCGGTGACGTCGCGGCGGCGCACGTGCGTGCCGTTGATGTAGTAGCTCGACTCGCCGTCGCGCTGCAGGACCCGGCGCACCGAGATCTCGGCGTATTGCGACCACTGGCCCGCGGCGCGGCCCTGCGAGTTGTCGAAGATCAGCTCAACCGCGGCTCGCGCCAGGGGTTTTCGATTGACCGAGCCGTTGAAGATCACGTCCTGCATCGAGTCGCCGCGCAGCGCGGAGGCGCGCGTCTCGCCGAGCACCCAGCGCACCGCGTCGATGACGTTGGATTTGCCGCAGCCGTTCGGACCGACGACGCCGACCAGCTGGCCGGGCAGGTGAATCGAGGTGGGATCTACGAAGGACTTAAAACCGGACAGCTTTATTTGAGTTAGTCGCACGCCGAAAATGATAACATTTGCCCCGCTCGATCCCGCGGTTTCCGAAGCAAAAAGCGCGTGCCCAAGAAACGCCCCACCAAGCGTCTCGAAACGTTTCCGAATCCGGCACCGCGCCGCGACTACCGGGTCCACATGGAGATCCCGGAGTTCACCTGCCTGTGCCCGAAGACGGGCCAGCCCGACTTCGCCACGCTGGTGCTCGACTACGTGCCCGACCGCAAATGCGTCGAGCTGAAATCGCTCAAGCTGTACGTGTGGTCCTACCGCGACCAAGGCGCCTTTCACGAGGCGGTCACCAACCAGATCCTCGACGACCTGGTGCGTGCAACGCAACCGCGCTTCATGCGCCTGGAGGCTCGCTTCAACGTGCGCGGCGGCATCTACACGTCCGTCTTCGCCGAGCACCGCAAGCGCGGCTGGACCGGCGCGGCTTGAATCCGCTGCTCGAGCGGCTGCAGCCGTACCCCTTCGAGAAGCTGCGCGCGCTGCTCGCCGGCGTGACGCCGAATTCCGCGCTCACGCCGATCAATCTCTCGATCGGCGAGCCGAAGCACCCGACGCCGACGCTGGTGAAGGACGCCCTGGTGGCGCACCTCGACGGCCTCGCCGCCTATCCGGCCACTGCCGGCTTGCCCGAGCTGCGCAAGGCGATCTCGGGCTGGCTCGGCCGGCGCTACGGTATCCCGGCGCCCGATCCCGAAACGCAGGTCCTGCCGGTGAACGGCACCCGCGAGGCCTTGTTCGCCTTCGCGCAGACCGTTCTCGCTCCCGGATCGCGCGTCGTTTGCCCGAATCCCTTTTATCAAATATACGAAGGCGCCGCCCTGCTCGCCGGGGCGACTCCCGTCTATGGCGAACCCGAAGACTGGAAGGGCGTGCAGCTCCTGTATGTATGCTCCCCGGCGAACCCCAGCGGCAAGGTCATCGGCCTGGAGGACTGGCAGCGCGTCTTCGCGCTGTCCGATCGGCACGGCTTCGTGATTGCCTCGGACGAGTGCTACTCCGAGATCTATTTCGATCAGCCTCCGATGGGCGCTTTGCAGGCGGCCTTTTCCCTTAAACGAACAAATTTCAAGAACCTGGTAGTGTTCTCCAGCCTGTCGAAGCGCTCCAACTGCCCGGGAATGCGCTCGGGCTTCGCCGCCGGCGACGCCGCGCTGCTGAAGAAATTCCTGCTCTATCGCACCTACCACGGCTCGGCGATGAGCCTCGCCGTGCAGCACGCCTCGATCGCGGCGTGGAACGACGAAGAGCATGTGCGCGAGAATCGGCGGATGTATGTCGACAAGTTCGACGCCGTGGTGCCGTTGATCGCGGCGGAGAGGCCGGACGGTGGGTTCTACTTGTGGATGAAAACCCCGATCGACGACGCCGAATTCGTTCGGCGCCTCCACCATGAATACAATGTGCTGGCGCTTCCCGGAAGCTACCTGGGACGCGAGGTCCACGGAGTGAATCCGGGAAGAAACCATCTTCGCATGGCGCTAGTTGCCCCGCTCGCCGAGTGCGTCGAGGGGATCGAGCGCACCATCCAGTTCGCCAGGAAGCTATGAGCGCAAAGCAGACCATCGAAGAAGCGTGGGAAGGCCGCGCCAGCCTGAAACCGACGCCCGCGCTGCGCGACGCTGTCGAGGAAGTCATCGCCGGCCTCGACTCGGGCCGGTTGCGCGTAGCCGAGAAGACCGGCGGCCAGTGGACGACCCATCAATGGATCAAGAAGGCGGTGCTGCTCTCGTTCCGGCTGCAGGACAACAAGGTCATGGAGGGCCGGTACTACGACAAGGTCCCATCCAAGTTCGAATCGTTTGATTTTCAGAAAGGCGGCTTCCGCGTGGTGCCGCCGGCCGCAGCGCGGCGCGGCGCCTACATCGCGAAGAACGTGATCCTGATGCCCTCCTTCGTAAACATCGGCGCCTACGTCGACGAGGGCACCATGGTGGATACCTGGGCGACGGTCGGCTCCTGCGCCCAGATCGGCAAGAACGTGCACCTTTCCGGGGGCGTCGGAATCGGCGGCGTGCTGGAGCCGGTGCAGGCCGGCCCGGTGATCATCGAGGACAACTGCTTCGTCGGCGCGCGCTCCGAGGTAGTCGAGGGCGTGGTGGTCGAGGAAAACAGCGTCATTTCGATGGGCGTGTTCCTCGGCCAGAGCACCAGGATCTTCGACCGGGCGACCGGCGAGGTCTCCTACGGCCGGGTTCCGGCAGGCTCCGTTGTAGTTTCTGGAAACCTGCCCTCTGCGGACGGCAAATACAGCCTCTACTGTGCAGTAATTGTCAAAAAAGTCGACGCGAAGACCCGCGCGAAGACAAGCCTGAACGAATTGCTGCGAGGGGATTAAACTAGCGGCAACAGGCTCTAGGGGGGTGTGGCATGTCCGCGATGAAACGGCTGTTCCAGATCATGGCCGAGAAGAAGGCGTCGGACATCTTCTTGTCCGTCGGCGCGCCGATCAACATCAAGATCAACGGCGTGGCGGTGCCGGTGAACCAGGCCATCATGACCGCCCAGAGCGTGCAGCAGCTCCTCTACGAGGTGCTCACCGAGCGCCAGGTCAAGGAATACGAGGAGGAGATGGAGCTGAACACGGCGTTCAGCATGGAAGGCGTGGGCGCGTTCCGGATCAGCGCCTTCCGCCAGAAGGGCTCGCCCGCGGTGGTGGTGCGCTTCATCCCCGGCTCGATCCCCCAGCTCGACACCCTTGGTCTGCCCGAGGTGCTGAAGGAAGTGATCATGCAGAAGCGCGGCCTGTTCCTGGTGGTGGGCGCCACCGGCTCGGGCAAGTCGACCTCGCTCTCGGCGATGCTCGACTTCAGGAACGAGCGCAAGTCCGGCCACATCCTCACCCTGGAGGACCCGGTCGAGTTCATCTTCCAGAACCGCAAGTCGATCGTGAACCAACGCGAGGTGGGCACCGACACCAAGGCGTTCGACGTCGCGCTGAAGAATGCGCTGCGCCAGGCGCCGGACTGCATCCTGATCGGCGAGATCCGCGACAAGCAGACCATGGCGGCCGCCCTCGCCTACTCGCAGTCGGGCCATCTGGTCCTCGCGACGCTGCACGCGAACAACAGCTACCACGCGATGAACCGCATCATCAACTTCTACCCCCTGGAGAACCGGCCTAGCCTGCTGCTCGACCTGTCGGCCGCGTTGCAGGCGGTGATCTCGCAGCGCCTGGTGCGCACCAAAACCGGCCAGCGCATCGCGGCGGTCGAGGTGCTGCTCAACACCCGGCACATCTCCGAGCTGATCGAGAAGGGCGAGATCAACGAGATCAAGGAAGCGCTGGAAAAGAGCATGGCGCCGGGTTCGCAGACCTTCGAGCAGGCGCTGTTCAAGCTGTTCATGGAAGGCAAGATCACGCAGGACGAAGCCATGGCCAACGCCGACTCGTCGACCAACATGCTGTGGCTGATCAACCAGGCGACGGCGGGCGAGCTCAGCATGTCGGGCGGCGGCGCCAAGACCCCTGCCACCCCGGCGGCCGACAAGAAGGACGCCGCCGGCGAAGAGAAGAAGGAAGGCGTGCTCGCGGCCGGCTCGGGCGCCTCCTTCAACAACTTCAAGATCGACATGAATGCCTGAGCTTGATGCGCTCCAGCTCGCCAAGGAGCTGATCGGGCGCAAGTCAGTAACCCCCGAGGACGGGGGATGCCAGGCGGTCATCGGCCAGCGGCTCACGGCCGCCGGCTTCAACTGCGAGCCGATGAAATTCGGCGCCGTGAGCAACCTCTGGGCGAGGCGTGGCAGCGGGCATCCCGTCGTCTGCTTCGCCGGCCACACCGACGTCGTGCCGACGGGCCCGCTCTCCGAATGGCACAGCGATCCGTTCGTACCGACCGTCCGCGACGGCAAGCTGTTCGGCCGCGGCGCCGCCGACATGAAGTCCTCCGTCGCCGCCTTCGTGGTAGCAACAGAATTTTTTGTAAAAGAAAAACCCAAGCATTCTGGTTCGATCGCGCTTCTCCTCACCTCCGACGAGGAAGGTCCGGCGCTCGACGGCACGACGCGCGTCGTCGAGGCCCTGAAAAAGCGCCGGGAAACGATCGACTACTGCATCGTCGGCGAGCCGACCTCGGTCGACGCGCTCGGCGACACGCTGAAGAACGGCCGGCGCGGGTCACTTTCAGGAAAATTATCCGTCAAGGGAATTCAAGGCCATGTCGCGTATCCGCACCTGGTCAAGAATCCGATCCACCTGCTCGCCCCGGCGCTCGGCGAGCTGGCGAAGACCCAATGGGACCAGGGCAACGAAAGCTTTCCGCCCACCAGCTTCCAGGTTTCCAACATCCACGGCGGCACCGGCGCGGCCAACGTGGTGCCGGGACATGTCGAGGTCGATTTCAATTTCCGCTTTTCGACTGAAAGCACCGATTCTTCGTTAAAGAACAAAACAGAATCGATCCTCACCAAGCACGGCCTCGAGTACTCGATCGACTGGACCCTCGGCGCCAAGCCCTTCCTCAGCAAGAGCGGCCACCTCGCGCAGCTGGTGCTCGAGGTGGCGAAGCGCCACACCGGGCGCTCCGGCGAGTTGTCCACCACCGGCGGCACCTCCGACGCCCGCTTCATCATCGAGATCTGCCCCGAGGTGCTCGAGCTTGGCCCGGTCAACGCCAGCATCCACAAGCTGAACGAGCACATCTCGCTCGCCGAGCTCGAGCAGCTGCCGAAGATCTACCTGGACGTGCTGCGCGCCCTGCTCGTTTGACGCTGGGCGGGCTCATCGCCGACACGGAGCGGCGCTTCGCAGCCGCACGGCTGCACTACGGTCACGGCACTGCCAATGCCCATGATGAAGCGGCATTCCTCGTTCTTCGGTCGCTGCGCTTGCCTTTCCACTCCCAGTTGGACCGACCGGTCGGCGTGCGGAGCGCCGCAAGGATCGAATCGCTGGTGAAACAGCGGATCGAGAAGCGGATCCCGGTCGCGTATCTGCTCCAGGAAGCGTGGCTCGACGGACAGCGCTTCTACGTCGACGAGCGTGTCATCATCCCGCGCTCGCACATCGCCTTCCTCCTGAAGGACCTGCCGCCGCCGCGCAGCGTCCTCGACCTGTGCACCGGGTCAGGCTGCCTCGCCGCGCTTGCGGCGCGTGCTTTTCCGCGGGCGCGTGTCACGGCCGCGGATATTTCGGCAGACGCACTCGCGGTCGCGCGCCGCAACGTCGGCAGGCGGATCACGCTGCTGCACTCGGACCTTCTCGACGAGGTCGCCGGCCGCTTCGACCTCATCGTCACCAACCCACCCTACGTGCCGGCCGCCGCCATGCGGCGGCTTCCTCTCGAGTACCGCAGGGAGCCGGCGCTGGCGCTCGCCGCGGGCCGCGATGGACTTTCGCTGGTGAGACGCATCCTCGCTGGGGCGCGCGAGCACCTCAGCGAAAGAGGCATCCTGCTGTGCGAGGTCGGCGAGGCGCGCGGCGCCCTCGTCAAGGCCTATCCTCGCCTGCCGTTCTTCTGGCCGAACGAGTCAGTCTTCCAGATCGAGCGCGCCGGCCTGTCTCCCGCCAAGGGCGAGTAGCCTGCGCTCGGCCGCCGCGAGCTTGCGCCGAGCTGCAGCCCCGAAAGAGGAACAGCGCGCCGGCGAAGAACAGCGCGCCTCCAGTACGGCGCGGCGCCATGGAATTTGGGGTGAGCGATGGGAATTGAACCCACGACCCTCGGCTTCACAAACCGATGCTCTAACCAACTGAGCTACGCTCACCATTGTCCTGCTGGCCTGCCCGGCGGGACTCGAACCCACAACCCCCAGCTTAGAAGGCTGGTGCTCTATCCGGTTGAGCTACGGGCAGCCGTCGGGCGAAAGCCTGGTCGGGGTGGGGAGATTTGAACTCCCGACATCTTGCTCCCAAAGCAAGCGCGCTACCAGGCTGCGCTACACCCCGAGAAATGGGGGGGAATGATACTCTGGGCTCATAACCGGGGCAATTTGCTTGCTTGCCGCAAGGGCCTCTTTTCTGATACAAAGTCGCCTCGCTTTTTAGAGGTAGCCGCAGAAATGGCCGTAGAGCTGACGAGAAAAGGATTCACGCCGTACGCCGCCAAGAAGGGCGAGGAGTACATGAACGCGGCGCAGCGCAAGCACTTCCGCAAGATCCTCGAGGGTCTGAAGGCGGAGCTGGCGGAGGAGATCGACCGCACCGTGCACACCATGCAGGACGAGGCGACGGTGTTCGCCGATCCCAACGACCGCGCCAGCCAGGAGTCCGACATGGCGCTCGAGCTGCGCAACCGCGACCGCGAGCGCAAGCTGATCAAGAAGATCGACGAGACCATCGCCCGCATCGACGCGGACGAGTACGGCTACTGCGAGAGCTGTGGCGTCGAGATCGGCCTCAAGCGCCTGGAGGCGCGGCCGACCGCGACGCTGTGCATCGACTGCAAGACGCTCGACGAGATGCGCGAGCGCCAGGTCGCGAAGTAGGACTTCTACCCGGTTTTCTCAGCCTGCTGCTGGCCGACGGCTTTCATAGAAAGCCGCACGCGGCCCTTGTCGTCGGCCTCGAGCACCTTCACCTTCACGATCTGGCCTTCCTTCAGGTGATCGGAGACGGCGTTGACGCGCTCGTTGCTGATCTGCGAGATGTGCAGCAGGCCGTCTCTTCCCGGCAGGAGCTGCACAATCGCGCCGAAATCAAGCAGGCGCAGCACCGGGCCTTCGTAGATCTTGCCGACCTCGACGTCGGCGGTGATGTCGAGGATGCGCTTGCGCGCCGCCTCGCCGCCTTCCGCCACCACGCAGGCGATCGAGATGGTGCCGTCGTCCTCGATCTCGATGGTGGTGCCGGTCTCTTCCTGGAGGCCGCGGATGATGACGCCGCCCTTGCCGATGACGTCGCGGATCTTGTCGGGGTTGATCTTGATCTTGATGATGCGCGGCGCGAAGCTGGACAGCTCGGTGCGCGAGCCCTCGATGCCGCCCTTCATGATCTGCAGGATGCCGAGGCGCGCCTCGCGCGCCTGGTCGAGCGCGATCTTCATGATGCCCTTGCTGATCGACTCGATCTTGAGGTCCATCTGCAGCGCGGTGACGCCGGCCTCGGTGCCGGCGACCTTGAAGTCCATGTCGCCGAGGTGATCCTCGTCGCCGAGGATGTCGGACAGCACCGCGAAACGGTTGCCTTCCTTGATCAGGCCCATGGCGATGCCGGCGACATGCGCCTTGATCGGCACGCCGGCGTCCATCAGCGCGAGGCTGCCGCCGCACACCGAGGCCATCGACGAGGAGCCGTTCGACTCGGTGATCTCCGACACCACGCGCAGCGAGTAGCCGAAGTCCTCCGCCTTGGGCAGCAGGCCGACCAGCGCGCGCTTGGCGAGGCGGCCGTGGCCGATCTCGCGCCGCTTGGTGAAGCCGTAGCGCCCGGTCTCGCCGGTGGCGTACGGAGGCATGTTGTAGTGAAACATGAAGCGCTCGCGGTATTCGCCGGCGAGCGCGTCGATGATCTGCTCGTCGCGGCCGGTGCCCAGCGTGACAGTGACCAGCGCCTGCGTCTCGCCGCGCGTGAACAGCGCCGAGCCGTGGGTGCGCGGCAGCACGCCGACGCGCACGTTGATCGGGCGCACGGTGCGCGTGTCGCGGCCGTCGATGCGCGGCTCGCCGTCGAGAATCTGGCTGCGCACGATCTTCGACTCGAGGTTGAAGAAGATGTCCTTGATCTCGTTCGGGTTGGCGTCCGGGCTGCCGGCGAGGATCTTCTCGGCGGCGGCCTTGCGGATCTCGTTGAGGCGCGTGTTGCGCGCCTGCTTCTGTTTCATGCCGAAGGCTTCACGCAGCTCCGCCTCAGCCAGCTGCGCCACCTGGCCGATCAGCGCTTCGTTCTTCGCCGGCGGCTGCCAGTCCCAGGCGGGCTTGGCGGCGACCTCGGCGAGCTCGTTGATCGCTTGGATCGCGGCTTGCATCTGCTCGTGGCCGTAGGTCACGCCGCCCAGCATGATCTCCTCGGACAGCTCGAGCGCCTCCGACTCGACCATCATCACGCCCTGTTCGGTGCCGGCGACCACCAGGTTGAGCTTCGATTCCTTGAGTTGCGTCGCAGTGGGGTTGAGGACGTACTGGCCATCGATATAGCCGACGCGGCAGGCGCCGATCGGGCCGGCGAACGGCACGCCCGACAGGGTCAGGGCGGCGGACACGCCGAGCATCGCGGCGATGTCGGAATCGACCTCGGGGTTGAGCGACAGGACCTGGGCGACGACCTGGACTTCGTTGTAGAAGCCGTCCGGGAACAGCGGCCGGATCGGCCGGTCGATGAGGCGCGAGGTCAGCGTCTCCTTCTCGGTCGGGCGGCCCTCGCGCTTGAAGAAGCCGCCGGGAATCTTGCCCGCGGCGTAGGTTTTCTCGGCGTAGTCGACGGTCAGCGGGAAAAACTCCTGCCCCGGCTTGGCGGTCTTCGACGCGGTGACCGCGGCGAGCACGACGGTGTCGTCCATGGTGACGAGCACGGCGCCGTGCGCTTGGCGGGCGATCTCGCCGGTCTCGAGCGTGACCTCTTGGCTGCCGTAGGTGAATGTCTTTTTGGTCGGGTTCAAGGGAAAATCCTCAAAAGGGATGGCGCAAACAAAAAGCGCTCACCATCCGGATGAGCGCCTCTTGCTGGGACGTAAGGAAGCCTACTTGCGCAGGTTGAGCCGCTCGATCAGGCCGCGGTACTTGTCCGCGTCCTTATCGCGCAGGTAATCGAGCAGCTTGCGCCGCTGGCTCACCATCTTGAGGAGCCCGCGCCGCGAGTGGAAATCCTTGACGTGCGCCTTGAAATGCTCGGTGAGGCCGTTTATGCGCTCGGTGAGGAGCGCTATCTGCACCTCGGGCGAGCCGGTATCGGCTCCCGAGCGCTGGTACTGCTTAACCACCTGCGCTTTTTGCGCAACCTGCAAAGCCATTCGCTGTTCTCTCTGGTCGTCTCTGTCTTGAGGGGCGGCATTTTAACCCGAACGCCCGCCGCCCTTCAAGGTTTAGCGAGTTTTTTCAGTCGCTTGGGTGAGCCGCAGCGGCCGCAGCAGCGCGCCGTCGCTGCGGCCGAGGCCGATGACCGCGCCATCAGGCCCGTAAACGCCGCACAAGCCCTCGGCGAGCCCGGGAAGCGGCAGGGCTTGGCCGTTGCGCAGGCGGGCCGCCCCGCCGGCATCGAGCTCGGCGCGCGGCAGGTCGGCGATCAGGGCGGCGAGCGGCAGCAGCCGGCGCTGGCGCGCAGCGGGTGGCAGCGCCTCGAGCGCCTCCAGCGTCACGGCCTCCTCGACGCGCCAGCGGCCGGAGCCCGTCCGCCTGAGCGCCGCGAGGTGCGCGCCGCAGCCGATCGCCTCGCCGATGTCCATGGCAAGAGAGCGGATGTAGGTACCCTTGCTGCAGTGGACGCGCAGCTCGGGCCGGTCCACGCGCCCGCCGACGCGGGCGAGCTCGCCGATTGTGACGCGGCGGGGCTTGCGCTCCACCTCCTCGCCGCGCCGCGCCAGCTTGTAGAGCGGCTCGCCGCCGTGCTTCAGCGCCGAGTACATCGGCGGCACCTGCTCGATCTCGCCGCGGAAGCGCCCGAGGACGTTGTGGAGCCGGCTTTCGTCGAGCGCCACCGCTCTGCGCTCGAG
The DNA here is from genome assembly GCA_036496555.1 of Burkholderiales bacterium. Classification (GTDB taxonomy): domain Bacteria; phylum Pseudomonadota; class Gammaproteobacteria; order Burkholderiales; family SG8-39; genus SCGC-AG-212-J23. Next base: position 7,908 of record DASXKY010000072.1, on the reverse strand, counting down.
CACCTCGCCTTCGGCGTCGCCGGTGGCGGTCGTGATGCCGAGCTGCAGCGTGGCGAGGTATTCCTTGTCGCCCTCGAGCAGCGTTCCGGCGAATTTGGTCGCCTCGCCAAACAGCAGCATCAGCAGCCCCGAAGCGAGCGGGTCGAGGGTGCCGCCGTGTCCCGCCTTCTTCGCGCCAAGGAGCTTCTTCGCCCGCTGCAACACGGCGTTGGAGCTCAAGCCGAGCGGCTTGTCGAGCAGGAGGGCGCCGTCGACGCTCATTTCTTCTTCTTTTGTGGAACTACAGAATCAATCAGGCGGGAAATCCGGTCGCCCTGTTCGACCGTCTCGTCATATTCGAAGCGCAGCTCGGGCGTGGTGTACATCTTGATGCGCCGGGCGAGCTGCGAGCGCAGGAAGCCGGCGGAGCGCTTGAGGCCCTCGAGCGTTTCCGGCAGCTTTTCTTTTTCGAGCAGGGTGAAGAACACCTTGGCATGCGACATGTCGGGCGACACGTCGACCGAGGTGATGGTGAGCATGCCGACGCGCGGATCCCGCAGCTCCAGGCGGAGCATCTCGGACACCTCGCGCTGGATCATGTCACCCAGCCGCTGAGGACGGCCCTGGCCCCTCTTCACCGCAGGCGCGCGCCCGCTAGAGCGTGCGCGCGACCTCCACCGTCTCGAACACCTCGAACTGGTCGCCTTCCTTGAGGTCCGAGAAGTTCTTCAGCGACATGCCGCACTCGAAGCCGGATTTCACCTCGCGCACATCGTCCTTGAAGCGCTTGAGCGAATCGATGTCGCCGGTGTGGACGACGACGTTGTCGCGCAGCACGCGCACCTGCGCGCTGCGCTTGACCAGGCCTTCCTGCACGTAGCAGCCGGCAACGGTGCCGATCTTCGAGATGCGGAACACCTGTCGCACTTCCACCAGGCCGAGCACCTGCTCCTTGCGCTCGGGCGCCAGCATGCCCGAGAGGGCCGCCTTGATCTCGTCGACCGCCTCGTAAATGATGTTGTAGTACTTGATCTGGATGCCGGAAGACTCGGCCAGCTTGCGCGCGGCAGCATCGGCGCGCGTGTTGAAGCCGATGATCACGGCGCGCGCCGCCATCGCCAGATTGACGTCGGACTCGGTGATGCCCCCGACTGCGCCGTGGACCACCGTCACTTTTACTTCGTCGGTGGCGAGGCGTGTCAGCGCATGCACCAGCGCCTCCTGCGAGCCCTGCACGTCGGCCTTGATCACCAGGGTAAGGATCTTCTTGCCCTCGCCCATGTTTGCGAACATGTTCTCGAGCTTGGCCGCCTGCTGCTTGGCGAGCTTCACGTCGCGGAACTTGCCGTGGCGGAACAGCGCGATCTCGCGCGCCTTGCGCTCGTCGCTAAGCACCATCATGTCCTCGCCGGCGCTCGGCACCTCGGACAGGCCTTGCACCTCGACCGGAATCGACGGTCCGGCGCTGGCTACCGGCTTGCCGTTCTCATCGAGCATCGCGCGCACCCGCCCGTAGACGGCGCCGGTCAGGACGATGTCGCCGCGGTTGAGCGTGCCTGACTGCACGAGCAGCGTCGCTACCGGGCCGCGGCCTTTGTCGAGGCGCGCCTCGATCACGGTGCCTTTCGCGGGCGCCTCGACCGGCGCCGTGAGCTCGAGCACCTCGGCCTGCAGGAGGATCTGCTCGAGCAGGTTGTCGACGCCCTGCCCGGTTTTCGCCGATACCGGCACCACCGGCGAGTCGCCGCCATATTCCTCGGCCACCACCTCGTGGGTGAGCAGCGCCTGCTTGACCTTCTCCGGATCGGCCTCGTGCTTGTCGATCTTGTTCATCGCCACCACGATCGGCACCTTCGCCGCCTTGGCGTGGTTGATCGCCTCGATGGTCTGCGGCATGACGCCGTCGTCGGCGGCTACGACCAGCACCACGATGTCGGTGACTTTCGCGCCGCGCGCGCGCATCGCGGTGAACGCCTCGTGGCCCGGCGTATCGAGGAAGGTGATGACGCCGCGCGGCGTCTGCACGTGGTAGGCGCCGATGTGCTGGGTGATGCCGCCCGCCTCGCCGGCGGCAACCTTGGCGCGGCGGATGTAGTCGAGCAGCGAGGTCTTGCCGTGGTCGACGTGTCCCATCACCGTCACCACCGGCGGCCGCGGGGCCCCCTCGGCGGGCTCCTGCGGCTCGGCCTCGACCAGGTAGGACTCCGGATCGTCGAGCTTCGCCGCCTTCGCCTTGTGCCCCATCTCCTCGACCAGGATCATCCCGGTCTCCTGGTCGAGCACCTGGTTGATGGTCGCCATGGTGCCGAGCTTCATCAGCGCCTTGATCACCTCGGCGGCCTTCACCGACATGCGGTGCGCGAGCTCGCCGACGGTGATGGTCTCCGGCACCGCGATCTCGCGGGACGCGAGCTCGGCGGGCTGCGTGAAGCTCGTCTGCTCGGCGCCGGACGCCGCGCCGCGGTGGCGCATCCCGCCGCGGCCGTGCCAGCCCCCCATGCCTCCGCCCGCATCGCCGCGCGTCTTGATCGTGCGCCGGCGTTGCGAGTCATCCCGCAGGATAGTGGTCGGCTTGGCCTTCTTGGCCTTCTTGTCGCCCTTGGCCTCCCCGGCGGCCGGCTTGGGCGCGTGCAGCGTGGTCGCGGCCGGTTGCGGCGACGCGGCCGCCGCCTTCTGCACGGCCGCCAGGCGCTCGCGCTCCTGCCGCTCGCGCTCCTCGCGGCCCTGCTTCTCGCGCACTTCGCTCGCCTGCAGCTCGGCGAGGTGGCTCTGCCGGCGCGCTTCTTCCTCGCGCAGCTCGATCTGCTTCGCGTCGATCGCCGGCGCCGTCGGCGCGGGCGGGGCCGGGGGCGGCGCCGGCGGGATCTCCGCGGCGACGGCGGCCGCCGCCACTTCCGCGGGATCGCGCTTCACGAACACGCGCTTCTTGCGCACCTCGACCTGCACCGTGCGGTACTTGCCGGTGGCGTCGGTCTTCTTGATCTCGCTGGTCTGCTTGCGAGTGAGCGTGATCTTGTTCTTCTGCTCGACCGAACCGTGCGCGCGGCGCAGGTACTCGAGCAGGCGCGACTTGTCCTGCTCGGTGAGCGAATCGGTCGGGACCTTCTTCTCCACGCCGGCCGCGCGCAGCTGCTCGAGCAGCACCGACGGCGGCACCTTAAGCTCGCTCGCGAACTGGGCTACGCTCGTCTGTGCCACGTTATGCGGCCTCCTTCTTGCCTTCGTCGCCCGCGAACCAGTGCGCGCGGGCGGCCATGATCAGCTTCTTCGCCGCCTCGGCTTCCATGCCGGTCATCTCGGACAGCTCGTCGACGGCGAGGTCGCCGAGGTCGTCGCGCGTCTTGACGCCCTTCTCGGCCAGCTTGCCGGCGAGATCGGTGGTCATGCCCTCGAGCTTGAGCAGCTCGGGGTCCACGCCTTCCATTTTCTCCTCGTTGGCGATCGCGGCGACGAGCAGCGCGTTGCGCGCGCGCGTGCGCAACTCGTTCACCGTCTGCTCGTCGAAGGACTCGATCTCGTTCAGCTCGTTGATCGGCACGTAGGCGACTTCCTCGAGGGTGGAAAACCCCTCCTCGATCAGGATGTTGGCGACCTCCTCGTCGACGTCGAGCTTCTCCATGAACTGCTGCTTGACGCGGCCGCTCTCCTCCGACTGCTTCTTGGTCGACTCTTCCTCGCTCATCAGGTTGATCTGCCAGCCGGTGAGCTCGGAAGCGAGCCGCACGTTCTGCCCGCTGCGGCCGATCGCCACCGCCAGGTTCTCCTCGTCGACCACCACGTCCATCGCGTGCTTCTCCTCATCGACCAGGATCGACGATACCTCGGCCGGCGCCAGCGCACCGATGACGAACTGCGCCGGGTCGGCGGCCCACAGCACGATGTCGACGCGCTCGCCGGCCAGCTCTTGCGTCACCGCCTGCACGCGCGAGCCGCGCATACCGACGCAGGTGCCGATCGGGTCGATGCGCTTGTCGTTGGTGAACACGGCGATCTTCGCCCGGATGCCCGGGTCGCGCGCCGCTGACTTGATCTCGAGCAGCTTCTCCTCGATCTCGGGCACCTCGAGCTCGAACAGCTTCATGATGAACTGCGGCGCGGTGCGCGACAGGATCAGCTGCGGCCCGCGCGCCTGGCGGTCGATCTTCATGACCCAGGCGCGCACGCGGTCGCCCACGCGCAGGTTCTCCTTCGGGATCATCTGCTCGCGCGGCAGCAGCGCTTCCAGCCGCCCCGACTCGATGATCGCCGAGCCGCGCTCCATGCGCTTCACCGTGCCGGTGACCAGCTCGTCGCCTCGCGAGAGGAAGTCGTTGAGAATCTGCTCGCGCTCGGCGTCGCGGATGCGCTGCAGGATCACCTGCTTGGCGGTCTGCGCGCCGATGCGGCCGAACTCGACGTTCGGCAGACGCTCCTCGATCACGTCGTCGACCTTGGCGTCCTGCTTGCCCTTGTCCTGCGCTTCCTCGACCGACAGCATCTGCGCCGTATTCCAGTCCGGCGCGTCGTCGGGCAGCACCTTCCAGCGGCGGAAGGTCTCGTAGGCGCCGGTGTTGCGGTCGACCGCGACGCGCACGTCGATATCCTCGGGGTACTTCTTCTTCGTCGCGGAGGCGAGCGCCATCTCGAGCGCGCCGAAGACGATGTCGCGCGGCACGTTCTTCTCCCGCGCCAGCACGTCCGCCAGCATCACCAGCTCACGATTTCCCTGTGCGATCTCGGTTGCCACGTATCCCTCACAATTCCGGTACCAGTTTCGCCCGCTCGATTTCGTCGAACGCCAGCGCCACCTGCTGTTTATCCTCGCCTGCTCCGTCGACTTCCATGATCACCCGTCCCTCGGCGGCGCCCTTCAGCCTGCCTACGAACTTGCGGCGCCCTGCGGCATCCGGCGTTCGCATCCTCAGCTCGGCCTTCTGTCCGGCGAAGCGCACGTAGTCAGCCGGCTTGCGCAGCGGCCGGTCCAGGCCGGGCGAGGACACTTCCAGCCTGTCGTATTCGATGCCCTCGACCTCGAACACCCGCGTGAGCTGTCGGCTCACCGCGGCGCAGTCGTCCACGTTGATGCCCGCGTTGCTACCTGCGGGCTTGTCGATGAACAGACGCAGAAAGCGCCCGCCGTTCGACGCCTGCACGCCGACCAGCTCGTACCCCATGCCCGTTATCACGGGCTCGATCATGTTTTCGAGGCTCAAACAAAAAATGGGCCGAAGCCCATCTGTTACGCTGCACCACCAAAGCTTTTGAAGTTTAACCGATTTCTACTGCCCGAACAACCCGGAAACGCGCTCCGGAGCGAGTTCGCGCCATGCGCCGGCAGCGAGGTCGGGGGGCAGTTCAACCGTACCGTAGCGGACCCGGATGAGGCGGCTGACCTGGGCGCCGACCGCCTCGAACAGGCGCCGGACTTCGCGGTTGCGACCCTCGCGTAGCACAACCCGGTACCAGCGGTTTGCGCCTTCGCTAGAGCGCCCGGGCGCCGGCTCGATGCGCTCGAATGCGGCCGGACCGTCTTCTAAGGTGATGCCGGCGCGGAGCTTTTGCAAGTCGGGCTCGCCGCGCACGCGCACGGCATACTCGCGCTCAAGCTCGTAGCGCGGGTGCATGAGGCGATTGGCGAGCTCGCCCGAATCCGTCACCAGGAGCAGGCCCGACGTATTGAAGTCGAGGCGGCCGACGGCGACCCAACGGCCGGGAGGAAGCCTGCCGAACACAGTGGGCCGGCCTTCCGGGTCGCTGCGCGTAACCAGCTCGCCCACCGGCTTGTTATACAGCAGCACCCGCACCCTCGAAGCTGCTGAAAGCGTTAGGGTTTTCCCATCCAGCGTGATAGCGTCCGAAGGCCGGGCTCGATCGCCTAATTTCGAGATTTTTCCGGAAACAGCAACACGGCCAGCCTCGATCCAGGTCTCGATTTCCCGGCGCGAGCCGAAACCAGCGGCAGCCAGCAGCTTCTGCAGCCGCTCGCCGCGCGGGTCAGCCGCCGGTGCCGGTGGCGCGCTCGGCTTCGGGCTGGTCGGAGGCTTCGTCGCCCGCAGCAGCGGGCGCTTCGGCTTCGGCGGTGGGTGCGGGGGCAGGCTCAAGCTGGAGGGTCTGCGCGATCTCCTCGAGCGGCGGCAGCTCTTCGAGCGTGCGCAGGCCGAGGTCGTCGAGGAACTTCTTGGTGGTGGCGTAGAGCGCCGGCCGGCCGGGCGTCTCGCGATGGCCGACGACGTCGATCCATCCGCGCGCCTCGAGCGACTGCACGATCTGCGTCGAGACGGTGACGCCGCGGATATCCTCGATGTCGCCGCGGGTAACCGGCTGGCGGTACGCGATGATGGCGAGCGTCTCCATGACCGCGCGCGAGTAGCGCGGCGGCTTCTCCGGGAACAGGCGCTCGACATAGGGGCGAAATTCGGCGCGGGTCTGGAAGCGCCAGCCGCTCGCCAACTGCACCAGCTCCACCGCGCGGCTGCTCCACTCCTCCTTCAGCTCGGCGAGCAGGTTCTTGAGAACGTCGGCGCCGAGCTCCTCGTCGAACAGGCGCTTCAGGTCGCCGACCGCGAGCGGCTCGGGCGCGGTCAGCAGCGCGGCTTCGAGGATGCGCTTCGCGTCAGCCGGGTTGTGCATGGCCCAATTTTACGTAAATCGGCGCGAAGCATTCCGATTGCGTGATCTCGATCAGCAGCTCGCGGGCGAGCTCGAGCAGCGCCAGAAAGGTGACCACCAGGACCGGCACGCCGCGCGAAGCATCGAACAGCTCGCTGAATTCGAGCACCCGGCGCTCGCGCAGCACGCGCAGGATGCCGCTCATGTGGGCCCGCACCGACAGCTCCTCGCGCGAGATGTGGTGGTGCTTGGACATGCGCGCCCGGTAGAGCAGCCCGCGCCAGGCCTCCGCGAGGTCCTGCGCGTGCACGTCGGGCAGCCGCTCGCTGACCGTCTTCTCGATCCACACCGAGATGGCGACCACGTCGCGGCCGAGCTGCGGCAGCTCGTCGATCTTCTGCGCCGCCTTCTTCATCTGCTCGTACTCGAGCAAGCGCCGCACCAGTTCGGCGCGCGGATCCTCCTCCGTCGCCTCGGCCGACGGCGGCCGCGGCAGCAGCAGGCGCGACTTGATCTCCATCAGCATCGCCGCCATCACCAGGTACTCGGCGGCCAGCTCCAGGTTCTTAGAGCGCATCGCCTCGACGTACTCCAGGTACTGGCGCGTGAGCGGCGCCATCGGAATGTCCAGGATGTCGAGGTTCTCCTTGCGAATCAGGTACAGCAGCAGATCGAGCGGCCCCTCGAAGGCCTCGAGCACGATTTCCAGCGCGTCGGGCGGGATATAGAGGTCGTGCGGCAGCTCGATGACCGGCTCGCCGTAGACCTTGGCGGCCATCATGTGTAGATCAGCCCCATCGCCTCACGCACCTCGCGCATCGTCTCGGCGGCGAGGCGCTTCGCCTTCTCGCAGCCGTCGGCGGTGATGTTTTTCACCAGCGTGGGATCGTCGAGGTAGGCCTGCGCGCGCTCGCGCATTGGCGCCAGTTCGGCGTTGATCGCGTCGATCACCGGCTGCTTGCACTCGAGGCAGCCGATGCCGGCAGTGGTGCAGCCCTTCACCACCCATTTCCTGCGCTCCTCGTCCGAATAGATCTTGTGCAGATCCCACACCGGGCACTTCTCCGGGTTGCCCGGGTCGCTGCGTTTCACCCGCGCCGGATCGGTCGGCATGGTCTTGATCTTCTTCGCGACCGATTCCGGCTCCTCGCGCAGCGAGATGGTATTGCCGTAGGACTTCGACATCTTCTGCCCGTCGAGGCCAGGCATCTTCGACGCTTCCGTGAGCAGCGCGTCGGGCTCGACCAGGATCTTCTTGCCGCCGCCTTCGAGCCAGCCATAGAGGCGCTCGCGCTCGCCGCGCGGCACGTTCTGCTGCTCGTCGAGCAGCGCCTGCGCTCT
>DASXKY010000071.1:0-36219 GCA_036496555.1 Burkholderiales bacterium | reverse complement strand
CGCCTCGCCGCCTACGACCCGCTCACCGAGGCGCTCAACCGCCTCGCGTTCATGAACCTCGCCGAGGGCCAGATGGCGCGCGCGCGGCGCTCCGGCGAGCCCTGCGCGATGCTGATGATCGACATCGACCACTTCAAGCGCGTCAACGGCCGCTTCCGGCGCGAGGCCGGCGACCGGGTGCTCCGCGAGCTCGCTGCCCAGCTGCGCGGCGGCCTGCGCGCCGGCGACCTGGTCGGCCGCTACGGCGGCGAGGAATTCTGCGTGCTGCTGCCGAACACTGCGCCCGAGAGCGCGCTTGAAGTCGCCGAGCGCGTGCGCGCTGCGGTCGCAGCCCGGCGCCTTGGCGGCGTGTCGCCGACGGTGACCGTGAGCATCGGCGTGACGGCATGCGAACCGCAGGCTGCCGGAGCGCTGCACGTGGCCATCGCGAGCGCTGAGCGCGCCCTCGCGCGCGCGAAGAAGGACGGCTGCAACCGCGTCGCCGGACCGGCGCTGCCGCGGCGCACGCGCCGCGCCGCCTGAATCAGGCCGTCACCGACTGCGCGATGCGCTGCTCCTCCTCGGTCATGTCGGCGGGGACCTCGGCGAAGAGCGGCGTGCTGAGGTAGCGCTCGCCGGTGTCGGGGAGCATGGCGAGGAGCGTGGCGCCTTTCGGCGCCGATTTGCAGACCTGCAGGGCGCCGGCGAGCGTCGCGCCGGCGGTGATGCCGACGAAGATCCCCTCCTTCTGCGCGAGGTCGCGGCTGCACTTCAGCGCGTCGGGGCCGGGCACGGCGAGGATCTGGTCGATCATGCCGACGGCGTCGCTCGTCAGCTTCGGAATGAAGTCCGGGCTCCAGCCCTGCATCGGGTGCGGCTTCCACGACGGATGCGATCCGCTGCCGGGCTGCGGCGCCTTGCTGCCGAGCATCGGCGCGTCGGCGGGCTCGCAGACGATGATCTTCGTTTCCGGGCGCTCCTTCTTCAGCACACGCGCGACGCCTTTCAGGGTCCCGCCGGTGCCGAACCCGGTCACCCAGTAGTCGAGCCGCTCGCCCTGGAAGTCGCGGATGATCTCGCGCGCGGTGGTCCGCGTGTGCATGTCGGCGTTCGACTCGTTCTCGAACTGCCGCGTGAGGAACCAGCCGTGCTTCTTCGCCAGCGCGACCGCCATGTCGACCATGCCGGTGGCGCGCTTCGGCGCGGGCGTGAGCACGACCTTCGCACCTAGAAAGCGCATCAGCTTGCGCCGCTCGACGCTGAAGCTCTCCGCCATGGTGACGACCAGCGGATAGCCTTTCGCGGCGCAGACCATCGCCAGGCCGATGCCGGTGTTGCCGCTCGTCGCCTCGACGACCGTCTGACCGGGCTTGAGCTCGCCGTTGCGCTCGGCGTCCTCGATCACGCCGAGGGCCAGGCGGTCCTTCACCGAGCCGAGCGGGTTGAACGCCTCCACCTTGACGAAGAGATTCACCCCCGGCGGCGCGAGGCGGTTGATCTTGACCACCGGCGTGTTGCCGATGGTTCCCAGGATGCTGTCGAACTTCGCCATGCGCGTCTCCGAAGGTGTGCCGGGAAAAGGAATGTATATCATCGCATCTATGTCCCTCGATCCGCGGACCATGGTCGTGATGCTGGCGCTGTCGTCGCTGCTGATGACGGTGGCGCTAGCCTTCGGCATCCGCGCCGGCCGCGACGAAGGTCTCGTCAGATGGAACCTCGGCCTGGGCCTCGCCGCGGCGGCGTGGTTCCTCATCGCCATGCGCGAGGTCCTGCCCGCCCGCATCGCCATCGCGGCCGCGGACTCTCTGCTGGTGGCGGGCTACTGTCTGCAGCTGGGTGCCATCCGCCAGTTCGGCGGGCGCGCGACGCCGCGCCTGCTGCTCTACGCGCCCGGCGTGCTCCTCTTCATCGTCCTCCTCCCCCTGCTGAACGACTACCCCGCCCTCGCGCTGGTGGCCGGCCTGAGCTGCGCGGCCCCGCTCGCCGCCATCGGCACCGCGGCGCTCAAGCTCGGCCCTGGCGGCGGGCGCGCGCGCTGGATGCTCGCCATCGCCTGCGACGTCTGCGCGCTCGTCGTCGCGTTGCGCGCCTCGCTGGTCTGGCTCGCCCCCGAAACGCATCCGGGGCTGTTCGCCGGCCCGCGGTTCGACGAGCTGCTGTTCGTGTCGCTGTTCGCGACCATCGTCGCCAGCTCGGTCGCCTTCCTGCTGATGCACCATGAGCGCGCCGAGCAGCAGCTCGGGCGCGTGGCGACGCTTGACGCGCTCACCGAGGTTTCCAACCGCGCCATGTTCCTGCATCTTGCCGAAGGCCAGCTCGGCCGCGCGCGGCGCATGCAAGAGGCGTGCGCGATGCTGATGCTCGGCCTCGACCGCCTCGATGACATCAACGGACGCTTCGGCACCGCGGCCGGCGACCGCGTCTTGCGCGAGGTCGTCGACGTGCTGCGCGCGAAACGCCGGCCTGGCGACATCATGGGACGCTATGGCGGCGTCCAATTCTGCATGCTGCTGCCCGGCACCAGCCTGGCCGGAGCGCTCGAGCAGGCCGAGCGCCTGCGCGCGGCCATCGCTGCGCGGCCGCTCGGCGGCCTGCCGCAGGCTGTCACGGTCAGCGTCGGCGCGGCGGCCTGCGATTTCGGCGGCCCTGCGCCGCTCTCGACGGCGATCGGCCGCGCCGAGGAGGCGCTGCGGGAAGCGAAGAACGGCGGCCGCAACCGCGTCGCGGCGGGCGGGCCGCCGGCGGCGGCGCTCGGGCGCTAGGCTCGCCTCTTGCGTTCGCCTCGTTCGTCCTCATCTTGGGGCTACAAAGACCGTCCAACCAACGGAGAACAACATGCGCAAGGCCTGGCTCACCGCTTTCGCCGTCCTCCTCACCCTTCTCCTTTCCGGCTGCGGCTACAACGACATGCAGCGCGGCGACGAGCAGATCAAGGCCGCCTGGTCCGAGGTCCTCAACCAGTACCAGCGCCGCGCAGACCTGGTGCCGAATCTGGTGGCGACGGTAAAGGGCTTCGCCGAGCAGGAGAAGGGCGTGCTCACGCAGGTGACCGAGGCGCGCGCGCGCGTCGGCCAGGTGCAGGCAACGCCCGAGCTGGTCAACGACCCCGAGGCATTCGCGAAATTTACCGCCGCCCAGCGCGACCTCGGCGGCGCGCTGCAGCGCCTGCTCGTCGTGTCCGAGAATTACCCGCAGCTCAAGTCAGACGCCAACTTCCGCGACTTGCAGGCGCAGCTCGAGGGAACGGAAAACCGCATCGCGGTGGCGCGCAACCGCTACATCAAGGCAGTGCAGGAATACAACGTCACGGTGCGCTCGTTCCCCAACAACCTCACGGCAATGGCCTTCGGCTACAAGCCGAAGCCCAACTTCGCCGTCGAGGACGAGAAGGCGATCGCCACGCCACCGAAGGTCGATTTCGGCACGAAGAAGTGATGAATCGCCTGCTCTTCGCTTTTCTGCTGTTGTTTTCGCTGACGGCGAGAAGTGAGATTGCGATTCCGCCCGTCGCGCAGGTCGTCGACCAGACCGGCACGCTGACGCGCGAGAACCGCGCCGCGCTCGAGCAGATGCTCGCGCAGTTCGAGAAGAGGAAAGGCAGCCAGATCGCGGTGCTGATGGTGCCGACGACCGCCGGCGAGCCGATCGAGCAGTTTTCGCTGCGCGCCGTGGAGAAGTGGAAGCTCGGCCGCAAACGCGTGGACGACGGCGCGCTCCTCGTCGTCGCCAAGGATGACCGCGCGATGCGCATCGAGGTGGGCTACGGCCTGGAAGGCGCGCTCAACGACGCCACCGCCAAGCGCATCATCGCCGAGGTCATCGCGCCGCGCTTCCGCGAGGGCGATTTCTTCGGTGGCCTCACCGCCGGCGTCGACCGCATGATGCGGGTCATCGACGGCGAGCCGCTGCCGGCGCCCGCGCGCAGCGCGCCTGCAGCGCACGGCGACACGTTCCAGTTGCTGCCCGTCCTTCTCATCGCCGCGCTCGTCGTCGGCGGCGTGCTGCGCGCGATACTCGGCCGCGCGCTCGGTGCCGCCGCGGCCGGCGGCGTGGTCGGCTTCCTCGCCTGGATCCTCGCCGGCACGCTCGCGATCGGCATCGTCGCCGGCCTGCTCGCCTTCTTCTTCACGCTCGTCGGCGGCTTCAGCCGCCGCGGCTTCGGCGGCGGCTACTACGGCGGCGGTTTCGGCGGCGGCGGTTTCGGCGGCGGCGGCTTCGGCGGCGACGGATTCAGCGGCGGCGGCGGCAGCTTCGGCGGCGGCGGCGCTTCGGGGCGCTGGTGATGCGGCATCTGCGGCACTTGATTGCCCTGCCGGGGGCCGTTGCACGGGCCTTCCCCGGAAGCTCACTGAAGGAAATCGAGCAGGCGATCCGCGAAAGCGAGAAACGCCACGGCGGGCAGATCCGCTTTGCAGTCGAGGCCGCGCTGCATCCTTTGCATCTGTGGCACGGAACCAGCGCGCGCCACCGCGCGATCGAGGTGTTCTCGGAGCTCGGCGTGTGGGATACCGAGCACAACAACGGCGTGCTGGTGTACCTGCTGCTCGCAGACCGCGACGTCGAGATCGTCGCCGACCGCGGCTTCAACGCGAAGATTGCCCGCGAGGATTGGGAGCGCGTCTGCCGCAACATGGAGAAAGCGCTCGCCGCGGGCCGCCACGCGGACGCGGTGGTCGCCGGCATCGAAGCGGTCGCGGAACTGGTCGCCCGCCACTATCCGCCGCGCGCCGGCGGCCGCAACGAGCTGCCGGACAAGCCCGCGGTGCTCTAGCGCAGCACCAGCCTGAGCGGCTGGTGGTCCGAGGCGTCGGTCGCCGCATCCATCGCGATGGAGCTGATCCGCGCGGCGACGTCGAGCGTGACCGCGAAATAGTCGCGGCAGTGGCCGCCCATCGGCCACTCCTTGCGATCGTGCAACCCGGTGCTCGGCGGATGCTTTTCCTTCCGATGGTGCCGCCACGCATCGACCAGCGGGAGCGCGAAGAGCGCGCGATATTCGGCGTCGTCCGGAAGCAGATTGAGGTCGCCGCATAGAACCAGCGACCCGGGGCGCGGCACGGCGTCGTAAGGCGACGAATCCGGCTTGGCCGGCGCGGCCTGGTTCGCCCCGATCTCCGCCTGCAGCTCGCGCAGCCGCGCGACCTGCGCCGCGCGGGCCGGGACGGAGTAGTACTCGAGGTGGGTGGTCACGATGCGCAGCGGGCCCGCCCAGGTCTGCACCACGACTTCGGTCGCCTGGCGCTGCATGTGCTTCTCGGCCGGCGGGTTCGGCAGCAAGTGGCTGAAGCTCTGCAGGATCGGCAACCTGCTCAAAAGCAGGTTTCCATACTGACGGTTGCCTCCCCTGTTCAACGCCGCTCCGAAACGGCCCTCGAAGCCCGTGAAGAGCTTGGCGAGCTTCGCCACCTGATCGGCGCCGTTCTCGTACTGCGGATCATGGCGCGAGATTTCCTGCAGGCAGACGACGTCGACTTCGCCCATCGCCCTGACGACACGCGCGATGCGCGCGAGGTCGACGACGCCGTCGCAGCCCCGGCCGTTCTGGATGTTCCAGGTGACGATCGCCGTCACTGCCGCGGCGCCAGCCGCAGCCGCAGGCCGCGCGGGCCGGGCAGCTCGCCGATCTCCCGCAGCGGTGCGTTCACTCGCGCACGAGCAGCACCGGCACGCGCGAGGTGCGCACCACCTGCTCGGCGTCGCTGCCGAGCACCAGGCGGCGCACGCCGCGGCGGCCGTGCGTGCCGAGCACGGTGACGTCGGCGCGCTGCTTGCGCGCTTCGCGCACGATCGCGTCGGCGGCGGAGCCGCCGACCGTCTCGCGCATGACGAGCGCAGGCTTGACGCCTGCCTTCTCGGCCATCGCGCGCGCCTTGGCGAGGACCTTCTTCCCGCCCTCGCGCAGCGCCGGCACCAGGTCCACCGGCGCCGGGCCGTCCATGCCGGCGAAGGCGTAGAACTCGTTCACCACGTGCAGGATGCACAGCTTCGCGCCCTCGCGTTGCGCGAGGCGCAACGCCTCGCGCAGGCCCTTGGTCGAGGCCGCGCTGCCGTCGACTGCCACTAGAATCCTCTTGTATGCGCCCAAGCCAGCCTCCATTTATCCCCGATGAAGTATAAGGACTATTACAAGATCCTCGGCGTCGGGCGCGGCGCTGCCGATGACGAGATCAAGAAGGCCTACCGCAAGCTCGCGCGCAAATACCACCCGGACGTCTCCAAGGAAGCTAACGCCAAGGAGAAGTTCCAGGAGGTGTCCGAGGCCTACGAGACGCTGAAGGACAAGGAGAAGCGCGCCGCGTACGACAGCCTCGGCAGCCACCGCCCCGGGCAGGACTTCCGCCCGCCGCCGGACTGGTTCAGCCGCTTCGGCCGCGGCGGCGGCGCGCAGGAGGAAGCGGACCTCGGCGGCGTCGACCTGTCGGATCTGTTCGAGTCGCTCGGCCGCGGCGGGTTCGGCCGCGGCTTTCAGCGGCGCGACTTCAAGATCCCGGGTGAGGACTACGAGGTGACCGTCCCGCTCACGCTCGAGGATCTCGCGCGCGGCGGCATCGAGCGCGAGTTCCGCATCGGCGAGCGCAGCGTGCGCGCGCGCATTCCGCGCGGCGCGGCCGACGGCGAGCGCCTGCGGCTGCGCGGCAAGGGCGGGCCGGGCGCGAACGGCGGGCCGGCGGGCGACCTGTACCTGAATGTCTCGGTGCTGCCGCATCCGCTGTTCAAGCCGAACGGCCACGACCTCGATCTCGAGGTGCCGGTGGCGCCGTGGGAAGCGGCGCTCGGCGCACAGATCGAGATCCCCACCCTCGAGGGCGAGGTGGCGATGAAGCTGCCCGCCGGGTCGAAGAGCGGCCAGAAGCTGCGCCTTGCCGGCAAGGGCCTGCCGAAGCCCGGCGGCGGCGCGGGCGACCTCTATGCCGCGGTCCAGATCGCAGTGCCCCCCGCGCCCACCGAGCGCGAACGCGAGCTGTACCAGCAGCTGCGCGACGTTTCGCGTTTCGAGCCGCGCCGGCATTTCCGCCGCTAGCGGCGGCACGTAACTTGCGTCACGAGTCCGCATGGCGCTCACTCACGAACAGGCACTCGAGCTGTGCACGGTCATCGAAGACCGGCGCGCCGTCCTGCTCGACGAGCTGCGCAAGGACCTCGGCCAGGCCCGCGCCGACTCGATCGGCGAGCTCGCCGGGCCGGCGCCCGACGCGGGCGACGAGTCGGTGGCGCGCGCCATCGCCGGGCTCGACCAGGCCGAGGCGGCGCGCGACGTCGTGGAGCTGAATCAGCTCGACGAGGCACGGCGGCGCTTCGACGAAGGCAGCTACGGCGTGTGCGTCGACTGCGGCCGCGACATCGACTACCGCCGGCTGCGCGCCAGTCCTGCGGCGATCCGCTGCATCCACTGCCAGGAGCGCTTCGAGAAGACCTACGGCTCGCCCGGCCGCGCCAGCCTTTAGGGGACAAGCTAGGGGGCAAGGGATCGGGAGGCCGGTGGTAGAGTCGCAGGATGGCCACCGCGGCGTACGAAGAAAAGAAACGGCGGCTAACCGACTCCCTGCGCGCCTCGGCCGAGGGCATCAGCCTCGGCAAGCGCACCAGCTCGAACCTCTTCCGCTACCAGCCGCGCAGCCGCGCCGGGCGGCGCGTCGATCTGTCGGGCTTCAACCGCGTGCTGCGCGTCGACGCGGCGCAGCGGCTGCTCGAGGTGGAGGGCCTGGCTACTTTCGAATCGATTGTCGACCACACGCTGCCGCAGGGGCTGGTGCCGCTCATCACCCCCGAGCTCAAGCACATCACCATAGGCGGCGCCATCGTCGGCATCGGCATCGAGTCGAACTGCTTCCGCCACGGCTTCGTCCACGACGGCCTGCAGGAAGCCGAGGTGCTGGTGCCCGAAGGCCGCATCGTCACCTGCAGCGCGCAGCGCGAGCCCGAGCTGTTCCGCGCGCTGCCAAATTCGTACGGCACGCTGGGCTACATCCTGCGCGCCACGATGCGCCTGATGCCGGCCCTGCCCTACGTGCACCTGCGCACCATGCGCTTCAACGACCTCGACCGCTACCTGTCCGCGATGCGCGCCGCCACCGAGACCGGCGCGGACTTCGTCGAAGGCACGTTCTACTCGGAGAGCGAGCTGTTTCTCACCATCTCGCGCTTCGTGGAGAGGCCGCCGCGCGTCGACGACATCCTGCGGCGAAACATCTTCTACCGCCTGATCGAGCGCGAGGCCGAAGTCTATCTCGCGACCAAGGACTACCTCTTCCGCTATGACCCGGACTGGTTCTGGAACCTGCCGGAGACGCCGGGGTACAACCTGTTCCGGCGCCTCGCGCCCGCGTCGATGCGCAACTCCGGCTTCTACAAGCGCTACGTCGAGACGAAGAACCGCCTGCTCGATCGCGTGGCGCCCGGCCGCGAGGAGCCGGAGGAGCCGTTGATCCAGGACTGGGAAGTGCCGTGGGAGAAGGCGGCGGACCTCACGCGCTTCGCGCTGCGCGAGGTGGACCTCGGCGGCAAGCCGTGGATCGTCACCGCGATCCGCACGCCGGTCACGCCGACGCTCTATCCAATCCGCGCCGGCGCGCTCTACTACAACCTCGGCTGCTACTGCCAGGTGAAAAAGCCCGCCGGCCGCCCGCCGTGGCACTACACGCGCATCATGGACCGCAAGTGCTTCGAGCTCGGCGGCATCAAGATGCTGTACTCGTCGACCTTCCTGGCGCGCGACGAATTCGACCGCCTCTACAACGGCGCAGCGTACGAGAAGCTGAAGGCCCGCTACGACCCGCAGAAGCGCCAGCGCGGCCTGTACGACAAATGCGTGATCGCCCCGGCGTAGGCGGGGCTAGGCGGCCCGGTCGGTGCTGCGGCGGTCCTTGAAGGGCGGCGCGTACAGGAAATCGCGGCCCATCGGGTAGCTCGAGCGCGTGACGTTGCCCTTGCTGAACACGATCTGGAACAGGTGCGTGCGGCCGACCGGGGAGCGGAACATCTCGGCGCAGCCGTAGAGGTACACGCGCCAGATGCGGCGAAAGCGCTCGTCGAAGGTCTTCGGGTCGAGCGCGCGGATCTTTTCCCAGTTGCGATCGAACCGCTCGGCCCAGACATCCAGCGTCAACGCGTAGTGCCGGCGCATGTTCTCGATGTCGAGCACCTCGAGGCCGGCGTTCTCCATCTCGACGACGACATCGGCGAGGCTCGGAATCCAGCCGCCGGGGAAGACGTATTCGCGGATGAAGAAGTCGGTGTCGTAGTGCCCGACGTGGCCGATGAAGTGCAGCAGGCCGATGCCGCCCCTCTTCAGCAGCGCGGCATGCGAGCGGATCACCTCAGCCAGCTGGTCGCGGCCGGCATGCTCGAGGCAGCCGATCGAGGCGACCTTGTCGAATTCCTTGGGCTGGCTGCGGAAGTCGGCGTGCATCTGCACGGCGTTCTTGATGCCGAACTTCTCGATCTGGCGCTTGGCGTGCTCGGCCTGCGAGCCGGTGGTGTTGATGCTGGTAATGCGCACGCCGTAGTGCATGGCGGCGTGCATCAGGAAGCCGCCGAAGCCGCTGCCGACGTCGACCACCTCTTCGCCCGGCTGGAGGAGCAGCTTGCGCGCGACGTGGTCCGCCTTGGCGCGTTGCGCCTCCTCGAGGGTGCGGGTCTCGTCGGTCCAGTACGCGCAGGTATAGAACATGTACGGGTCGTCGAGCCAGAGCTTGTAGAAGTCCGGCGTGAGCGCGTAGTGGAAGTTCGCGTTGTCGCGCGCCCGGGCGCTTGCAGAGTTGGAATGCGTCAGCTCGTGCCAGCGGTTGCGCAGCCAGACCAGCGGGTTGATGCCCCAGTCGAAGCGGCTTTCCATGCCCGCGGCGAGCGCCTTCGCCAGGCTGCCCTCGACGTCGATCTCGTCCGCGAAATAGGCCTCGAGCAGGCCGACATAGCCGAAGCCGGCGATGCGCCAATACGCCCGCTGATCGCGGAAGACCAGGGTGAAGGCCGGCGCCGCGTGGTGGTTGCGGTAGACCGTGCCGTCGGCGAAGCGGACCGCGAACGGAATGCTGGTTCCGTCCCCGACTCGGCGCAGCGCCTTTTCCACGTAGGAGCGCACGGCGGGAATTCTAACGCCGTGCGCCGGACGGCGCAGCCTGCCTGGAGGGCTCTTTGCTTGCCTCGTTCTCCGAGCGACAGGAGCGAAGATGAAGATCTGCGTCTGCGGCGGCGGCGAGCAACCCCGGGTGTTCTACCTCGGCGGCCGGCGCCTGCCCGTCGTGGCGGTGCTCGGCGCGTGGGCCGACGGCGGCGCGCGCTGCTACGAGGTGAGCGTCGAGGACGGCCGGCGCTTCGTCCTGCGTCATGACTCGGCTACCGGCCGGTGGGAACTCACTGCCGTATACAGTGCGACAAGCCACGGCAGCGCCGCTAGCGCGCCGCTCCGCTCCCCGAAGTCGACGAACCGCTACTCGGTGTCGTAGCGCCGCTACCCGCGCCGGTCGCGCCGGTGCCGGACGTTTCGCGCGTGCCGAACACTTCGATCTCGACGCGGCGGTCGGGCTGCAGGCACTGCACCAGCTTGCGGTTCTTGGCGTTTTCGCGGCCCAGCTTGCTGCAGGCATCGCCGGTGACCGGCTCGCTCTCGCCTTTGCCCTCGGCCTTCACCAGCTGCGGGTCGAGGCCTTTGTCGACGAGATAGACCTTGACCGCGTTCGCGCGCTCCTCGGAAAGCTTCTGGTTGTACTCCTCGCTCGCAATGCGGTCGGCGTGGCCGGTCGCCACGATCTCGTCCAGGTTCGCGCCGCCGATGCGGCCGGCCAGCTCGTCGAGCTTCTGCTTGCCCTCGGGCCGCAGGGCGGCCTTGTTGAACTCGAACAGCACGTCGCTCGACAGCGTCACCTTCTCGAGCACCGGGCGAGGCGCAGGCGGAATCGGCGCGGCGGCGACTTGGGGAACGGGCTCCTGGCGCGCCACGGGGACGGGCGGCGCCGAGGCGCGCGGCGTGGCGTCGCAGGGCGCCGCCGCGAGCGCCTCGTTCCAGTAGCCGGTGCGCACGCATTGTCCGAAGGCACCGGTGGCGGTGTCGCGGGCGGAGTTGGTGACATAGCCGCTGCCGGCCACGCCGGGGTTCTGTGCAAGTGCGGTGCCGCCGATAGCGGCAAGCGCCGTTGCCAATGCAATTCGACGAATCATCGTTGCTCTCCTTTGGATGGGGGTCGTTACGCAGGGAAGCAAGCCGCGTACCCCAGGAGGCTCATGCCATGGAATAGCGATGCTCAATGGAAGGAATTACAAATTTCGATTTGCACTATTGCGGCGGCGCGTCTACGCTGCCCTTCCCCATGAGGAGGCTCAGATGAAAGCGCTCAAAGGCAGCAGGACCCACGACAACCTGAAGGCCGCGTTCGCCGGCGAATCGCAGGCGAACCGCCGCTACCTGTACTTCGCCGCGAAGGCGGACGTGGAAGGCCAGAACGACGTCGCCGCGCTGTTCCGCTCGACCGCGGAAGGCGAGACCGGCCACGCTCACGGCCACCTGGAGTACATGGAATCGGTGGGCGACCCGGCGACCGGGATGCCGATCGGCCGCTCGCGCGACAACCTGAAGGCGGCGGTGGCGGGCGAGACGCACGAGTACACCGACATGTATCCCGGTATGGCGAAGGAGGCGCGCGGCGAAGGCTTCGCCGAGATCGCCGACTGGTTCGAAACGCTCGCCAAGGCCGAGCGCAGCCACGCCAACCGCTTCCAGAAGGCGCTCGACGGCCTGTCGGACTAGCAGTGGCAGCCGGGGAGGGCTCGCTCGAAGCTCCGACGCGGCATCCGCTCGACTGGCGCAATCCGGATTTCTACGATCCGGCGAAGGTCGAGCAGGAGCTCGAGCGCGTCTTCGGCATCTGCCACGGCTGCCGGCGGTGCGTGAACCTGTGCACCGCCTTCCCCACCCTCTTCGACCTGGTCGACGCGTCGTCGACGATGGAGGTGGACGGCGTCGCCAAGCGGGACTTCGCCAAGGTAGTGGACCAGTGCTACCTGTGCGACATGTGCTACATGACGAAGTGCCCGTACGTCCCGCCGCATCCCTGGAATGTCGACTTCCCGCACCTCATGCTGCGAGCGAAGGCGGTGAAGTTCAGGAACGGCGAGGCGAGCTTCCGCGACAAGCTGCTCACCTCGACCGACGCGATGGGCAAGCTCGCCGCCATTCCCGTGGTGGCGCAGACGGTCAACTTCCTCAACAAGAATTCGCTCGCGCGCAGGGCGATGCAGGGAGTCCTCGGCGTCCACAAGGACCGCGAGCTTCCGCCTTTCACAAGCGAGAAATTCAGATCAACGATCGTGGGATTTCCCGATTTCCCCGTTCGGGACGGCAAGAACGCCCCGGGGAAAGTCGCCATCTTTTCTACCTGCTACGTGAACTACAACGAGCCGGGTATTGGCCACGACCTCCTTAAGGTTCTTCTTCACAACGAGATTCCGTATGTCGTGGTGGAGCAGGAAGCCTGCTGCGGCATGCCGAAGCTGGAGCTGGGCGACCTGGAGTCGGTCGACAAGCTGAAGAAGAAGAACATTCCGGTCCTCTCGAAGTATGCGAAGGAAGGCTATGCGATCCTCACGCCCGTCCCCTCCTGCACGCTGATGTTCAAGCAAGAGCTGCCGCTCATGTATCCCGAAGACGCGGACACCTTGGCGGTGCGCGACGCGATGTTCGATCCCTTCGAGTACTTTGTTCTGCGAAAAAAAGAGAATCTGTTGAAAACCGACTTCAAGCGCGGCCTCGGCAAGGTCTCGTACCACATCCCCTGCCACTCGCGAGTGCAGAACATGGGGCAGAAGACGCGCGAGCTGCTGGAGGCGATCCCCGGCACCACGGTGAAGACGGTCGAGCGCTGCGCCGGCCACGACGGCACCTGGGGCGTGAAGCAGGAGTACTTCGAGAACTCGATGAAGATCGGTCGCCCGGTGTTCCGCCAGATGGCCGAGGACGCGCCCGACTACGTCGGCTCCGATTGCCCGATCGCCGCGCGGCAGATCATGCAGGGGATGGGCGAGCAGTCCGGCAAGGCCGAAAAGGCGCATCCCCTGACGCTCCTCAGAAAAGCCTACGGCGTCTAGGCTGCTCCTCGCGTTTCTCCTCGCGGGGTGCGCCCACCCGCTCGGCGAGGGTGCGCCCTTCGGCGTATTCGGCGACACGCCCTACACCGATATGGAGGTCGCCCAGGTCGATCGCCTGATCGAGCAGATGAATGCCGAGCCGCTCGCCTTCGTGGTCCACGTCGGCGACATCGGCTCATCGGCGCGTGCGTGCAGCGACGACTGGCTCCTCGCCCGCAAGGAGCAGTTCTCGCACATCCGCCATCCGCTGGTCCTGGTTCCCGGCGACAACGAATGGACCGACTGCAGGGAGCAGTCGCAGCGCCTGAAAGCATGGCGGAAGCTGTTCTGCTTTCCGGCAAACGGATTGGATCTTTCTTTCCAGAAAGGCGAGTTTTGCGAGCACGTCCGCTGGGAAGCCGGGGGCACGCTGTTCGTCGCGCTCAACGTCCCCGGCAGCAACAACAACGTGCGCCGCCCGGATGAATACGCGCCGCGGATGGAAGCCGTCTTCGCATGGATCGACCAGTCGGCTGCGCTGGCGCGGCAGCGGGGCCTGCGGCTCGCGCTGCTCATGCAGGCCGATCCCTTCGTCACCGCGCCGCGCGACGGCTATGGCACATTGCGGGAGAAGCTGCGCGAGCTGGGTGCGAGGCAGAGCACCGTGCTGATCCACGGCGACACTCATCTCTACCGCGACGACGAGCCGCTTCCAGGCGTGCGCCGCATCGAGGTATGGGGCTCGCCGGTGGTCGACTGGCTGCGGGTGGCGTTCTAGGGCTGCTTCGCCGGCTTGTCGCCGACTACGGTGTCGATCACTACTTTCACGCCGCGCGCGTTGTTCGCGACCACGCCGCTCGCGCCCTGCAGATCGCCCGGCTGCGGCGCGGCGTTGCCTGATTTCGAGACACGCGCGCTCACCACTACTCGAGGGAAAGCCGACAGCTTCAGGCTCGGCGCCATCGCCAGGCTGTCGTCGAGCGCGAACGGGACCGGCAGGTCGCGCACCTTCTTGCGCAGCACGGCGAGCGGCATCGGCGGCCCTTCGCTCGCGCGCGCGAAGATGAAGACGGTGTCGTCGGGCGACGCCTGGCGCTTCAGCGCTGCGGCGAGCGACACGGTGCCAGCAAGCTGCATGGCCGCCGGCGCTTTCCTGGCGGGCGCGGCGAGCTTCGGCGCCGCGCCGGCGCGCACCTGCGCCTCGGCGACGTTTTCCCTGATGGCGCGCGCATCCTCCGAGTCGCCCGGCACGAGCGGCAGCATGCGCTGCCAGAACGCCGCCGCGACGGCGAAGTTGCCGCGGTCGAAGGCCGCGGTGCCGGCGAGCGCGAGCGCCTTGAGGTTCTGCGGGTCGACCTCGAGCGCGCGCGCGAGCAGCTTCTCCGGATCGCCGGCCAGGCTGCGACCCTGCGCCATGGCGAGCGCGTCGGCAAAGTCGGCGAGGAGCTGCGCGTCGCGCGGTGCGCGCGTGGCGGCCTGCGCGTAGGCCTCGGCTGCATTGTCGAAGCGGCCGAGCACCGTGTAGGAGCGGGCGAGCATCTTCCAGCCCGTCACGTCGTCGGGGTTGTCCTTCAGCTTCGCAGCGAGGCGCGCCACCATGCCCTCGATCTGCTGCTGTGTGAGCTGGTCCTGCTGCGGATTGAGCGCTCCGGGGTTTCCCACCGCCACGTATATGGCTACCGCAACCAACGGAAGGGCCAGTACCGCGTAGGCGACGGCGCGGTTCCCTCCCGGCTCGGTTTTCTCGTCCTCACGGGAAAAATCTTCAAGAACGCGGCGCTCGATTTCCTGCCGGGAGCGGTCGTAGTCGGTCTGCGCGAGCGCGCCGGCGGCGAGGTCGGCGTCGAGCTCGCGCAGCTGGTCGCGGTACACCGCCGCGTTCAGCGCCTCGCGCGAGACGCCGGCGCCGGCGCCGCGGCGCCGCCAGAAAGGCCGCGCGGCGAGCGCCAGCGCGCCGGCCGCCAGCAGGGCGCCGAGCGTCCAGAAGAGGATCATTCCCTGCCTGGATCGAGCAGCGCCGCGGCGCGGGCGCGCTCTTCGGCCGAAAGGGGCGCCGCAGGCCGCGCGGCGGAGCGCACACGCCTTGCCAGCAGCCACAGGCCGAGCGCGAGCAGCAGGAACGGCCCCGACCACAGCAGCACCGTGTTCGCCTTGAGCGGCGGCCGGTAGAGCACGAAGTCGCCGTAGCGCTGCACCATGAAGTCGAGCACCTCGCGCTCGCTCGCGCCTTTGGCGAGCGCCTCGCGGATTTGCCGGCGCAGGTCGACGGCCAGGTCGGCGCTCGAATCGGCAATGGTCTGGTTCTGGCACACCAGGCAGCGCAGCTCGGCCGCGATCTTCATGGTTTGCTTTTCGAGATCCGAGCTTTCCTGGGGCAATGCCGCTGCGCAAAAACCCAGCGTTGCAAAAAGCAGGACCAGCCTATTCACGCGAAAGCTGCCCCACCAGCGGCAGGATCTTCTGCGCGAGGATCTCGCGCGTGACCGGACCGATTTGCTTGTAGCGGATCACGCCGCGCTTGTCGACGACGTAGGTTTCCGGCACGCCATAGACGCCGTAGTCGATGCCGATGCGCCCTTCCGCGTCGACCGCCGAGTCGCGGTACGGATTGCCGTACTTCGCGAGCCAGCGCAAGCTCTCGTCGCGCCGGTCCTTGTAGTTGAGGCCGTAGAGCGGAACTGCGCCGCTCTTCGCCAGCTCGAGCAGCACCGGTTGCTCCTCGCGGCAGGAGACGCACCACGAGGCCCAGACGTTCAGCAGCCAGACCTGGCCGAGCTGGTCTTTCGGCGCGAAGGACTTCCCCGGCGCGCCGAGCAGTGGCAGCTCGAAGGCCGGCGCCGGCTTGTCGATCAGCGGCGAGGGCACCTCGCGCGGATCGAGCGTCAGGCCGACCGCCAGCAGCACCAGCAGCGCGAAAAAGCTGCCGGCGACCCAGAGGACGCGCGAATTCACGCTGCGACTTCCGCCAAAGCCTTGGTTTTTTTGGAAACAGAAACCCGGTAACGGCGATCGCTGGCCGCGAACCCCCCGCCGAGCGCCATGATCAGGCAGCCGCCCCAGATCCAGTCGACGAAGGGCTTGCGCTGCACGCGCACCAGCCACGCGTCGCCGTCGAGCGGCTCGCCGAGCGAGACGTACAGATCGCCGCCCAGGCCGCTGTCGATCGCGGCCTCCGTCATGGTCGACTGCTGGACCGGATAGAACCGCTTCTCCGGATAGAGCACCGTGACCGCCTTGCCGCCGCGCGTCACGCTCACCGTCGCCCGCGCCGCCTTGTAGTTGGGGCCGTCGGCATCGGCGACGCCGTCCAGCCGGAATACGTACGCGCCGAGCGCCACCGTGTCGCCGGGCTTCATGCGGGCGTCCTTCTCGCTTTCATAACCCTTGACCAGCGTGACGCCGACGACGAACACCGCGACGCCGATGTGCGCGATCACCATGCCGTAATGGCTGCGGGTCTGTTTCAGGCTCTTCCTCAGCGTCATGAGCGACGTCAGAAGGACCCACAGGGCAAGACAGAGGCCGAATCCCACCATCGCGCTCCAATTGCCCATCGCGACGGGCAGCAACAGCCCGAGCACCAGGCTCACGGCAAGCGCCCAGCGCAGCTGCACGGCGAGCTCGGGCAGGCTGGCGCCCTTCCAGCGCGCAAACGGGCCGATGCCCATCAGGAATAGCGCCGGCGCCATCAGCGGCACGAACACCGCCTCGAAGTACGGCGGCCCGACCGAGATCTTGCCCGCGCCGAGCGCGTCGAGCGCCAGCGGATAGAGCGTGCCGAGGAACACCGTTCCCGCCGCCGCCGCCAGCAACACATTATTTGCCAGCAGGAAGCTCTCTCTGGAGATCGCTAAAAAACTGCCCCCCAGCCCGATGCGCACCGTGCGCCACGCGTACAGCGCCAGTGCGCCTCCGATGAAGGTTCCAAATAAAAACAAAATGAAAATTCCACGGCGCGGGTCCACCGCGAAAGCATGCACCGAAGTGAGCACGCCCGAGCGCACGAGGAAGGTGCCGAGCAGGCTCAGCGCGAAGGCGAAGATGGCGAGCAGCACCGTCCAGCTGCGGAAGGCGCCGCGCTTCTCGGTGACTGCGAGCGAGTGGATGAGCGCGGTGCCGGCCAGCCACGGCATGAAGGAGGCGTTCTCCACCGGATCCCAGAACCACCAGCCGCCCCAGCCGAGCTCGTAGTACGCCCAGCCGCTGCCGAGCGCGATCCCGACGGTGAGGAAGCACCATGCCGCGGTAGTCCACGGCCGCGACCAGCGCGCCCAGGTCGCGTCGAGCCGGCCCGCGAGCAGCGCCGCGACGGCAAAGGCGAAAGCGACCGAGAAGCCGACGTAGCCCATGTACAGCATCGGCGGATGCACCACCATGCCGGGGTCCTGCAGCAGAGGGTTCAGGTCGCGGCCGTCGGCGGCCGCCGGCAGCAGCCGCTCGAACGGGTTGGAGGTGAACAGCATGAAGGCGAGGAAGCCCGCGCTGACGAGGCCCATCACGCCGAGCACGCGCGCGGTCATCTCCTCTGGCAACTGGCGGCTGAAGAGGCTCACCGCCGTCATCCATACGCCGAGCATCAGCGTCCACAGCAGCAGCGAGCCCTCGTGGCCACCCCACGCGCCGGCGATCCTGTACTGCAGCGGCAGCGCCGAGTTCGAGTTCGACACCACATAGAGCACCGAGAAATCGTTGACCACGAACGAGCGCACCAGGCAGCCGAAGGCGAAGGCGACGAGCAGCGCGATCGCCTGCGCGGTCGGACGCGCATAGCCCATCAGACCGGCGTTGCCGGTCTGCGCTCCGTAAAGGGACGCGGCGGAAAGAAACAGCGCCAGAGCGAGGGCGAGCGAAAGGGCGAGTTGTCCGAGTTCAGGAATCACTGTTTGAGCGTCCTTGCCGTCTCATGAGCCTTGTCCACAGCCGCCTTCGCCTCCGGCGGCATGTAGTTCTCGTCGTGCTTCGCCAGCACCTCGCTCGCGCGGAACACGCCGTCGGCGCCGAGCTGGCCCTGCGCCACCACGCCCTTGCCCTCGCGGAACAGATCGGGCAGCGAGCCGCGGAAGGTGACCGGCAGGCTCTTCGCCGTGTCCGTCACCGTGAACTGCACGGTGACGCCGTCGGCCTGGCGCTTCACGCTGCCCTTCTCCACCATGCCGCCGATGCGGAAGGTGCGGCCCTGCGGCGCCTTCTGCTCGACGACCTCGCTCGGCGTGAAGAAGAACACCAGGTTCTGCTTGAATGCGCCGAGTACCAGCGCGGCGACGATGCCC
This sequence comes from Burkholderiales bacterium, assembly GCA_036496555.1. Lineage (GTDB taxonomy): Bacteria > Pseudomonadota > Gammaproteobacteria > Burkholderiales > SG8-39 > SCGC-AG-212-J23. The sequence goes on along the minus strand of DASXKY010000071.1, from coordinate 17,908 downwards.
AGGGCCACGACACCGCCGACGATCGCCACGATTCGCTTGTGCCGGGGTTTCATGTTTTTCTGCTTCTGTTTCTCAGTGCCAGTATTTCGAGAAGAAGAGCGAGGAACGTGACCCCATACGCTCCCCAGACGTACCAGGCATATCCGCCCATGGCGAGAAAGTCGCTCATGCGCCCCTCTCGCGAATGATGCAGCGCACCCGCACCATCGCGGCCGCGATGCTGTACATCCAGAACGCCAGCGCCATGACGAGCATTCCCTTCAGCATGATCGGCGCCATGCTCGGCGCGCTCTTGAGGCTGACCGAAGCGCCCTGGTGCAGCGTGTTCCACCACTGCACCGAGAAATAGATGATCGGGATGTTCACCACGCCGACCAGCGCGAGCACAGCGCCGGCGCGGTCGGCGCGGCGCGGGTCGTCGATCGCCGCCTGCAGCGCCATGAAGCCGAAGTAGAGGAACAGCAGGATCAACTCGGAGGTGAGCCGCGCGTCCCACACCCAGTAGGTGCCCCAGGTCGGCTTGCCCCACAGCGCGCCGGTCCACAGCGCGATGAAGGTGAAGAGCGCGCCGGTCGGCGCGATGGCGCTCGCCAGCATGCCGGAGAGCCGCGTGTTGAAGGCGAGGCCAAGCGCCGCCCAGAACGCCATCGCCACGTACAGGAACATCGACATCCACGCCGCCGCCACGTGGACGAAGATGATGCGGTAGGCGTCGCCCTGCTGCGCGTCGGTCGGCGCGGCGACCAGACCGATCCACAGGCCGATCACCGCAAGAATCGCGGCGGCAATTCCACACCATCGCGCGATCGTGCCGGCGAGGGGATAGAAGGTTTGCGGCGACGCGTACCAGAACCAGCGAGTGCTTGCTGCCGTCATTCCGTTGCAATCCTCAAAGCCGCGGCGATGGCCCACGGCGCGAAAGCCGCCGCACCGACCAGCATGGCCGCGAGCAGGAGCAAATGGCCCTGCGCGCCCATGCCGGCCGCCGCCATCTCCACACCCCCAGCCCCCATGATCAGTACCGGCACGTACAGGGGTAGCACCAGCAGCGACAGGAGAACGCCGCCGCCGCGCAGCCCCAACGTGAGCGCAGCGCCGATAGCCCCGATCAGGCTGAGCACCGGCGTGCCCAGCAGCAATGATAAGGCAAGCACGCCATATAAGGACGCAGGCAGGTCGTATTGCAGGGCGATCAGCGGTGCAATGATTACAAGCGGCAATCCCGACGTCAGCCAGTGGGCCAGCACCTTTGCCGCGACGGCGGCGCCAAGGGGCGCGGCGCCGAGCGCGATCTGCTCGAGCGTGCCGTCGGCGTAGTCGGCGGCGAACAGCCGCCCGAGTGCGAGCAGGCTCGAGAGCAGCGCCGCCACCCAGATGACGCCGGGTGCGATCGCGCGCAGCAGGTCCGGCTCGGCGCCGATGCCGAGCGGGAACAGGCTCGTCACGATGACGAAGAAGAGCAGCGCCGTGGCCACATCGCTTTTCTCGCGGACGGCGAGCAGCAGGTCGCGGCGGACCAGGCAGGCGGCGACGTCAAGCATCGAGGCTGATCACCCTTCCCGCGATGTGCGTGTCTTGATGGGTGGTGTAGACCACCATCCCGCCGCGCCCGGTGTGCTCGGCGATCAACCCTTCCAGCAGCCGCGCAGCCTGCGCGTCGAGCGCGGCGAGCGGCTCGTCGAGCAGCCACAGCGGGACGCTCTGGCTCAGCAACAGCCGAGCCAGCGCGGCCCGCCTGCGCTGGCCTTGCGAAAGGGTTTTCACCGGGGCAGCCTCCGGCACCGCCAGGGTCCGCAGGGCCGCAGACACTTCGTCGCGGCCGCGCGCGTTGCCAGCCAGGCGGCACGCGATCGAGAGGTTCTCCGACGCCCTCAACTCGTCCTTCACCGCCGGCGCGTGGCCGAGGTAGACGAGCTGCGCGGAGTAATCCTCGCGCAGCGCGCGGACCGACTCGCCCTTCCAGCGCACCTCGCCCGCCGCCGGCGCGGCGAGCCCGCACAGGATGCGCAGCAGGCTGGTCTTGCCGCTGCCGTTGGCGCCGGCGATGCGCAGCGCCTCGCCCGCGCCGAGAGAAAAGGAGAGCCGGCGAAAGAGCTTGCGCCCTCCCCGCTCGCATTCGAGATCGACGGCGTCGAGCACCTCAGCGCGAGAGGATGTAGGCGACCGCGTCCTTCGCTTTTTCTTTCGGCTTCGGGCCGCCGCGGTGCCCGGCGATGAACTTCTCCAGATTCGCGCGCGCGTCGGCCTGGCCCTTGTACTTCGCTGCCACGCTCTTGAACGACGGCGCGTCCTTGTCGGCCTTGACCGAGTGGCACTTCAGGCAGCCGCTGCTCTTGATGACGCCTTCGCCGGCCTTGGCATCCTGCGCTTGCGCGATCGGCGCCCAGCCGAGAACCGCCGCAACCGCCAGAACCGCAATCTCCCTCATGCGCCACTCCCTTTCATGAACGACTGCGCATAGTATGCCTGCTACCCGCCTAGTTGAGGTCGAGCGCATAGCGCTTGAGCGCGGAGAGCGGCACGTACTGCAGGACGTTCTCGTGCGTCGATTCCAGGATCACGCGCGGCGCTTTCCCCGCTTCCCAAGCCTCCACCCAGCGCAGGATGTGCAGGCACCAGCGGTCGCCATGCTTGAGGCCGCGGAAGCGCAGCTCGGGCCGCGGCGTGACGAGGTCGTTGCCCTTCGCCACGCTGAACTCGAGGAACTCGTCGGTCGCCTGCACGCAGACGAGGTGCGCCACGCCGCCCTGCCCGTGCGTGGCGCAGCTGCCGTCGCGGAAGTAGCCGGTGAGCGGCGCATAGCTGCAGGCGCGCAGCTCGCCGCCGAGGACGTTCTTCTCCTGGGCCAGCGTCGAGCTCACGCCGCCCGCGCCTCGATGTAGCGCTTGAGCACCGCGGCGTCGGCGTCCATGACCTCGACGCGCTGCGGCCGCTCTTCCAGGCCCTCGAACGCTTTCGGCCGGCCGGGGTCGCGACCGAGGGCCTCGCGCAGCGTCTCGGCGAACTTCACCGGCTGCGCGGTCTCCAGGCAGATCAGCGGCTCGGCGCCACGGTATTCGAGCCCGACTTTGACGCCGTCGGCGGTGTGCGGGTCGATCATCACCGCGAATTTGCGAAAAACGGTCCTGATCGTCTCGATGCGATCGGCGTGGGTGCTGCGGCCCGAGACGATGTCGAACGGCGGCGGCAGGCGGAACTCGCCGGCGGCGTCGAGGCTGTGCCAGAGCTCGCGCAGCCGCGCCGGCCCGGCGCGGCCATGCACGTAGCGCTCGAAGTTGGACGCCTTGGAGATGTCCATCGACGGGCTGCTGGTCGCGTGCACCGACTTGCGGATGCGGTAGGTTCCGGTGCGGAAGAATTCGTCCAGCACGTCGTTCTCGTTGCTCGCGAGGATCAGCCGGTGCACCGGCAAGCCCATCGCGCGCGCGACGTGCCCGGCGTAGATGTTGCCGAAGTTGCCTGACGGCACGGCGAACGAGACCTTCTCGGCGTCGGAGCCGCTTTTGCCCCCGGTCGCGGCGAAATAGCCCTTGAAGTAGTACACCACCTGGGCGGCGACGCGCGCCCAATTGATGGAATTGACGGCGCCGATATGGTGGCGCGCCTTGAACGCCGCGTCGGCGTTCACCTGCTTCACCAGGTCCTGGCAGTCGTCGAACACGCCCTGGATGGCGATGTTGTGAATGTTCGCGTCCTGCAGCGAGTACATCTGCGCGCGCTGGAAGGGCGACATGCGGCCGTGCGGCGACAGCATGAACACCTGGATGCCACGCCGCCCGTGCAGCGCGTGCTCGGCAGCCGAGCCGGTGTCGCCGGAGGTCGCCCCTAGGATGTTGAGAGTTCGCTTCTGCTTTTGGAGCACGTTCTCGAAGAGCCTGCCGAGAAGCTGTAAGGCCACATCCTTGAAAGCAAGCGTCGGGCCGTTCGACAGTCCGAGCAGGTGCAGCCCGGGCTCGAGCGTCCGCAGCGGCGTGACGTCGTCGCTGCCGAAGATCTCCTTCGTGTACGTCGCACGCACGATCGTCTCGAGGTCGGCAATGTCGTCCATGAATTCGCGCAGGATCGCGAGCGCGAGATCGGGATAAGCAAGCTTGCGCCAGGCGGCGAGATCGGCTCGCGGCAGGCTTTCCGGCAGGTAGAGGCCGCCGTCGGCGGCGAGGCCCTCGAGCAGGATGGCGGAGAAGGTCTGCGGCGAGCCGCCGCCGCGAGTGCTGACGTATTTCACGCGGTTACTTGGCGCCCTTCTGCTTCTTCTTCCCCAGCTCGTTGAAGCGCCGGATCTCGTCCTTGGATGCCTGGTGGTGCGCGGGTGGTGGCGTGCGTGCGGCCTTCTTTTTCGGCGCGGCCTTCTCCTGCGCGCCGAGCGGCAGCGCAACCAGCAGCGCCACGACCAGCGGCCCGGTCCTCACAGCAGCTCTTCCAGGCGCAGGCGCACGATCCTGCCGAGCACGCTACGCAGCCGCTCGATGCGCTTGGTGGCCTCGTCGACGTTCTTCTCGAGCGCGCGGTGGGTGAGCATGACGATGTCGACCTGGCGCTCGCCCTCGGCGGGCTCCTTCTGCACCATCGCGTCGATCGAAATCTTCGAGCGCGCGAGGAGGCGCGTGATGTCGGCGAGCACGCCGGGCTTATCGGCGACGCGCATGCGCAAGTAATACGATGTTTCCACCTGCTCGATGCCGAGGATGGGAACCCCGGAGAGCTGATCGGGTTGAAAGGCCAGGTGCGGCACGCGATGCTCCGGGTCGGCGGTGATCAGCCGCGTGACGTCGACCAGGTCCGCCACCACCGCACTCGCGGTCGGCTGGCTGCCGGCGCCGGCGCCGTAGTACAGCGTCGGTCCCACCGCGTCGCCCTTGACGAGGATGCCGTTCATCACCCCCTCGACATTGGCGATCAGGCGCCGCGCCGGCACCAGCGTCGGGTGCACGCGCAGCTCGATGCCTTTGGCGGTCTTCTTGGTGATCCCCAATAGTTTGATCCGGTAGCCCAGCTGCTCCGCGTAGGCGATGTCCTCGCGCGCAAGTCTCGCGATGCCCTCGATGTAGGCTTTCTTGAACTGCATCGGGATGCCGAAAGCGAGCGCCGACAGGATGGTGAGCTTGTGCGCGGCGTCGACGCCCTCGATGTCGAAGGTCGGGTCGGCCTCGGCGTAGCCGCGCGCTTGAGCATCGGCCAGCGCGTCGGCGAAGGGCAGGCCCTTGTCGCGCATCTCGGACAGGATGAAGTTGGAGGTGCCGTTGATGATGCCGGCGATCCACTCGATGCGGTTGGCGGCGAGGCCTTCGCGCACCGCCTTGATGATCGGGATGCCGCCGCCCACCGAAGCCTCGAAGGCGACCATCACGCCCTGCTTCTGCGCCGCCTTGAAGATCTGGTTGCCATGGGTGGCGAGGAGCGCCTTGTTGGCGGTGACGACGTGCTTGCCATGCGCGATCGCCTCGAGCACGAGCTGCTTGGCGATGGTGGTGCCGCCGATCAGCTCGACGACGATATCTATGCTTTTGTCTCTTACGAGAGAGAATCCATCCTTCGTCACCAGGACCTTTTTGCCGACGATGGAACGAGCTTTCTTCACGTCCTGGTCCGCGACTTGCGAAATGCGGATCGCCCGCCCCGCGCGGCGCTGGATCTCGCTTGCATTGCGCTTCAGCACGTCCCAGGTGCCGCTGCCGACCGTGCCGATGCCGAGCAGGCCTACGTTAATTGGCTTCATTTCTTTTCAGCTTGAGCTCGAGATGTTTTTTCACGTCGGGCCACTCGTGCGCGAGCACGCTGTACATCACCGTGTCGCGGATGCTGCCGTCGCGCCGCGCCGCGTGGTGGCGAATCACGCCGTCCTTCTTCGCGCCGAGGGCCTCGATGGCGCGCTGCGACCGGAAGTTGAAGTTGTCCGTCCGCAAGCCGACGACGCGGCAATTGGTTTTTTCAAAAGCAAAATCGAATAGCAGCAGCTTGCAAGCCGTGTTGACGTGGCTGCGTTGCATGCGTTGCGCGTACCACGTGTAGCCGATCTCGACGCGGTCGGCCGCCGGAACGATATCGTGGTAGCGCGTGCTGCCGACGATCGTGTTCGTCTTCAGGTCGCGCACGGCCCAGGGCAGCATTTCGCCTTCCTGCTGTTTTTGCAAGGCGGACGAAATGTAGGGAGCGACTTGATCCGGCGCGGGCACCGAGGTGAAGAACAGTTCCCACAGCCGACCGTCGGCGGCGGCCGCCTTCAGTCCTTCCTCGTGCTTCGCTTCCAGGGGCTCGAGCCGGACGCCGTGCCCTTCGAGCACGGCCGGCTGCGGACGGATCACGCCGCTCCTCGCAGGAGCCCGTCCTTGCGGAACATGTCGCGCACGCCGCGCGCCGCCTGGCGCAGGCGGTGCTCGTTCTCGATCAGCGCGATGCGCACGTGGTCGTCGCCATATTCGCCGAAGCCGACGCCGGGCGCGACCGCGATCTTCGCCTCGTCCATCAGCCGTTTGGTGAACTCGATCGAGCCCATCTTGGCGTAGAACTCCGGGATCTTCGCCCAGATGTACATGGAAGCCTTCGGCTTCTCCACCATCCAGCCCGCGTCGTGCAGCGCCTTGACCATGACATTGCGGCGCTTCTCGTAGGTCTTTCTGATTTCCTCGACGCACTCCTGCGGCCCTTCCAGCGCCACGATCGAGGCCACCTGGATCGGCGTGAAGCTGCCGTAGTCGTGGTAGCTCTTGATGCGCGCCAGCGCGTGCACCAGGTCCTTGTTGCCGACCATGAAGCCGATGCGCCAGCCGGCCATGTTGTAGCTCTTCGACATGGTGAAGAACTCGACCGCGATGTCGCGCGCGCCCGGCACCTGCATGATCGAGGGCGCGCGGTAGTCGTCGAAGCAGATGTCGGCGTAGGCGAGATCGTGCACCACCAGGATGTCGTGCTGCTTCGCCAGCGCGATGACCCGCTCGAAGAAAGCCAGGTCGACGCACTGCGCGGTGGGGTTCGACGGGAAGCCGAGGATCAGCATCTTCGGCTTGGGCGTCAGCTCGCGAATCGCGCGCTCGAGCTCGTCGAAGAAATCCACCCCCGGCGTCATGCGCACCGAGCGGATGTCGGCGCCGGCGATGATCGCGCCGTAGATGTGGATCGGGTACGAAGGATTGGGTACCAGCACGGTGTCGCCGCGCTCGAGACAGGCGAGCATCAGGTGCGCCAGGCCTTCCTTCGAGCCGATAGTGACGATCGCCTCGCTGTCGGGGTCGAACGCCACGCCGTAGCGCCGCTGATACCAGGCGCAGATCGCCTTGCGCAGGCGCGGGATGCCTTTCGAGACGGAGTAGCCGTGCGTATCGGGACGCGCGCTTGCTTCCACCAGCTTGTCGACGACGTGCTTCGGCGTCGGCCCGTCGGGATTGCCCATCGACAGGTCGATGATGTCGTCCCCGCGCCGGCGCGCCGCCATCTTCAACTCGTTGGTGATGTTGAAGACGTACGGTGGTAGGCGCTTAATCCTTGAAAATTCACGCATTGTAGAATTCTAGCGTGAAACTTCACGCCACCGCCTCCTCGGCGCGCAACGTCATCACCGCCTACGGCGAGGACTACGTCGCGGTGAACGGCGCACGGCATACGTCGAGCGTGATCGTGACGCCCGGCCAGGTCCTGCCATGGGATGTTTCTGAATTCGCGAAAATAACAAGCGAAGACTTCGAGAAATTGAAAACCCTCGACGCGGAGATCCTGCTGCTCGGCACCGGGCCCAGACAACGCTTCCCCGACCCACGTCTCACCGCGCCGCTCGCCGCCGCCGGCATCGGGGTCGAGGTGATGGACCTCAAGGCAGCCTGCCGCACCTTCAACATCCTCGCCGCGGAGGAGCGCAAGGTGGCGGCCGCTCTGCTCCTGCGGTGAGGCTCGCGCTCGCCGCCGCGCTCCTCGCTGCCGTCTGGCTCGGCGCGCTCGGCGTGCGGCCGCTCTACAAGACCGACGAGAGCCGCTACGCCGAGGTCCCGCGCGAGATGGTGGCGAGCGGCGACTGGCTGACGCCGCGCCTCAACGGCTTCAAGTACTTCGAGAAGCCGCCGCTGCAGTACTGGGCCACCGCCGCCTTCTTCGAGGTCTTCGGCGAGCGCGACTGGGCGGCGCGCCTCTGGACCGCGCTCGCCGCGCTCGCCGGCATCGCGCTGGTCTATGCCTTCACCAACCGCATCTACGGGCCGCCGGCCGGAGGGCTGGCCGCCGCCATTCTCGTCGCCAGCCCGCTCTACGTCCTGCTCGGGCAGATCAACACGCTCGACATGGGCGTCACCTTCTTCCTTTCCGCGGCGATCTTCGCCTTCGCGCTGGGACGGATGTACTGGTTCTGGATCGCCTGCGCCCTCGCCGTGCTGAGCAAGGGGCTGATCGGCATCGTGCTGCCGGCGGGCGCGATCGGCGCCTACATCCTCGCCAGGTGGGACTGGGCGCTCCTGAAAAGGATGAAGCTCTTGACCGGCGGGCTGCTGTTTCTCGCCATCACGGCGCCGTGGTTCATCGCGGTCTCGCACGCCAACGCCGAGTTCTTCCATTTCTTCTTCATCCAGGAGCACTTCCAGCGCTTCACGACGCGCATCCACGGCCGCTACCAGCCGATGTGGTATTTCCTGCCGATCCTCGCCGCCGGGATCGCGCCCTGGCTGCTGCTGCTGGTTCCGGCCTTGCGACGTTCGCTGTCGATGAAACGCGATGGCCAGTTCGACGCACCGCTGTTCCTCGCGATCTGGGCCGTGCTGGTGTTCGCGTTCTTCTCGGTGTCGTCCTCGAAGCTGCCGTCGTACATCCTGCCGGTCTTGCCGCCGCTCGCGGTGCTGGCGGGAGGCTGGCTCGCCACTGCGCAGCCCCGGCGCCTGCTTGCCGTGCAGGCAGGCATCGTCGCGCTCGTCGCGGCGCTCGGCGCAGTGCTGGCACCCGGGTACGGCACCGCTTATGCCTCGTTCATGCCTTGGTTAAGTGGCGCGCTCGCCGTCCTCGCCGCGGGCGCGCTCGCGGCGGCGTTTCTTGCGTGGCGCGCGCGGCCGCAATCCTCGGTAATGGTGCTGGCCGCCGGGACCTTTCTCTGCTGCCAGATCGCGCTCGCCGGCCACGCCACGCTCGCGCCGCGCTTCAGCGTGGCGAACCTGATCGAGCGCGCCGGGCCGATTCCGGCGGACGCCGCGGTGTACACGGTAGACGCATACGACCATACGATTCCGTGGTACCTGCGCCGCACCGTGACGATGGTTCACTACAAGGACGAGCTCGACAAGGCGATCGAGTGGGAACCGCAGAAATTCCTGGCGGACGAGGCGGCGTTCGCCGCCGCCTGGAAGGAGAGCGGCCCGGCCTACGCGTTCATTCCACTGCGCGACTACGACCGGCTGAGCAAGGAGCTGCCGATGGCAGAGATCGGCCGCGATCCGCGCTTCGTATTGGTCAGAAAGAAATGAGGCATCCATGACGCCCGTCACCTTCTCGCTCCTCCTTTGCGGCGTGCTGCTCAACGCCGGCGCCCAGCTGCTGCTCAAGGCCGGCACCAACGCGATGCCGCTCGGGCTGCGACTCGCCGTCGAGCCGCACATCCTCGGCGGACTCGCCTGCTATGCGGTCAGCGTGGTGGTGTGGGTCGTCGCGCTCTCGCGCGTGCCGGTGAGCATCGCCTACCCGATGCTCTCGATCGGCTACATCGTCAACGCGGTCGCCGCCTGGTATCTCTTCGGCGAGGCGCTCTCCGCCATGAAGCTCGCCGGCATCGGTGTCATCATCGTCGGCGTGTTCATGGTCGCGCGGTCCTAGCGAGCTTCTTCCAATGGCCGAATTCCTGCCCTTCACCAAGCCCGACATCGACGAGGCGACGATCGCCGGCGTCGGCGAGGTCCTGCGCTCCGGCTGGATCACTTCGGGACCCCAGGTGAAAGCGTTCGAGGAGGCGCTGTCGCGGCTGCTCGGCGGGCGCACCGTGCGCTGCTTCAACTCGGGCACCGCCACGCTCGAGGTGGGGCTGCGGCTCGCCGGCGTCGGCGCCGGCGATGAAGTGGTCACCACGCCTCTCTCCTGGGTCGCGACCGCCAACGTCGCGCTGGAAGTCGGCGCGCGGCCGGTCTTCGTCGACATCGACCCGAAGACGAGGAACATCGACCTCGATGCCTTGGAAAAAAATATAACTTCGAAAGCAAAGGCGATCATCCCCGTCGATCTGGCCGGGCTGCCGGTCGACCGCGACCGCCTCTATGCCATTGCGAAAAAGCACGGCATCCGCATCATCGAGGATGCGGCGCAGGCCTTCGGCGCGAGCTGGAACGGCCGCGCCATCGGCAGCTTCGGCGACTTCGTTTCCTTCAGCTTCCATGCCAACAAGAACCTGACCACGGCGGAGGGCGGCGCGCTGGTGCTGCCTGACGAGTCGCTCGCCGCGCGCTGCGAGCAGTGGCGGCTGCAGGGCGTCATCCGCTCGGGCGAGGACGGCATGGAGGTCGAGGTGCCGGGCGGCAAGTTCAACATGACCGACGTCGCGGCGCGCATCGGCCTCGGTCAGCTGCCCCATCTAAGTAGGTTTACAGAAAGAAGAAAGACCCTGGTGAAGCGCTATTTCGACCTCTGGGACCGCTCGCTCGGCTGCGGCCTGCCGCCCGAGGACTTCGAAAACTCGAACTGGCACATGTTCCAGATCGTGTTGCCCGAGAAGGTGGCGCGGGCCGGCTTCATGTCGCGCATGCGCGCTGCAGGAATCGGCACCGGGGTGCATTATCCGGCCATGCACCTGTTCAAGCTCTACCGCGGGCTCGGCTGGCGGCCGGGGCAGTTCCCACATGCCGAGCGCGTCGGCGCGAGCATCGTGACGCTGCCTCTTTTCCCGGCGATGGGCGACGAGGACGTCGACCGCGTCTGCGAGGCCGGGCGCCGGGCGCTCGCATGAACGCGCCGACGCTTTCCGTCGTCATCCCGGTCTACAACGAGGAAGCGGGCCTGCCCGCGCTCTTCGCCCGCCTTTATCCCGCGCTGGACGCGCTGAAGCAGGCCTACGAAGTGATCCTCGTCAACGACGGCAGCCGCGACCGCTCCGCCGCGTTGCTGCGCGAGCAATTCGCGAAGCGTCCGGAAGTGACCCGCGTGATCCTGCTCAACGGCAACTTCGGCCAGCACATGGCGATCATGGCAGGCTTCGAGCGCTGCCGCGGCGAGCGCATCGTCACGCTCGACGCGGACTTGCAGAACCCGCCCGAGGAAATCGGCAAGCTGCTCGCCGCGATGGACGCCGGCCACGACTACGTCGGCGGCGTGCGGCGCCTGCGGCAGGACTCGGCGCTGCGCCGCTGGCCGTCGCGCGCCATGAACGCGATGCGCGAGCGCATCACGCGCATCCGCATGACCGACCAGGGCTGCATGCTGCGCGCCTACAGCCGCGGCGTGGTGGACGCGATCAACTCCTGCAACGAGGTGAGCACGTTCATCCCGGCGCTCGCCTACACCTTCGCCCAGAGCCCGGCGGAGGTGGACGTCGCGCACGAGGAGCGCGCCGCCGGCACGTCGAAGTATTCGCTTTACAGCCTGGTGCGCCTCAACTTCGACCTGGTGACGAGCTTTTCGCTGGTGCCCCTGCAGTTGTTCTCGCTCATCGGCATCGGCGTGTCGATCGCCTCGGTACTGGTCTACCTGGCGGTCATGCTCCGGCGCATCCTCGGCGGCGAGCCACTGAGCACGCTGGCCACGTTCTGGGATCGCGACATCCTGCAGTTCTTCCTGACCGGCCTCGTGCTCTTCGGCCTGGGGCTGGTGGGCGAATACGTCGGACGCATCTACCAGCAGGTGCGGCACCGGCCGCGCTACCTGGTGCAAGCCGTCCTCGAAAGTAATCCTGGCCTCTCCGAGCCGTGGCAGCCGCGACAGCCGTCGTCTTCGGCTACGGGGACATAGGCGTCCGCGGGCTGGCGGTGCTGCTCGAGGCCGGCCTCGAGGTGCCGCTGGTCGTCTCGCACCGGGACAACCCTCACGAGACTCGCTGGTACGCAAGTCTTCTCGATTTTTCGCGTGACCGTGGCCTTGCAGTCCTCGCCGATCCGCCAATCACCGAACTGGAAAATCGCGTCGGCACCCCCGACCTCATTTTCTCGTTCTACTACCGCAGCATGCTGCCGATGTCGCTGCTCGGGCGCGCGCGGCTCGGCGCGTTCAACATGCACGGCTCGCTGCTGCCGAAGTTCCGCGGCCGTGCGCCGCTCAACTGGGCGATCCTGAAGGGCGAGACCGAGACCGGGGTCACGCTGCACGAGATGGTGGAGAAGCCCGACGCTGGCCGCATCGTTGATCGACAGGCAGTACCGATCGGCCCGGACGAAAACGCGGTCGAGGTATTCCGCAAGATGACCGATGCGGCGGAAGCGGTTCTTCGCCGTTCAATCAAGAATCTACTTCTTGGAAATGCAAAGCTGACACCCCAAGACCTCGCCGCCGGCAGCTACTACGGCCGGCGCACGCCGGAAGACGGCCGCATCGACTGGTCGCGCAGCGCGCGCGAAATCCACGACCTGGTGCGCGCAGTCGCGCCGCCCTTCCCAGGCGCCTTCACCGAGGGGATGAAGATCAACAAGACCCGCATGCAACCGGGGAAGGCGAAGCAGCTCGGGCCATACCAGGAGCGCGGCGAATGGTTCGCCGGCTGCGGCGATGGTAAAGTCCTGCGCCTCCTCGAGATTGAAAAACAATGACGAAGCGCGTCCTGCCGTTATGAAGCGAATCCTGATCCTCGGCGTCAACGGCTTCATCGGCCACCACCTCTCCCAGCGCATCCTGGCGACGACCGACTGGGAGGTATTCGGCATGGACATGCAGGCCGACCGCCTCGCCGACGTGATGGACGACCGCCGCTTCCATTTCTTCGAAGGCGACATCACCATCAACAAGGAGTGGATCGAGTACCACATCCGCAAGTGCGACACGGTGCTGCCGCTGGTCGCCATCGCTACGCCGGCGACCTACGTGAAGCAGCCGTTGCGCGTCTTCGAGCTCGACTTCGAGGCGAACCTGCCGATCGTGCGCGCCTGCGTACGGCACGGCAAACGCCTGCTGTTTCCGTCGACCTCCGAGGTCTACGGCATGTCGACCGACCGCGAGTTCGACCCGGACAGCTCGCCGCTGGTCTACGGCCCGATCAGCCGCCAGCGCTGGATCTATGCCTGCTCGAAGCAGCTGATGGACCGCGTGATCTGGGCCTATGGCGCGCAGCAAGGGCTGGACTTCACGCTGTTCCGCCCGTTCAACTGGATCGGCTCCGGCCTCGATTCGATCGGCACGGCGAAGGAAGGCAGCTCGCGGGTGGTGACGCAGTTCTTCGGCCACATCGTGCGCGGCGAGAAGATCCAGCTGGTCGACGGCGGTCGCCAGAAGCGCGCCTTCACCTACATCGACGACGGCATCGACGCGCTGATGTCGATCATCGCCAACCGCAGCGGCATCGCCTCCGGCAAGATCTACAACATCGGCAACCCGCGCAACAACTTCTCGGTGCACGAACTGGCGCACATGATGGTGAAGCTCGCGCTCGAATACCCCGAGTACCGCGCGGCGGCGAAGAAGGTGAAGATCGTCAAGACCACTGCCGACAAATACTACGGCAGCGGCTACCAGGACATGCAGAACCGCGTGCCGAAGATCACCAACACCAAGGCCGAGCTCGGCTGGAAGCCGCGCACCACGATGCGCGACGCGCTGCGGCGCATCTTCGACGCGTATCGAACCGACGTCGCCGAGGCGCGCCACCTGGTCAAGTGAAGTTGGCCATCAAGATCGATGTGGACACGTGGCGCGGCACGCGCGACGGCGTGCCTCGACTGGCCGAGCTATTGAAGGCGCACGGCGCCGGCGCCACCTTCCTCTTCAGCCTCGGTCCCGATCACACCGGTCGGGCGATCCGCCGCGCGTTCCGGCCGGGCTTCTTCTCCAAGGTCCAGCGCACCTCGGTCGTCGAGCATTACGGCGTGCAGACCCTGCTCTACGGGACGCTGCTGCCCGGCCCCGACATCGGGCGCCGCGGCGCGCCGATCATGCGCAAGGTGCGCGACGACGGCTTCGAGGTCGGCATCCACTGCTGGGACCACGTGCGCTGGCAGGATCGGGTGGCGTCGAAAGACGCCTCCTGGACGGAAAAGGAAATGACGCGCGCATTCGATCGCTTCCGGGAAATCTTCGGCGAGGAAGCGCGCACCTGGGGCGCGGCCGGCTGGCAGACCAACCACCACGCCGCCTGGGTACAGGAGTTGCGTTGCGACTATGCCTCCGACACCCGCGGCCGCGGCCCCTTCCTGCCGCTGTGGGACGGCGTGCGCTGGGGCTGCCCACAACTGCCGACCACATTGCCTACGTTGGATGAAGTGCTGGGAGTGCAGGATGATGTTGTCGCTCATATCCTCGCCCTGAGTGAACACCCCCGCAATCATGTATTCACCGCGCACGCGGAACTGGAAGGCGGAAAGCTGAGCCCGCTATTCGAGGCCTTGCTGCAGGGCTGGAAGCGCCAGGGCTACGAGCTCGTCTCGACCCGCGCGCTCTTCGAGTCGCTCGACGCCGCGGCGCTGCCGAAGCACGAGGTGCTCTACGGCGAGATACCGGGCCGCTCCGGCACGCTCGCGCTGCAGGCCGACTATGCTCTTTGAGGGCTTCATCCGCAGGCGCGTCCGCACGAGCGGCGCCACCATCAACCTGCGCACGGCCGGCAAAGGCCCGGCGGCCCTGCTCCTGCACGGCTATCCCGAGACCCACGCGATGTGGCACAAGGTCGCGCCCGAGCTCGCGCGCGACTACACCGTGGTTTGCCCCGACCTGCGCGGCTACGGCGAGTCGTCCAAGCCGAAGGGCCTGCCCGGCCACTCGAACTATTCGAAGCGCGCGATGGCGCTCGACATGGCCGAGGTGATGAGCGCCCTCGGCCACCAGCGCTTCCACCTCGTCGGCCACGACCGCGGCGGCCGCGTCGCGCACCGGCTCGCGCGCGACCACGGCGCGCGCGTGCGCTCGCTCACCGTGCTCGACATCTCGCCGACGCTGAAGATGTACGCGTCGACCAATCTGCAGTTCGCCAAGGCCTACTACCACTGGTTCTTCCTGATCCAGGAAGCGCCTATGCCCGAGCGCATGCTCGCCAATATCGGCCCCGAATACATCTTCAAGCGGCTGGGACGCGGCAAAGCGGGGCTGAAGTACTTCGCGAAGGAAGCGATGCGGGAATACGTGCGTTGCTTCAATCCACACTCGACCTGCGAGGACTATCGCGCCGCCGCGACCATAGATCTAGTTCATGACAGAAAAGAAAAATCCAAACTCAAAATGCCGGTCCTTGCCCTGTGGGGTAAGCAAGGCGTGATCGAAGCCCTCTTCGACTGCCTCGCCGACTGGCGCGAGGTGGCGAGCGACGTACGTGGCCGCGCGCTCGCCTGCGGCCATTTCATCCCGGAGGAAAAACCCGCCGAGCTGGTAGCGGCGCTACGCGACTTCCTGGCGCGCGCCGGCTAGGCCGCCGCAGCCGCGGATTCGAGCTTGAAGCCGTGCACCTTCATCACCGGCGCGAACGCCGGTGCGACCCACGGCGCCTCGGTGCGGCCGAGCAGGTGCTCGGCGAGCCACAGCGCCTGCGAGCGGACCGGCGAGACGAACGCGTAGAGACGCGAGCGGACTTCAGCGACGTCGCCGACGGCGTAGATCGTCGGGTCGGCAGTGCGCAGGTACTCGTCCACCACGATGCCGCGCACGGTCTCGAGGCCCGCTTCCTTCGCTAACTCGACGCGCGGCGCGAAGCCGGTGGAGACGATGATGCCGTCGAACGGGCCGACCTCGCCCGCCGCCGTGAGGATGCGGCCCGGGTAGACGGCGCGGACGTCTTCGCCGTAGCGCACGACGACGCCTTTCGCCGTGAAGTGCTCGCGCAGCGCCTGCGACTGCGGCTCGGAGAGCTGCAGCTCGACCAGGCGCGACTCCCGATGGAAGATGGTGACCGCGTCGCCGGCCTTGTTGAGGTCGGAGGCGAACTCGCAGCCGATCAGGCCGCCGCCGATCACCGCCCAGCGCGGCGTGGCACCGCGCGCGAGCAGCTTCGCGCGCCGGCGGCGCAGCGTGAGCAGGTCCTCATAGCTGTTCAGCAGGAGGAAGTTCGGCCGCGAGGGAACCAGGACCGGCGGAATGCGCGCCGCCGACCCGGTGGCGAGGATCAGCGCGTCGTAGGGCAGCGCTTCACCGGTGTCAAGGTAGAGGGCGCGCTTTGCGCGCTCGATGCGCCAGGCCTGCACGTCGGCAAGCACCTTCACTCCGCTCAGCGCATCGAAGCGCTTGAGCACGATCTTCGCCGCCGCGTCGTCGGCGAGCGCGATGCCGTGCGAAAGCCGCGGCCGCGAGTAGTACCCGCTGGTCTCGGCCGTGACCAGCGTGACCTCGCGCCGCGCGTCCTTCGCGAGCGCCTCGGCGACGGTGACGCCGGCGAGGCCGGAGCCGACGATGAGCGTTTTCACGCGGCGACCAGGGAGAAGTCGGCCTTGGTGACGCCGCAGTCCGGGCAGCTCCAGTCCGCCGGGATGTCTTCCCAGCGTGTGCCCGGCGCGATGCCGTGCTCGGGGTCGCCGTTGGCCTCATCGTAGACGTGGCCGCAGACCTGGCAGGTGAAAGTTCGGAAAGGCATGCTCATCGCTCCCTGATCATCGAAAGGATTTCCTGGCGCGCCTGCGCGTCGTGCGCATACACGCCGCGCACCGCGCGCGTCGCGGTGGCCGAATGCTGCTTCTCCACGCCGCGCATCGCCATGCACAGGTGGCGCGCCTCCGCCACCACGATGACGCCCTTCGGCGCGAGCAGCTCGACCAGGGCGTCGGCGACCTGCTCGGTGATGCGCTCCTGCACCTGCAGGCGCCGCGCGTAGAGGTCGACGATGCGCGGGATCTTGGAGAGGCCGATGATCCGCTCGCCGGGCAGGTAGCCGACGTGGACGCGGCCGAAGAAAGGCAGCATGTGGTGCTCGCAGAGCGAATGGAATTCGACGTCGCGCACCAGCACCATTCCCTCGCCCTCCGCCGGAAACAGGCCGCCGCCGACCACGTCGCGCGGCTCGGCCTCGTAGCCTTCGGTGAGGTAGCGCATCGCCTTGGCGAAGCGCTCGGGCGTATCGGCGAGGCCCGGGCGGCGCGGATCTTCTCCCAGGCTCTCGATCATCGCCGCGGCGTGCGGCACGATCGGGTCGGCGAGGGTCCGGGCGAGCTGCAGGTGCTGCGCGTTTTGGCTGGGTCTCGTCATCGCATTCCTCTGAGGGTTCACGCTGCATTGGATGGCGCGCCGCGCGGCGGCGTTCCGGCCCCGCTCCGATCAGGGTCTTGCCGTTTTTCCTTTGCGATCAGCCTTCTAAGGGGCGTGCTTGCATCGGTCACAAAAACCATGTCTACTGAACGCGTTGCGATTCAATGCTGAGATTGCGGCTTAGAACGCGGCCTGGATGCTAGGAAAGCCCGTCCCGGACTTTTCCCTGCCCTCCACCGGCGGAACCTCCTTCCGCCTCTCCGGCGCCCGCGGCAGCAAGCTGGTCCTGTACTTCTACCCGAAAGACAACACCCCGGGCTGCACGCTCGAGGGCGGCGGCTTTCGCGACGCCTGGAAGGACTTCCGGCGCGCCGGCTGCGAGGTCTACGGCGTCTCGCGCGACTCGCTCGCCTCGCACGAGAAATTCAAGGAGAAGATGAAATTTCCGTTCGAGCTGCTGTCCGACGAGGACGAGGCGGTGTGCAAGCAGTTCGGCGTCATGAAGATGAAGAACATGTACGGCAGAAAAGTCCGCGGCATCGAGCGCAGCACCTTCGTCATAGCCGGCGACGGGGTGCTCGCGCGCGAATGGCGCGGGGTTCGAGTACCAGGCCACGTCCAGGAGGTATTGAACTTTGTTAAAGCCCTATGATGTCGA
>DASXKY010000070.1:0-2395 GCA_036496555.1 Burkholderiales bacterium | reverse complement strand
AGGTCGCGCGCGATGGGCAGGGTCATGCCGACGATGCCCCCTTTGGAGGCCGAATAGGCCGCCTGGCCGATCTGTCCGTCGAACGCCGCCACCGAGGCCGTATTTACGATGACGCCGCGCTCGCCCGAGGCATTGGGGCCGGCCTTCGCCATCGCATCGGCGGCGAGCCGGATCATGTTGAAGGTGCCGACCACGTTGACGGTGATCACCTTCACGAAGCGTCCGAGGTCGTGCGGCGCCTCCTTGCCGAGCGTGCGCTCGGCCAGCGCGATACCCGCGCAATTGACGAGGACATGCAGCCCGCCGAACTCCTTCAGCGCCGTGGCGACCGCGGCCTTGCCGTCTGCCTCCGACGAGACATCGGTCCTGACGAAGCGGCCGCCGAGCTCCTTCGCCAGCTTCTCGCCGAGGTCGGCCTGCAGGTCAGCGATGACCACCTTGCCGCCGCCTTCGGCGGCCATGCGCGCGGTGGCCGCGCCGAGGCCCGAGGCGCCGCCGGTGACGAGGAACACGCCGTTCTTGATCTGCATTCGGAGCCTCGCCGGGGAATAAGGTAATTCTGTGGGGAAGGTCGCTGATTTCGCAGATAATTCTACCTTCATGCAGCTTGCATTCGGCATCTCGTTCGCTGATCTGTACGAGCGTAAAGGGCTCCTGCGCGTCGATGCGGCATTCCTCGGCTACCTGCAGGAGGCCGATGGCGGATTGCATGCGCGCGTGCTCGCGGCGCGCGGCAATTTCGTCGAGATGAAGCCGCTCGAGGAATCCGATCTCCTCGTCGCCCTGGCGCCGCACGTAGAAGACTTTCTCGGCAAGCTGTTCGGCATCGAGGCCGAGGCGCGCGCCCTTGCCGAGAAGCACAACGAGTTGGCGCCCCTCTACGCGATCAAGCGGCTCTTCGTGCAACGGCGCGCCATGCACAAGGTCAAGCCGGAAGATGCGAGGCCGGACGGCTTCGCGTTCACTACCGAGCTCGACTTCGCCCGCCAGGTCACGGCCTGGCTGCAGGACGAGGCAGCCAATGCGCAAAGGGTCGAAGGCGCCGCTCGCTACGCCGCGTGGGCGGTGACGACGCCCGAGGGCAAGCGCAAGCACCGCGGCGGCGTGCTGTTCAAGGCGCCGAGCAAGCTCGACTTCATGAAGCTGGTGCCGGTGCATACCGAGACGGCCCGCGGCTTCGCCGAGCATACCCTCGACCACCTTCGTCACCGCGAGGGCTTCGCCCTCACCGATTCCGGGACCGACCTCACCGGCGCGCTCGACGAGGCGAACTACTGCATCTGGTGCCACGAGCAGGGCAAGGACTCCTGCTCGAAAGGGCTGAAAGAAAAGGCGCCGGCCGGCGGATTCAAGAAAACCGTCTTCGGCGTGCCGCTTGCCGGCTGCCCGCTCGAGGAGAAGATCTCCGAGTTCCACATGGTCAAGGCGCGCGGCGAGCCGCTCGCAGCGCTGGGCATCATCGCGGTCGACAATCCGCTCGCGGCGGCGACAGGCCACCGCATCTGCAACGACTGCATGAAGTCCTGCATCTACCAGAAGCAGGAGCCCGTCAATATCCCGCAGGCAGAGACGCGCACTCTGAAGGACGTGCTCGAGCTGCCCTATGGCTTCGAGATCTACTCGCTGCTCACGCGCTGGAACCCGCTCAATCTGCAGCGCCCCTGCCCCAAGGCGCCGACGGGAAAAAGAGTCCTGGTGGTGGGCCTCGGCCCGGCGGGCTTCTCCATCGCCCACCATCTGATGAACGAAGGCCACACGGTGGTCGGCATCGACGGCCTGAAGATCGAGCCGCTCGAGCCGTCGGTTTCGGGTGTCGATCCGCTAGGAAGTAGAACTGGATTTAAACCAATAAAAGATATTTCCGAGCTGAGGGAGCCTCTCGACCGGCGCACCATGGCCGGCTTCGGCGGCGTCGCCGAGTACGGCATCACGGTGCGCTGGGACAAGAACTTCCTGAAGATGATCCGGCTGCTGCTCGAGCGTCGCGCGCAGTTCGCGATGTTCGGCGGCGTGCGCTTCGGCGGCACGCTCACCGTCGAGGATGCGTTCGCCGCGGGCTTCGACCACGTCGCGCTGTGCGCCGGCGCGGGACGTCCGACCGTGCTCGAGATCCCGAACGGCTTTGCGCGCGGCGTGCGCGCGGCGTCCGATTTCCTGATGGCGCTGCAGCTCACCGGCGCCGCGAAGCGCGAGTCGATCGCCAACCTGCAGATCCGGCTGCCGGTGGTAGTGATCGGCGGCGGCCTCACCGCCATCGACACGGCGACGGAGTCGCTCGCCTACTATTCGGTGCAGGTCGAGAAATTCCTCTCGCGCTACGAGCAGCTCGAGCGCAAGCCGGTCTGGAATGCCGAGGAGGCGCAGATCGCGGAGGAATTCCTGGCGCACGCCCGCG
>DASXKY010000069.1:0-58962 GCA_036496555.1 Burkholderiales bacterium | reverse complement strand
GGCTCCTTGGCGTTCTCGGCGCCGACCAGCTGCTTGATCAGCGCGCGGATCGCGGTCGAGGAGGCGGCGCCGCCCGCCTCGGTGGCGACGTGGCTGCCGAAGAAGTACTTCAGCTCGAAGGTGCCGCGCGGCGTCGCCATGAACTTCTGCGTGGTGACGCGCGAGATGGTGCTCTCGTGCAGGCCGAGCAGGCCGGCGATTTCACGCAGCACCAAGGGCCGCATTGCCACTTCGCCGTGCTCCAGGAAGTGGCGCTGGCGGTCGACGATCGCCTGCGACACGCGCAGGATGGTGTCGAAGCGCTGCTGCACGTTCTTGATCAGCCAGCGCGCCTCCTGTAGCTGCGAGGAGACCGAGGCACCGCCGGCGCGCGCCCCCGCGGCGAGCTCCGCGTACAGGCGGTTGATGCGCAGGCGCGGCATCGCGTCCGGGTTGAGGCTCGCCTTCCACACGCTCTTGTGCTTGCGCACGACCACGTCCGGGATCACGTAGCGCGCCTCGATGCGCGCGAAGGCGGCGCCCGGACGCGGATTGAGCGTCTTGATCAGGCGCTGCGCCTCGCGCAGCGTTTCTTCGTTGGCGCCGGTGACGCTCTTAAGGCGCGTGTAGTCGCTCTTGGCGAGGAGATCGAGATGTTTCTCGGCGATCTGCAGCGCGAGAACATGGGAGGGGGCGTCGTCGCCCTCGCACGGCACGCGCAGCTGAAGGCAAAGGCATTCGCCGGGCGAGCGCGCGCCGACGCCGGCCGGCTCGAGGTTCTGCAGGTGGCGCAGCGCGATGGCGAGCTCCTCGGCCTCGATCTCGAGCTCCGCCGGCAGCAGCGCGGCGATCTCCTCGAGCGGTTGCGTGAGGTAGCCGTCCTCGTCGAGCGCGTCGATCACCAGCTCGACCAGCGCGCGGTCGCGCTCCGACAGGTTGGTGAGCGAGAGCTGCGCGCGCAGGTGGTCGCGCAGCGTCGGCATCTCGGCGGCGCCGAAGTTGCGGTCGCCGTCCTCCTCCTCGCCCGAGTCGCCGCGCCAGTTGGAGGCGATGTCGGCCGACCAGTCGGTCTCCGCAGGCGTCGGCTCGGCGGGCGCGGTGGCGGAACTGCTGCCCGCGACGGGCGGCGGCGCCGGCGCCTCCGCGCCGCCCTCCTCGGCGTCCTCGCGCTCGAGCGCAGGGTTATCCATCAGCAGGCGGTCGATCTCCTGGTTGAGCTCGACCGTCGACAACTGCAGCAGCCGAATCGATTGCTGCAGCTGCGGCGTGAGGGTGAGATGCTGAGAGAGCCGGAATTGAAGCGAAGGCTTCATTTAGGAACAGCAATAAGCACTACATGCGGAAATTCTCGCCCAGATATACTCGGCGAACGCTGTCATTATAGACAATCTCCTCGGGATGGCCCGAAGCGAGCACGGCCCCCTCATTGATAATGTACGCGCGATCGCAGATGCCGAGTGTTTCGCGCACGTTATGGTCTGTTATGAGCACCCCGATGCCGCGCTCCTTGAGGAACCTAATAATCCTCTGGATGTCGAGGACCGCGATCGGATCGACGCCGGCGAAAGGCTCGTCGAGCAGGATGAAGGCCGGCTTGGTGCCGAGCGCGCGCGCGATCTCGAGGCGTCGCCGTTCCCCGCCGGAGAGCGAGATGGCGGTGTGCTTGCGCAGGTGCGCGATGTTGAGGTCCTTGAGGAGCTGCGCGAGGCGCTCCTCGATCTCGCCGCGCTCGTGCCCCTGCAGCTCGAGGATCGCCTGCACGTTCTCCTCGACGGTGAGGCGGCGGAACACCGAGTTCTCCTGCGGCAGGTAGGAGATGCCGAGGCGCGCGCGACGGTGAATCGGCAGGTGCGTCAGCTCCATCTGGTCAAGGTGGATGCTGCCCGCATCCGCCGGCACCAGACCGACGATCATGTAGAAGCAGGTCGTCTTGCCGGCGCCGTTCGGGCCGAGCAGCCCGACCACTTCGCCGCTCTGCACGTCGAGCGACACGTCCTGCACGACGGTGCGCGACTTGTAGCGCTTGCGCAGGCTCTGCGCGGTCAGCTGCGTCATGCGCGGGTCATGCCGGCTTTTTCATGTCCGGTTCTTCATTTCTTCGGCGCCGCCTTGGGCTGGATGGTCATCTTCACGCGCTGCTCGCCGTCCTTGCCGGCGCTCACCGAGAAGTACTCGGAGTTCTGGTCGACCAGGATGTAGTTTCCCGCCACCTGGTCGCCGCCGCGGTTGACGCGCGCGCTCTCGAACAGCTTCACCGTGTTCGCCTTCTCGTCGATCTCGATGCGCAGCGCCTCGCCGTCCATCCAGATGCCTTCCTTTTCCGGCGGCCGCGGATCCTGGCGCTGGCGAAAGCGCACCGGTTTGCCTTCCGCGGTGGCGTACTGATAGCCCTCTTCGTCCTGGCGCACGACGATACGGTCGGCGAGCACGCGCATGGTGCCCTTGGTCAGCACCACCTTGCCCTCGAAGATCGACAGGCGCCGAACGTCGTCGGCGTTCATGCGGTTCGCCTCGAGCTCGGTCGGCTTGTCTTTGTCCGCTTTCTCCGCCCGGACGGCAAAAGAAAACATCAATACGAGAAAAACCCCCCACCTCATGGCAGCGCTTTCGCCTCGAAGCGGCCGCGCACGTCGGAGTTGAGCGTGAAGTGGCGCGTCTCGTTGCTGTATTCCATGCCGCGGCCGGCGAGGGAGCGGCCTGCCTCGACGATCTGCACCTGGCGGTCGGTGCGCGCGATGGAGCGGTCGCGCACCACCTGCAGGTACTCGGTGGTGAGCGTGGCCGAGGCCTTGCCCATACCGGCCTCGCGCTCTAGCACCACGTTGTCGTAGAGGAAGATGTCCTCGCCGTCGCGCGAGAGCTTGCCGCGGTCGGCGCGCACGGTGACGCGCGGCT
The DNA here is from genome assembly GCA_036496555.1 of Burkholderiales bacterium. GTDB lineage: Bacteria > Pseudomonadota > Gammaproteobacteria > Burkholderiales > SG8-39 > SCGC-AG-212-J23. Next base: position 56,088 of record DASXKY010000069.1, on the reverse strand, counting down.
GCTCGGGCTTGCTCTGCACCATGCGCGGCGCGGTGAGCTCCGTGGTGTCGTCGTCCGGGTAGTGCACCATTTTCTCCGCCGACAGCGAGCTTTGGGCGAAGCCGTCGCGGTCGTAGCTGGTGGTGGTGAAGTTGATCACCATGTAGTCGGGGTCGTGGCGGCGCAGCGCGGGGTGCGTGTCCTCTTCGTTGACCGCGCGGTCGAGGTAGAAGGTGAGCGCCGCCAGCACGAGCATCAGCCCGAGCGGGAACAGGCGCGTGGTCGGCACCCTCACCGTACGCGCACCAGTAGATCGCAGACCTCGCGCACCGCGCCGCGCCCCGCCGGGGCCTCGGTCACGTGGTGCACGCGGCCGCGCACTGCCTCGGGCGCCTCGCGCGGCGCGCAGGCGAAGCCGCAGCTCTCGAGCACCGGCAGGTCGACCAGCTCGTCGCCCATGAAGCCGGCCGCATTCGCGTCCAGGCGATGTTTCTTCAGCATCTTTGCAAATACGAGAAGCTTGTCGCCCACGCCCTGGTGCACCTCGCGGATGCCGAGCTCGCGCGCGCGCAGCGCGACGGCCTTGGAGCGGCGGCCCGAGAGGAGCGCGAGCGCGACGCCCGCGGCGGCGAGCAGCTTGAGGCCATGGCCGTCGTGCGCCGAGAACGCCTTCAGCTCCTCGCCGCGCGGCCCGTACCACAGCGTGCCGTCGGTAAGCACGCCGTCGACGTCGAAGATCATCAGGCGCACGCTGCGGGCTCTTCGCAGGACCTCTGGGCCGACCTCTTTCAAATCACCTTGGCGCGGAAGAGGTCGTGCATGTTGAGTGCGCCGACCAGTTCGCCGCGCTCGTCGACGACCAGCAGCTGGTTCACCTTGTGCGCCTCCATGAGCTGCACCGCCTCGGCGGCGAGCGCGCCGGCGCGGATGGTGCGCGGCGCGGCGGTCATCACGTCGGCGATTCGCGCCGAGGCGAAGTCGGCGCCCTTCTCGAGCGCGCGGCGCAGGTCGCCATCGGTGAAGATGCCGGTCACCTTGCCGGCAGCGTTGCGCACCGCAGTCATGCCGATGCGGCCGCGCGTCATCTCGCGCAGCGCTTCGCGCAGCGGCGTTGCCCCGTCGACCAGCGGCACGCCTTCGCCTTTGCGCATGACGTCGGCGACGTGCAGCAGCGCCTGGCGCGGCAGCCGGCCGCGCGGATGGCTGCGCGCGAAGTCGTCCTTGGTGAAGCCGCGCGCGTCGAGCAGCGCGATGGCGAGCGCGTCGCCGAGCGCGAGCGCGGCGGTGGTGCTCGCCGTCGGCGCGAGGTTGTGCGGGCAGGCCTCCTGCGCGACCGCGGCGTCGAGGTGCACGTCGGCGTCGCGCGCGAGCGGCGAGTCGGCGTTGCCGGTGATGGCGATCAGCTTCGCGCCGCGGCGCTTGACCAGCGGGACTATGTCCAGCAGCTCCTCGCTGCCGCCCGAATAGGAGATGGCGATGAACACGTCGCCGGCGTCGATCATGCCGAGGTCGCCGTGGCTCGCCTCGGCCGGGTGCACGAAGTACGCCGGCGTGCCGGTGCTCGCCATGGTCGAGGCGATCTTGCGCGCGATGTGGCCGGACTTGCCGATGCCGCTTACCACCACGCGGCCCTGGCGGCCGTGGATCATTTCAACCGCGGCGAGGAAGCGCTCGTCGAGCCGCTCGACCAGCGCGTGCACCGCGTCGGCCTCGATCTGCAGCACCCGGCGGGCCAGCTCGAGCGAGCCCCGCGCCGGGGACGCGGCGCGTTTGTGCGAATCCCGCGGAGCCGCAGCCTTTATCATTGGCGCGGAGTATAGCCCATGGATTCCACGCCCGATTCGCTGCAGTCGGTGCTGATTCTGCTTGCGAGCGGCGTCGCGGCGGTGGTGCTTTGCCGCAGCCTGCGGCTGCCGGCGATGATCGGCTATCTCGTCACCGGACTGGTCCTCGGCCCGCACGCGCTCGGCCTCGCCAGCGACCGCGAGGCGATCCGCGCCCTCGCCGAGATCGGCGTGGTGTTCCTCATGTTCTCGATCGGGCTGGAGTTCAGCCTGCCGAAGCTGGTCGCCATGCGCCGGGTGGTGTTCGGCCTCGGCCTCACCCAGGTCGTCGTCATCATGGGGCTGGTCGCGGCGCTCGCGCTCGTCCTCGGCGGCACGTGGCAGGCTGGGGTCGCGCTCGGCGGCATAGCGGCGATGTCCTCCACCGCGATTGTGTCGAAGCTCCTCGCCGACCGCGGCGAGCTCGACACGCCGCACGGGCGCGAGGTGATCGGCGTGCTGCTCCTGCAGGACCTCGCGGTGGTACCGCTGCTCGTGGTCATCCCGGCGCTCGGCCAGAAGCCTGACGTGCTCGGGGTCGCCATCGCCGTGGCGCTCGGCAAGGCGGCGCTCGCCCTCGCGCTGGTGGTGTGGCTCGGGCCGCGCCTGATGCGCGGCTGGCTCGGTGTCGTCGCGCGGCGCCGCTCGAACGAGCTGTTCGTGCTGAACGTGCTGCTGATCACGCTGCTACTCGCCTTCCTCACCGGCATCGCCGGCCTGTCGATGGTGCTCGGCGCGTTCCTCGCCGGCATGCTGATCTCGGAGACCGAGTACCGCTTCCAGGTGGAGGAGGACATCAAGCCCTTCCGCGACGTGCTGCTCGGCCTTTTCTTCGTCACCGTCGGCATGCAGCTCGACCTGCGCCAGGTGGCGGCGCAGTTCGGCCTGGTGGCGGGGCTCTTCGCCGCGCTGGTGCTCGGCAAGTTCTCGCTGACGGCCTTCCTGTCGCGCGCGTTCGGCAGCCCGCCCGGCACCGCGCTGCGCGTCGGCCTCGCGCTCGCGCAGGGCGGTGAGTTCGGCTTCGTGCTGCTGCCGCTCGCCGGCGCCGCTGGCGTGGTCGAGCCGGCGCTGCTGCAGGCGTTGCTCGCGGCGATGATCCTGTCGATGCTCGCCACGCCGCTCGCCATCGTCGCCGCGGATCCGATTGCCCTGCGGCTTACCCGCTCGGAGTGGATGACGCGCTCGCTCGAGCTGCACCGCATCGCCGCGCGCTCGATCGAGGTCGAGCGCCACGTCATCATCCTCGGCTACGGCCGCAACGGCCAGCGCATGGCGCGCCTCCTCGATGCCGAGGGCGTGCGCTACGTCGCCCTCGACCTCGATCCCGAGCGCGTGCGGCAGGCCGCCGCCGCCGGCGACACGGTGGTGTTCGCCGACAGCTCGCGCCGCGAGGCGCTGGTCGCGGCCGGCATCATGCGCGCCGCCGCGGTGGCGTTCACCTTCGCCGACGCCGCGGCCGCGGTGCGCGTGCTGACGCACGTGCGCGCGCTCAATCCGTCGGTGCCGGTGATCGTGCGCGCGCGCGACGAGAGCGACATCGCGCGCCTCACTGCCGCCGGCGCGACCGAGGTACTGCCCGAGGCGTTCGAGTCCGGCGTGATGCTCGCCTCGCACACGCTGGTGCTCGCCGGCGTGCCGCTCTCGCGCGTCATGCGCCGCGTCGCGCAGGTGCGCGACGCGCAGTACGGCCTGCTGCGCGGCCTGTTCCAGGGCCGCGGCGACGAGCCGGCCGCCGACAGCCGCGCGCGGCTGCACGTCGTCACGCTCGACGGCCGCTCGGCGTTCCTCGGCAAGCGGCTCGCCGAGCTGCCGCTCGCCGACCTCGGCGTGGAGGTGCGCGCGGTGCGGCGCCTGGGCGAGAAGCGCAAGCTCGGCGCCGACGAGGCGGGCGAGCTGCGCGAGGGGGACGTGATCGTGCTGGTCGGCACCCCAGAGAGTATCGACGCGGCCGAGAGTCTTTTGCTCAGAGGCCGCTGAAAAAGAAAAAGCCCGCCGCAGCGGGCTTCTTCTCTAGAGATGCTTCGTTCTTACAGCGCGCGGCAGATCACGTAGATGTTGCTCGACGTCTCCGCGTAGGCCGGTGTCGCCACTTGCCCTGCGCCGATCCCCGGGTTGGGCGCCGCCTGCAGCAGCCCGCGCACACTGCCCTTGCCGGCGATGCCGTCGTCCATCTGCGTGTCGACCGCGATGGCGACCTTGTCGGGCAGGTTCGCCGAGCACATGATCAGGCCGACGAAGCCCGGGCCGCCGGCGCCGTCGAGCATTGTGGCCGACGGCGCAGCGGCGCCGTCGCCGGTCTGCACGCCGATAATGCCGGTGAGCGCGTTGAACGGCTGCTGGCCGCCGTTGCCGGCGACGAATCCCGCGCGGCGCAGGTGGTCCCAGAACTTGCATGACTCGGGATCGCCCGCCGCCGGAACGGCGGGGCAGGCGGCGTTGTAGGTGCCGCCGACGATGCCGTCGCCGGTGCCGGGAACCGCCACGGGCGCCGTGGTCCAGCGTGTCCCCGCGTTCGGGTCGTCGCCCGGGATCGCACGGTAGCGGTCCTGGTAGCCGTGGTAGGCCGCGGAGATGCCGGAAAAGTCGGCCATCACGTTCTTGATCTTCGCCTGCGTGATCATCTCCTGGCCCTTCAGGATGCCGCCGAGCAGCAACCCGATGATCACCAGCACGATCGCGATCTCGACGAGCGTGAAGCCTTTTTGGGTCTTGTTCATTTCTCTATAGCTCCCCCGGGTCGTCCCGGCAAAATGCTGAAACTGCGCGAGCATAATCGCAACTTCCATGCCACGCAAAAGCGGCCTCTAAGGCTGTGTTCGAGGGGGTCAAGCGTCAGAGAACGTCAGGATTCCGACACGGGCGTCGGATCGCTGACACTATTTCACCCGTTTTTCGAGCTCCTCCAGCCGTCGCTCGAGGAAGCGCCGCTCGTTCGGGTCCTTCAGATCGCCATGCTCCAGCAGCCCGCCGAGGACAATCTTCGCCGCCTCAAGCTCGTTCATGTCCTCCAGGACGATGGCTTCCATCTCCTTCGCCCACGCCGGAACGTCGGGCGAGCGGGTCTCCAGCCGGATCGCCGCGGCGTAGCGGCGCGCGAGCGGCAGGTCCTTCAGGCGGTGCTTGGCGAGGAGGGCGGCCTGCGCGAGCCACGGCCAGCGCCGGTCCGGGTCGCGCGCGAACGCCTCGTAGACGAACTCGAGCGCGAGGCGGCTCGCCGCCGGGTCGGACGTCTCGGCGAACACGCGTGCGGCGGCGAAGAGCGGATACGCGCTGCGCGGGTCGAGGGCGAGCGCATCGCGCAGCCATCCCGTGAGGTGGTGGTAGTCGAGCCCGCGCAGGTCGAAGCCCTGCAGATAGAGCATCACCAGGCGGGCGGCGGCGGGGTCCTCGCCGAGGTCCGCGAGCCGCAGTACCTCGGGCGGCGGCGCGGGCGGCAGGCTCGCGTGCGCATGGGAGAGAGGGGAGTGTCCAGCGTGCCAGGCGATCTGTGCCGCCAGGCTGACGGCCAGCAGCCCGAGGACCCACGCCGGAACGCGCCGCCCGCGCTCCATCACGGCTCCTTGCGCGCGAAATCGAACAGGCCGGCGGCGGTGACGACGACGAGATAGAGCACGACCGAGCCGACCGCCGCGGCGTAGGCCATGGCAGGCGGCGCGCCGTAGAGCAGCCATTCGCTGCGCGTCGCTTCGTCGAGGCGCGGCAGCAGGAACGCGACTGCGGCGAGCACCGCGCGCGCGACCTGGCCGGCGAGCGAGTCTTCGCCCATCGGGCCGCCGGCGGTGAGCGCCTGCAGCGCGGCGATCGAGCGCCCGAGGAGATAGAGCCCTGCCGTGGTGGCGATCGCCGGCACCGGCTGCACCAGGGTCATCGCGAAGAACAGCGCCGCCGCGGCGACGAGCGCGGTCTCGCAGGCGAGCGAGAAGCCCCAGGCGAGCACCGCGCCGGGCGCGGCCCACAGCAGAAGCGGCAGCGCGAACGCCGTGGCGAGCGCCGCGCCGCAGAGCGCGAAGCCCGCCAGGCGCCCGAGGTACTGCGCCGGGCGGCCGACTGGCAGCGCGAGCAGGAGCTCGAGCGTTTTGTCGTCAATCTCGCGCAAGGTTCGCGTCGCCACGAAGGCGGCGACCAGGAACACCGCGCAGGCGCGCAGCCAGGCGGCGACGATTGCGAGCTGCAGCTCGCGGGTTTCGATCAGCGCGACCTGCGACAGGAAGGCGGCGAGGCCGAGGCCCACCGCGAGGCACGCGGCGGCGAGCCAGGGCAGGCCGCCGCGGCGCGCTTCAACGAGGATCAGGCGGGCAAGGCCCGCGGCCGGCGGCATGGGCCGTTATGTAGACTACTCGCGCCGATCATGCAACCGCCGATCATCGAACCCATCGGGCCCAACCTGCCGCTCGCCGAGCGCCTCGCGAACGCAGTATGGGCCGTGAGCCAGCGCTACTCGCGCCTGGTCCTCGTCGCCATGCTGGCGCTCTTGCACGTGGCCGCCTTCCGCGGCGTCGCCGACCCGTGGGCGCGCGGCATGCTGCTCGCGCACCTCGGCTTGCTGCTGCTCTGGCAGCCGTTCCTGCGCGGCGAGCAGCGCGTCTCGACGGCGCAGGGCCTCATCATCGGCGTGCTGGCGCTCGGCGTCATGCTGGCGCTCAACTGGTGGCTGCTCGCCTTCTGGGTGGTGGTGCTCGCCGGGCTGGTCGGCGGCAAGCTCTATCAGCACGACGCGCGCTGGCAGCGGCGCACCTACCAGCTGGTGCTGGTCTACCTGCTCGCGCTGCTCGCGGTGGCGATCCTGCCGGAGGTCGCGCCGGGCCGCGAAATCGACCCCGACATCGGCCGCTACGCGGAGCTCGGCCTGCCGCTGCTGTTCGTCGTCATCGGCCTGCTGCCGGCGGAGCCGGAGCCGGCCGACAGCGCGCAGGTGATCGACTTCTTCTACAGCCTGTTCCTCATGCTGCTGCTCGGCGTGGTGATCCTCGGCAGCTTCACCATCATGACCGTGCACCGCACCGGCTACCTCGAGGCGCTCACCGACACGGTGTTCGTCACGGCCGCCGCGGTGCTGCTGATCGCGCTCGCCTGGGGCCCGCGGCGCGGTTTCGCCGGCCTCAACGTGTTCTTCTCGCGCTACCTGTTCTCGATCGGGCTGCCGTTCGAGAAGTGGCTGCAGATCCTCACCGAGCTGACGCAGATCGAGGCGCGCCCGGCCCGCTTCCTCGGCGACGCCGTGTCGGCACTGGTGCGCATACCTTCGGTCGCCGGCGTCGCCTGGCGCACCGCCGAATCGACCGCTGAGGAAGGGCGGCGCACCGACTACCCGGTCGAATACGAGAACGCGGCGCTCGCGCTCACCGTTTTCTCGCGCTACCGCATGAGCCCGGCACTGCACTGGCACCTGCACCTGCTCGGCCAGTTGCTCGGGGAGTTCTACCTAGCCAAGCTGCGCGAAGAGGAGCTGCGCCAGGCGAGCTACCTGCAGGCGGTGCACGAGACCGGCGCGCGCATGACGCACGACATCAAGAATCTGCTGCAGTCGCTCAATGTGCTGGTCGCCTCGGCTGCGCGCGACGACGGCCGCGACTCGCCCGAGCTCGCCGCGCTCACCCGGCGCCAGCTGCCGGTCATCGCGCAGCGCCTCGCCGAGACGCTCGCCAAGCTGCAGAAGCCGCGCGAAAGCGGCGAGACGCTGGTCGGCGCGCAGGCCTGGTGGGAGGACCTCGCGCGCCAATACCGCAGCGAAGGCGTCGAGCTCGACGGTCCCGCCGCGAGCGCCGCGCGCCTGCCGCGCTCGCTCTTCTCGAGCGTGGCCGACAACTTGATCCGCAACGCGCTCGCCAAGCGCGCCGAGGGCGCCAACGTGCGCGTGCGCGTCACGCTCGAGTGCGGCCCGCGCCTCGTGCTGCGGGTACGCGATTCCGGGCGCGCGGTGCCGCCGGACGTGCAGGTCACGCTGCTACGCGCGCCGGTGCGCAATGGTGGCAAAGGAATGGGCATCGGGCTGTACCAGGCCGCACGCCAGGCAGAGGGCGCTGGCTTTTCGCTGGTCCTCGAGACCAACCGCGACGGGGAAGTCTGCTTTTGCCTGAATGGCCCGTCGGCTTAGGGAAGAGCGCCGGCGGCGATCAGCTTCGAGTAAATCACGCCCGCCGGCAGCCAGACCATCAGATCGTCGTAGCGGCCAGTCGCCGAGTCGGGGCCGGCCTGCGGATGGCTGATGAAGGATGCGTTGCCGTCGGTATTGGCGAGCTCGTGCGGACCCTGCGAGGGCAGCGCGCCGTTCTTCCCCGTCGAGAAGAGGATCACCGCCACGGTGCCGGTGCTGACCGCGCGGTTCGCCGCCGTGCAGGCGGTGGTGGAGTCGGTCGGCGCGCAGATGTCGAGGTCGTTCGGCTGGCAGCTGACGCCGTTCGCCTTGAGGTTGGCCACCGACGTGAAATGCGGCGTGATGGAGGAGCCAGTGCATCCCGTGATGGTGTTGGCCACGGCGTAGCGGATGCGGTTGCCCCAGGCGTCGAGGCCGTAGCCCGAGGCGTCCACCGGCTGGAAGCCGATGGCGCGTCCAGGCAGGAAGCCGCCGTAGTTGCTGGTGCAGGCGCCGCCGGTCGCGGTGGTGCCGGTGGCGAGCGCCTCGTCGCCGGTGCCGGCGGCCGCCGTCGCCGGGCAGGGTAGACGCCGATTGACGATGGCGAAGGCGATCACTGCATCGGTCGCGGCGTTCAGCCGCCGCTGCGTCTCCTCGCTGTCGCGGCGCTCGACCTGCGAGGACAGCGTCGACATGGCGCCGGCGATCAGCAGCGCGACGATGGCGAACACCACCGCCATCTCGGTGAGCGTGAAGCCGCGCTGTGCGCGGCCTAGTTGCATACCACCTGGCTCGTGCCGGTCGCGTCCTGGTACTTGAAGGGGCAGGCGGCGACGCGGTCGTTGAAGACCGAGGTCACAGTTGCCGAGGCATAGGCGGTGCGCCCGGTGTCGGCGTTCGTCCCCTCGAGGTAGTCGGCGAGCGCGGTGCTCGGCTGCGTCTGCCCGGCGAGCGCCCGGCTCATAAGCAGCAGCACGACGCGTTTGTCGTTCGCCGGGGTGGACGAGGGCAGCCCGTTCACGGACAGGCAGCCGCTCACCGTGCCGCCGGGCGTGCAGATGCTCGCGCCCGGGTCGGAGGTCGCCGAGCGCGCGACGCCGTAATAGCTGTAGCGATCCCAGCCGTTGCTCACATACCAGGTGCTGCGCGCGTCGGCGAGCAGCGCGTCGGCCGGGTGCGGCACGCGGATGGAGATGCTGTCGGCGATGCTGAGGAGCGGCAGCGCAACGTCGAAGCTCATCGACGCGCTGCCGTCCGCCGCGGAGACGGAGCCGCCGTAGTTGCTCGTGCTCGCGGCGCTCTGCGCGCCGCCGTTCACCTGGACGGTGATGGTCGTCGGGTCGACCCAGCGGAAGCTGTAGCCCACGCGCGGCGCGTTGACGGTGATGTGCGGCGTGAGCAGTCCGCCGAGGAGCGCGGTGAAATCGCAGCGGATGAAGGTCGCGAACGACGTGCAGCCGCCGAAGCTGAGCAGCGCGCCGAGCCCGGTGGCGCCGCCCGAGGTCCAGTTGGTGCTGCACACGGCCGACGCGACCGTAGCTGTCGGCGGCATACCCTCGCGCGCCCCGGTGTCGCCGCACAGGTCGTTGGTGGCCGGCGGTGCGCTGGCGAAGCTCGACGCGTTCGGGAAGAAGCGTTGTCCCCAGCTCGCGAGTGAAGTGGCGTTGTAGTAGTCGTACATGGCGGGCGCCACCTGGCGCTGCATTCGGTCGGCGACCGGCCCGGCGACGGCATCCATCACCTCGGCCGCGGTTACGACGATGACGCGGTCGTTGCTCCAGGGGCTGGTCATCACGCTGGTATAGGCACCGGGCGTCGTGACCGCGCTGTTCGCGCACTCGAGGAAGTTGGCCGGCACGAGCGGCGCGGTGTTGCGGGTCGCCACATTCTGGTTCACCCTGGCGCAGCCGGCGGCGGGCGCGCCCGGCTCGGCGAGATTGTTGACCGGCGCGCCGGGCGCCACGATCAGCGCCACCGCCGCGTTCGCCGCGCCGTCGACCGCGAGCTGGCCTGCGATGCCGGGGTTGATGGTGAGCGTGGTGCTGCTGTTCACGAGCGTCCAGGTGCCGGTCGGCACGATGAGCCAGAGCGGCTCGCCATAGCCGTCGCGGATCTGGTCGACGCCGAGCGTGCGCCAGGGCAGGCGACCGATGCCCGAGCAGGTCGCCGCGATGGCCACGATCGGCGCGGCCTGCCCGGCGTTGGCCGTGCCGGCGACGCTCGGATGTTCGGGGCAGGGCAGGCGGCCGGGCGAGGCCTCGCTGCTGCGCGCCGCCTGCCGCGCGGCGTAGGCGAGCAGCGCCTGCTTCGCAGACTGCAGCGCGACGCCGGTGATGGTCTCGCGCTCGGCGGTCGCGACCGGAGCCCTACCGAGGATGCCGACGGTGTACCAGGCGACGCCGAGGATCAGCACCGTGGCAAAGAGGATAAGAGCGGCGCCGCGCTGCGCGCGGCTCGCGCCGACGAGTTTCCTCACGGCGAGCGCCGCTCGATGCGGATCTGGCCCTCGGGCACCACGTCGCGCACCTCGCCCGTGCCGCGGTCGAGCGTCTCGCCGGGCTTGAGGGCGGTGCGCGCGCCGCTTTCGCCGACGTTCACGGTCGCGCGGCTGCCGCCGATGCGCGGCGCCTCCGGCGCGCTCTCGGGCACCGCCTCGCCGTTTACGAACACCGTCGATTTGCCGTTGCCGCGCTGCACGTAGCCGTCGAGGCGGGTGGTTGGGGAGGTGACGATCGGCGCGCTCGGCCGGTCGGGCATGCGCGCGCGGCGCCGCGCGTCGAGCGCCTGGCGCTGCTCGGGCGTGAAGAACAGGCGCCCGAGCTCCTCGGCGAGGCAAGCTTCGCTCGCGAGCAGGCACGCGGCGAGGAGGAGCAGGCGCTTCATCCCTTCGCTCCGCGGTCGATGATCGTGATCAGGTCGATGTTGCACTCCGCGCGCAGCCGCGGCGCGATCGTCGCGCTGCCGCCGGCGTTGTTGGTGCGCGTGAGCGTGCAGCCGCGCACCGCATAGTAGGCGTTGCCCGAGTCGCGCAGGTCGCCGAGGAAGCGCAGCAGATCCTCCTCGTGCAGGAGCGCGAGTTCGACGCGCATGGCGCTCGCGAAGAAGTCGACGTTGCCTGGCTTGCCCGGCAGCGACGCGAGCAGGCGCTGGCGCTCGACACGGTAGCGAAGGTCGAGCAGCTCGCGGCTCGCGCGGATGCGCGTCACCGCGTCGGCCCATTCCAGGCGCCGCTCCTCGCCGATGATGTTGAGGGTCTTCAGGCGCTGGTAGACGGTGATCTTCTCCTTCACCTCGCGCTCTTCCTCGGCGATGCGGGCCAGGCGCGCACCGTTCTGCTGGCGCTCGGCCTGCGCCGCCGCGGCGTCGTTCTGCGCGCGCTTGAGCGCCTCCTGCGCACTCCAGATGAGCGCGCCGCCGCAGGCGAGCATCAGCGCCGCGAGGAAGAACGGCAGCAGAAGCTTCCTCAGCTCCTGGGGGGTAAACCTCATGGCGCCCTCCGCGCGAGCACCACGGTGAAGCGCGGCGCCTCGTTGCTCTCGGCGCCGCCGATGTCACCGGTGAGCGTGCCTTCGGAGGTGATGTCGAAGGGCAGCTGCGTGCGCACCAGATCGTAGCCCGATGAGCCGAGCGCCGAAGCGAAGCGCTGGACCTGCGCGGTGATGCCGCGGTAGTCGCTGCGCTGCGTGGCGTTGACGCGGCCGGAGATCTCGACGGTCTCGCCGGCCTCGCCGGGCCCCTCGGGCTTCTGGCCGCCGCCGGGGCGCGCGTCGCGTCGCGCGGTGCTCCAGCTGAGGGAATCGATCTCGAACTGCGGGAACGCCTCCAGCACGCGCGAGACGTGCTGGAAGATCCGCTCGGGCGGCGCGCTGCGCTGCGCAATGCGCGTGAACTCGACCACCGTTACCTTGAGGTTGTCGGTGGAAGTCTGCGTCACCGGGAAGCCGGCGGTGATGCGCTCGTAGGCTTCGGCCGAGCGGCGCGCCTCCTGCGCCTGCGCCTCGGCGTTCGCGCGCGCCTGGATCACGTCGAGCCATTTGACGCCGGCGAACAGCGTGCAGGCGGCGAAGGCGATGGCGCCAGCCGCGATCACGGTGCGCTGCAGCCGCCAGACGATGTAGCGGCGGCGCTCGGTGCTCGAGGCGAACTGCTCGCGCGGCGGCTTCTTCGCCGCGAGGTTCAGGTACAGCGCCTCGGCGCCGGCGGCCTGCGGGGCGCTGCGCAGCCCGGCGGCGCGCTCGGCCTCGGCGCTGTCGAGCGTGCGGAAGACCAGGCGCGCATCCGATTGCAGTACGTTCTCGAACACGATGCGCTGGCCCGGCGGCGCCACCACCAGCGCCTGCACCGGGCCGCCTTCGCGCGGCAGCACGCGCAGCGTGGCGAGGTACTGGGCGAGGCGCAGCGTCTCCGAGCGCACGAACATGGCGAGGGCCTGCGGCGTCATCTCGGCCATGCGCTCGAGGCGCGCGAAGCGCAGGCGGCCGTCCTCGACGTAGCTCTGGCGCAGCCCGGCGCGCGTGGCGGTGACGATGAAGACGCGGCCGGAGCGCACGCCGAGCCGCGAGGCGAGCGCCGGTGCGAGCAGCGGCACCGAGAATACCCCGGCGAGACGCGCGCCGGACTCCTCGAGCGCGTCGAGCCAGGGCGCGAGGCTTTGCGTGTTGGTGAACGAAGCGAGCAGCAGCCGCTCGTTTTTGCGCTCGCCGGCGAGCACCATGCCGAGGGAAAGCGCCGCAGCGAGGCGCGTGTCGCGGTAGCGCTGGGCGATGCGGCGCTGCACGACGGCTTCGCGGTCTCCGCCGCGCAGCAGCGGGATCTGCTCCTCGTGGAAATCCTCGCCCGCGAGGTCGACCATCACGCAGAAGAGGGCGCCGCTGCGGTGACGCAGGTGCTCGCGAAAGGCGCCCACGCCGAGGTCGTCGCCGGAGAACTTCGCCTCCAGCTCGAGCTCGCCGCGCGCGGCGCGATAGAGGTAGTGGTCCTCGGCGGTGAAGTAGAGCAGGTGGCGGGCGGCCATGGCGGGGCCTAGAACTTCATCTTCGAGATGGCGTCATACACCGGCCCGAGCACCGACAGCATCACCCAGCCGAGGATCGCGCCGAGCACCAGCGTAAGCGCGGGCTCGATCATCGCCTGCATCTTGCCGATCTGCTCGCGCACCTCGCGGTTGTAGAAGTAGCTCACGTTGAGGAGCGACGTGTCGAGGCCGCCGGTGTTCTCGCCGATGCGCAGCATGCGGATCACCAGCGGAGGGAACAGGCCGAGGTCGGAGAAGGCCGCGGTCATGCCTTTGCCCTCGGCGATCTGCTGGCCGGCGGTGCGCAGCGCGCCCTCCAGCACCCGGTTGCCGACGATCTCCTCGCAGCTGCGGATCGCGTCGAGCACGGTGATGCCGGAGCCGTACATCATGGCGAAGCTCGAGGCGAAGCGCGACAGGATGATCTTGCGCAGAATCGGGCCGATCAGCGGCATTGAAATCTTGTAGCGGTCGATGGCGTACTGCACCGCCGGGTTGTAGGCCGTCGCAGCCTTGAGGCCGGCCCAGGCGGCGAAGGGCGCCAGCACGATCGCCCACCAGTAGTTGACGAAGAACTCCGACACGGCGATGAGGATCTTCGTCTGCAGCGGAACGTCCTGGCCCATATTGCGGATAAAACCGGTCATCTGCGGCACGAGGTAGATCATCAGGAAGAAGGTGACCAGCAGCACGATCGAGCCGACGAAGGCCGGGTACAGGAGGAGCTTCTTGGTCTGCGCGGCGAGCTCGTCCTCCCATTTGAGCGACTCCGACAGGCTCTTCAGCACCGCCGGCAGCTTGCCGGTCTGCTCGCCCGAGCGCACCAGCGCGACGAACACCTTGCTGAATACCTCGGGGTACTCGGCGAGCGAGCCCGACAGGTTGCGGCCGCCCTCGATCGACTCCACCAGGCCGGAGACCACCTCGCGGAAGCGCGGGTTCTCGATGCTATCGCGCAGGTCGTTCAGTCCTTCCAGCACCGGCACGCCGGCATTGACGAGCTGCTCGAGGTGGAAGCAGAAGTTGATCAGGTCCTGGCGCGTGACGCGGCTGCCGCCGATCAGGCGCGAGCGCGTACTCGCGGGCGCGCCGGAGACGAGGTCGAGCCCCATGCGCACCAGGCGCTGCTCGAGGTCGAACAGATTGACCGCCTCGACGCGGCCGACGACGTTCTTGCCCTGTGCGTCTACCGCCTTGTACGTGAAAAGCGGCACGGGCTCATGCCATGCGGTCAGTCAGATCGACCACCCGCATGAGCTCGTCCAGGCTGGTCGCGCCTGCGCGCACCAGCCGCGCGCCGTCGTCGGCGAGGGTCTTGAAGCCCTTCGCGAGCGCGGCGGTGAGGATCTCGCGCGCGGTGGCGCGCCGCGCCACCAGCTCGTCGATGCTGCCGTCGATCTTGAGGATCTCGAGGATCGCGCCGCGGCCCTTGTAGCCCTGGTAGTCGCACTGCTCGCAACCGACCGCGCGGAAGATCGCGGCGGGCTCGGTCGGCGTGATGCCGAGCACGCGGCGCTCGCGCACGTCGGGGTCGTAGGACTGGCGGCAGGTGCGGCAAAGCCGGCGCACCAGGCGCTGCGCGATGATGCCGATGATGTTGCCGGCGAGAATGTCGGGCACGATGCCGATGTCCAGCAGGCGCGGGAAGGCGCCGACCGCCGAGTTGGTATGCAGCGTCGAGTACACCTGGTGGCCGGTCATCGCCGCGCGGAACGCCATCTCGGCGGTGTCGCGGTCGCGGACCTCGCCGACCAGGATCGCGTCGGGGTCCTGGCGCATCAGCGCGCGGATGCCGTTCGCGAAATCGAGCTTCGCCGCCTCGGCGACGGAGGTCTGGCGGATCAGCGTCATCGGGTACTCGACCGGGTCCTCCAGCGTCATGATGTTCACGCCGTCGGAGTTGATGTGGTTGAGCACCGAGTAGAGCGTGGTGGTCTTGCCGCTGCCGGTCGGGCCGGTGACCAGGATGATGCCCTCGGGCCGCGCGATCATGCGCTTCAGGAGCTCGAGCTGGCTTTCCTCGAGGCCCAGCTTGTCGAGCGGCACGATGCCCTTCTGGCGGTCGAGGATGCGCAGCACCAGGTTCTCGCCGTGCGTGGTGGGCAGGCTGGAGACGCGGAAGTCGACCACGCGGCCCGACATGGTGGCCGAGATGCGGCCGTCCTGCGGCGCGCGCGTCTCGGCGATGTTCATCTTCGCCATCACCTTGATGCGCACCGCCATCGCCGGCCAGTAGGTCTTGTGCAGCGAGCGAATCTGGCGCAGCACGCCGTCGATGCGGTAGCGGATGCGCAGGAAGTTCTGCTCGGGCTCGAAGTGGATGTCCGAAGCCGCCCTCTCGACGGAATCGGCGAGGAGGGCGGAAATCAGGCGCACCACCGGCTGCGAATACTCGTCGCCCTCGGTGAGGCTGGTGTAATCGACCTCGCCGGTCTCGATCTCGCGCAGGATGCCGTCGATCGAGAACTCGTGGCCGTAGTAGTGCTCGACCGCGCGCTCGATCTCGGAGTCGCCGGCGAGGCGCAGCTCGATCTCGAAGTCGCCCTTGAGGTGCGCGCGCAGCTGGTCGATGGCGACGATGTTGTTGGTGTCGGCGAGCGCGACGATGAACTTCTTCTGCTGGCGGTCGAGCGCCACCGGGAAGATGCGGTAGCGGCGCGCCATTTCGCGCGGCAGCATCTTCAGCGCCGAGGGATCGACGATGATGTGCGCGAGGTCGACCGACTGCAGGCCGAGCTTCTCGGACAGCGCGTCGCGCAACGTGGCTTCCGAGACGAAGCCGAGTTGCACCAGCAGGCGGCCCACCGGCACGTGCGACTTCGTCTGCTCGAGCAGCGCGATCCTCAGCTGGTCCTCGGTGAGGATGCCCTGGTCGATCAGGATCTGGCCGATGTGGCGCTTGGCCTGCGGATTGGTGGGTGAGTTCATCCGGATGGAATGATAAACCGGCTAGTTGCCCAGCTGACTCGCCCGGTTGCGCGCTGCGGCGATATCGAACGCCCCGCTCCGCTTTTCGGCGAGCACGACTGCGCGCAGGTAGTAGTCGCGCGCCAGGCGCGGCTGGCGCAGGTGGTCGAGGCTCACCGCCAGGTTATAGGCGAAGTCGGCGTTCTCCGGATCGCCGGCGAAGGCCTTGAAATATTCCTGCTGTGCCTCCGCCCAGCGGCCCTGCTGGGCGAACTGGTTGCCGAGTGTGAAATTCAGCACATGCGCGCCGGGCGCCTGCGCAAGCAGCGACTTCACGTGGCTTTCGGACGCGAGCGGGTCCTGGCGCGCGGCGCGCAGCGCGAGCAGCCCCGCCTGAGCGTTGGCGTCGCGCGGATCGACCTGCAGCATGCGCAGATAGCCCGCTTCGGCGGCGTCGTAGCGGCCGCTGCGCGTCTCGATCGCGGCGAGGCCGAGGAGCGCGTCGCGGTTGTTGGGATCGTCGGCGAGCGCCTGTTCGTAGTCGGCGCGCGCTTTCGCCAAGTCGCCGGCCTGATAGGCCGCATAGCCGGACTCGACCTTCGGGTTCAGTTGCGCGCCGGCGCGATTGACGGTCACCTCGGGGCCCGGCGCGGGCGCTTGGGCGGCGGGCGCGCGAGGCGCGTTGACCGACGGCGAGGCGAGGCGCGGCGCGGGGGAGAGCAGAGGCCGCTCCGGACCGGGGCCGGGCGTCGGCGCGGCGGCCTGGGGCCGCGGCACCGCCGGCGTTGCTGAGGGCGCCGGCGCGGCGGCGGGCGTTCCCGGCAAGCCAGGGATCGCGCTCGCGGGCGCAGCGCTCGGCGCGAGCGGCGCGGGCGCCGCGGCGGCGACCTGCGTCTCGCCCGTCGGCCGCGGCGGGCTGGCATTGACCAGCGGATACGGCGGCCGCAACTGCATGTAGAAGTAGATCACGATGCCAACGGCGAACGCGCCCAGCAAGCCCATCGTGATGTAGAACGGCAGCTTCGGGTTCGGCTCGCGGAACTTCGCTTCGAAGACCTTGCGCGCGGTATTCTTCCCGGCCTCGCGGTCGGCGGCCTGCGCAGCGGCGGCGGCGGCCGCGGCGGGCCGGCGCGGTGCTTCCTTCGGTGTCTCGAGCTTGAGTTCCTCGCGCGGCCGCGGTGGCGCTTTCGAATTCGGCGCCAGGTCCTCGCCCTCGATCGAGAGCGGCTGGTTGATGTCGGGCAGCTCGGAGCGTGTGAGCACGCGCTTCGACTCTGCCTCGGGCGCCATCTCGCCCTGGAGCGCGAGCGGCGACGCTTTCGCCGGGGTAAGCGGCGACGCGGCCTCGGACGGCGGTGCGGAGGTAGACGCGGGTTCGGACTCGCCGCGCGCGCGGCGCTGCGCCTCCTCCTTGGCCCTCTCTGCCTTCTTGAGCGCCTCGAGCAGCAGGCTCATTGCAGGGCCGCGCTCAGCGCGTCGACTCGCCGGGACCGACCGGCGGCGCGATGCGCGCCGGGTTCGGCCGGCTGAGGAAATCCTCGCCCGGCAGCGAGTCGCGCAGCGCGCGGAAGTCGCCGTCGATGCTCGGCTCGCGGATCACGGTGGCGCGCAGGAAGATCACCAGCTCGGTCTTGGTGTTGATCTCGGTCTTCTGCTCGAGCAGCTCGCCCACGCCGGGAATGGCGCTGATGCCCGGGATGGTGTCCTCGGTGCGGCTGCGCTGGTCCTGCATCAGCCCGCCGAGCACCGCGACCTGCCCGCTTTGCAGCCGCAGCACCGAGTCGAACTCGCGCGTCTCGAAGATGGGGATCAGGTTCGGCGTAGTGAGCGCCGGGTTGGGGTCGGTCGCGTTGCCGACGCGGCGGCGGATGGTCGGCCGCACGTTGAGCACGATGGTGTCGGCGTCGTTGATCTGCGGCAGCACGCTCATCATGAAGCCTTCGGCGGCGACCAGCGGTGTGGTGGTGAACGAAGGCGGCGCGACGACGGTGCCGCCGCCCGAGCCGGTGACGGTGAGGTTCGACGGCGTCACCTGGAAGTAGATGATGTCGCGCGTCACGCGCAGCAGCGCGGTCTGGTTGTTGAGCACCGACAGCTTCGGGCTGGAGAGCACCTTCACGTCGCCGAACGACTCGAGCAGCGTAAGCGCGAAGTTGAAGTTGAGGCTGTTGACGGCGCCGCCGAGCACGAAGGCGCTGCTGCTCACCGCCGCCGGCGTGCCGACCGAGCTCTGGCTGAACTCGGCGCCGCTCGTGCCCGTGCCAAAGGCCGGCCGGCCGACCGTGGTGGCGCCGCCGCGCAGGCGCTGCCAGTCGATGCCGCGCTGGTACTGGTTGTTCAGCTGCACTTCGGCCACCGTGGCCTCGATCAGCACCTGGCGCCTGGCGCCGAGCAGCACCTGGTCGAGGAACTCCTGCACCTTCTCGTGCTGGCGCGAGCTGGCGCGCACGTAGAGGATGCCGCTTTCGCGGTTGGCGATCACCGAGGCGGACTCGATGTACTCGACGGCCTGCTGGCCCGCTGGCCCTGCGGCCGGCGCGACGCCGGGCACCGCCGCCGGCGCGGCGACCGTTGGCGCCACTTGCGCCGCGGCGGCCTGCGTCTTCGGGATGATCTTGTCGGTCTCGCGCAGGATCTCCTTCACGTTGATGACGATCGAGTCCCACAGCCGATTTTCGGAGGAGACGTCGACCTGCGCGATGGCGCCGGTGCTGGTGCCGCTGGTGGTGGCGGCGCCCTGCGCCGAGTTGGCTGAAGCGAACTGAGTGGAGGCGAGCGAGCTCATCTTCACGTTGCGCACCGCGCTGAGGTAGTCAATCTTGTAGGCGCGCAGGTACGGGGTATCGCGCATTACGCTGAGCGTCTGGCCGTCGAGCTCGTAGCGCATTTCGACCTGGCGCGCGATGCGCGCGAGCAGCTGCGGCAGCGTCTGGTCGATCGCGTTCAGCGTCACTGTGCCGGCAATGTCGGGACCGATGTCGACGTTCAGCTTGGCGTCGCGGGCGAGCGCGAAAAGCAGGTCGTGCACGCGCACGTTGTTCACCACCACGCTGTAGGTCTCCTGTCGCACCGCCGGCTTCGGCTTGGGCAGGATCGGCGCCAGCTGGACCGGCGGCGGGATCTGGCCTTCGGCCGGACGCGCCGTTTCCGCCTGCAAGTGCGTGGCGGCCGGCTTCGCCGGCGTTTGTCCGCAGCCGGCCAGAAGCAGCCCATTGACGCACAACAGCAATCCGGCGGCCCCGGTCCCCGGCTTCATCCCGATACTCCCTCCTCCGGCAAGCATAACATCCGGCGGCGTCAGGGGATTTCCGGTCTGACTAAATTTGACTGCGCAGCTCGGCGAAGCTGCGCGGCGAGGTGCGGAAGGCGTTCTGGTAGCGCGGCGGCAGGCGCCGCTCGGCCTCGAGCGCGGCCTCGCGCGTCGGAAATTCGCCGTACACCACGCGCAGCCGGTATTCGCCGCCGCCCGCGGCGAGCGGGATCACGGCAAGGTCCTCCAGACGCACCAGCTCGCGCGCGCGCAGGAGGAAGCGCTCCATGCGCGCCGGGTCGGCGTTGTCGGTATTGAACAGCTCGATCGCATAGCTTTCGTCGGGCGCGCGCGTGAGCAGCTCGCGCGCGGCCGCGAGGCGCTCGCCGAGGAGCTTCTGGCGGCCCGCCGAGTAGCCGACGAGGCGGCGCGCCTGCGCGTCGCTGAGCCGGGGAGGAGGCGGCTGCGGCGGCGTTTGTTGCGGGGGCGGCGGCTCGACCGGCTTCGCAGCGGCCGGCTTTTCCGGCGGCGGCGCTTTTTCCTCAACGGGTTTTTCCGCCGCGGCGGGCTTCACGGGCGCGACTGCCGCCTGCGCCGGCGCTCCGGGCTCCGCGTGGCCGGAGAAGAACCACCACTGCACCACCGCGCCGACCGCGATGCCGGCGGCGAGGGTCGCCGCGACGAGCAGCGCCGGCCGCACCGGGCGCGTCACCGCCGCGAACTCCGAGTCGGCGACCGCGGCGCGCACGTGGCGGTCGGTGATCGCGTGCGTGCTCTCGGTGAACGCGGCAAGCAGCGCCTTGTCGCAGAGGATGTTGATGCGCCGCGTGAGGCCGGCGGATGCGCGCGCGATGATCGCCAGCGCGCGCGGCTGGAACAGCTCGGGGCCGCGGTAGCCGGCGGCGCGCATTCGGAAGGACACGTAGTTCTTCACCTCGGGCAAGGCGAGCGGCCGCATGCGGAACGAGTGGGTGATGCGGTCGCGCAGCTGCCGCAGCGAGGCCTTGGCGAGCGTCGCGTCGAGCTCCGGCTGGCCGAACAGCACCATCTGCAGCAGCTTGTGGCGGTTCGACTCGAGGTTGGAGAGGAGCCGCACCTGCTCCAGGGTCTCCTCGGGCATCACGTGCGCTTCGTCGACCAGCACTACCACGCGCCGGCCGGCGGCGTAGAGACGGATCAGCTGCTCCTGCAGCTCGCGCAACGCAACGGCGGTGCGCTCGCCGTTCAGCTTGAGGTCGAGGTCGTCGGCGATGGCGTGCAGGATCTCGTCACGACCGAGCGAGGGCGTGGCGAGGTAGATGGTCTCGACGTGCGCTGGCACCCGCTCCATCAGCACGCGGCACAGCATCGTCTTGCCGCTGCCCACCTCGCCCGAGACTTTGACGATGCCCTCGTCGTGCAGGATGGCGTAGATCAGTGCTTCGAGCGTCGCGCCGCGGTCGGCGCCGTCGAAGAAGAAATCGGTGTGCGGCGTGATGCGAAACGGCGGTTCGGACAGGCCGAAATGCTCGAGGTACAGCGCCACCGCTACTTCTCCTCGCCGGAGCTCATCCGGCTGTAGAGCGTGGTGCGGTTGACGCCGAGCATCTTGGCCGCCTGGCTGACGTTGCCGCGCGTCAGGCGCAGCGCCGCCTCGATGTAGGCGCGCTCCCAGGCCTTCAGCGTCTCGTCGAGGCTGAAGGCGCCGCCGCGCTCGAGGAGCCGCGTCGCCTGCTCGAGGATCGAGCTCGCGGACGCCGCGCCGGCCGTCGCGGCCGGGTCGCCTTCGAGCTCGAGGTCGAACTCCGCCTCGAGGTCGGCGGGCGAGACGCGCTGGCCGGCGTATTTGGTGGCGAGGCGGATGACGATGTTGCGCAGCTCGCGCACGTTGCCGGGGAACTCGTAGGCCTGCCAGCGTCGCGCGGCGGCCTCGTCGAGCTCGAAGGGCTGGGCGCCCGCGCGGTCGGCATAGCGGCGCCGGAAGTAGTCGAGCAGGGCGCGCTTGTCGCCGTCCATCTCGCGCAGCGGCGGCACGCTCAGCGTGAACACCGACAGCCGGTGGTAGAGGTCGGCGCGGAACGAGCCTTTCTTCACCTCGCGGCGCAGGTCGCGGTTGGTGGCGGCGATCACGCGGCAGCGCGAGGTGCGGCTCTGCGTCTCGCCGACGCGCTGGTACTCGCCGTTCTCCAGCACGCGCAGCAGCTTCGCCTGCAGCTCGAGCGGCAGCTCGCCGATCTCGTCGAGCAGCAGCGTGCCGTCCTGCGCGTCCTCGAAGTAGCCGGCCTTGTTGCCCTGCGCGCCGGTGAACGCGCCCTTCACGTAGCCGAACAGCGTCGGCTCGACCAGCGTCGGCGAGATCGCCGCGCAGTTGAGCGTGAGGTAGGGGCGGCTCGCGCGCGGCGACAGGCGGTGGATGTTGGCCGCGACGAGCTCCTTGCCGCTGCCCGACTCGCCTTCGATCAGCACCGGGTAGGGCGCGGCGGCGAACTGCGCGATCTGGTTCTTGAGCTTGGCGAGCGCGGGGCTCGCGCCGACCAGGTCGACCTCCTCGGCCGCAGGCACCTCGAGCGCGCGGCCGAGCTGCTTGTGGATCAGCGCCGGATCCGCCGGCTTGGCAATGAACTCGAAGGCGCCCAGCGCGCGCGCGTGGCGCGCGTTCGCCGCGTCGTTTTGTCCCGAGAGCACGAAGATCTTCATGCCCGGCGCGTGCGCGAGGAGGTCGCCGATCAGCGCGAAGCCCTCGTCGGGCATGTGCGGCGAGGGCGGTAGGCCGAGGTCGACCAGCGCCAGGCGCGGCGCGTCGGGCAGCTGGCGCAGCAGCGCCACCGCGTTAGCGCGCGAGTCGCAGGCGAACACCTCGAAGTGCGGACCGAGCGCGAAGGCGAGCGTGTCGGTGATGAGCGGGTCGTCGTCGACCAGCAGGAGCGCCGGCTTTCCCCCTTCAGGACGGCTCACGGATGCACCTTATGTAGGCCCGTTCGAGGTCGGGCTCTGCGTAGCGGCTGCGCAGCTCGCCCGGCGCGCCGCAAAAGCGCACGCGCCCGAGGTCGAGCACGGCGATCGCCGAGCACAGCTCCTCGACGTCGGCGAGGACGTGCGAGGTGAAGAACAGCGTCCGGCCCTCGGCACCCAGCCGGCGCAGCACTGATTTCACCGCCACGCGCGCGGCGGGGTCAAGCCCGCTCATCGGCTCGTCGAGGACGTACAGCGCGCGCTCGGCGAGGAAGCCGGCGGCAAGGCCGAGCTTCTGTGCCATGCCCTTCGACAGCGTGCGCACCGGGCGGCCGAGCGCGTCGGCGTCGAGCTCGAGCTCGGCGAGCACCCGCGCTGCCCGGCCCGCGTCGTAGGCTGCGCCCGCGAGCACCGTCATGTGCTGCAGGAACTCGCCGCCGCGCAGGTAGTGCGGCGGCGAGAAGCGCTCCGGGATATAGGACAGGCTGGCCCGCGCCCGCGGCAGCTTCGAAGCGATGCCGAAGATCTCCACCTCGCCGCGGTCGGCGGCGCAGAGGTCGAGCATGCACTTGATCAGCGTCGTCTTGCCCGCGCCGTTGGCGCCGATCAGGCCGAAAGCGGCGCCCCGCGCCACCTCCAGGTCGACGCCGGCGAGCGCCGTTTCGCACCCGTAACACTTGGCGAGCGCGGCGATGCGCACCGCTGCAGCCCCCTTGTCCTGCTCGGTCCCCTGCTTCATGCGGGATAATATAACCCCGTGCAGTACGATCACATCGTAGAAATCCGTGATGTTTCCTTCGGTTACGACGCGGCCCGGCTGGTGCTGCGCGACATCGACCTTGCCATCCCGCGCGGCGCCGTGGTCGGCATCATGGGGCAGTCGGGCTGCGGGAAGACGACGCTGCTGCGCATGATCATGGGCGCGCTGCGCCCGAGCGCGGGCACCGTGCGGGTGCTCGGCCACGATACGGCGCAGCTCGATCGCGACGGCCTGTACGCCATGCGCAGCCGCATGGGCATGCTGTTCCAGTTCGGCGCCCTGTTCACCGATCTCTCGGTATACGAGAACGTCGCCTTCCCGCTGCGCGAGCACGCCGACCTGCCGGAAGAGCTGCTGCACGACCTGGTCATGCTCAAGCTCGAGGCGGTCGGCCTGCGCGGCGCCGCGCACCTGATGCCAGCCGAGCTCTCCGGCGGCATGGCGCGCCGCGTCGCGCTTGCGCGCTCGATCGCGCTCGATCCCAGGCTGATCCTCTACGATGAACCCTTCACCGCGCTCGACCCGATCTCCTTCGGCGTGATCTCGCGCCTGATCCGCGAGCTGAACGGCTCGCTCGGCGCCACCTCCCTGATCGTTACGCACGATGTGCAGGAGGCGCTCGGCGTGGTCGACTACGTCTATTTCATGGCGGCGGGCCGCATCATCGCGAAAGGCACGCCCGACGAGATCCGTGCGAGCCACGAGCCGTTCGTCAACCAGTTCGTCAATGGCCTGCGCGATGGCCCGGTGCCGTTCCATTACCCGGCGCCCGACTACGCCGCCGACCTGGAGCTCGCGCGCGCCGGATGAACGCAGCAGACCTGCGCGCGCGCATCGAGCGCCTCGGCGGCGCCATGACCTCATACGTCTGGCGCCTGGGCTTCGCCAGCCGCTTCCTCGCCTACCTGGTGCTGCACTCGGGCACCGCGCTGCGCCGCTTCCGCCTCACGGTGAAGGAGGTCTACTTCGCCGGCGTCCTGTCGCTGATCATCATCCTGGTGTCGGGCCTGTTCGTCGGCATGGTCCTCGCGCTGCAGGGCTATCAGACGCTGCAGCGCTTCGGCGCCGCCGAGTCGCTCGGCGTGCTGGTGGCGCTGTCGCTGGTACGCGAGCTCGGTCCCGTGGTCGCCGGTCTCCTGTTCGCGAGTCGGGCCGGCTCGGCGATCACCGCCGAGATCGGCCTGATGAAGGCCACCGAGCAGCTCTCCGCGATGGAGATGATGGCGGTCGACCCGATTGCGCGCGTCGTCGCGCCGCGCTTCTGGGGCGGGGTGATCTCGATGCCGCTCCTAGCGGCGCTGTTCTCGGCGATGGGCATCTTCGGCGGGTATCTCGTCGGCGTGCAGCTGATCGGCGTCGACGCCGGCGCCTTCTGGTCGCAGATGCAGGCGGCGGTCGACGTGCGCGAGGACATCCTGAACGGTGTCATCAAGAGCGTCGTCTTCGGCGGCGCGGTGACCTGGATCGCGGTATTCGAGGGCTACGACGCGGTGCCGACCGCCGAAGGCGTTTCGCGCGCCACGACCCGCACGGTGGTGATGTCCTCGCTCGCCATACTCGCGCTCGATTTCGTGCTCACGGCGCTCATGTTCACTGGAGGTAACGCAGGATGAACCGCACCAGCATCGACCTCTGGGTCGGGATCTTCGTCGTCGCCGGCTTGGCGGGCCTCCTGTTCCTCGCCCTCAAGGTCGGCAACCTGGCCTCCTTCTCCTCCAGCCAGAGCTATGAGGTGAAAGCGAAGTTCTCGAACATCGGCGGGCTCAAAGTGCGCGCGCCGGTCAAGAGCGCCGGCGTGGTGGTCGGCCGCATCGCCGAGATCCGCTTCGACAACGAGAGCTTCGAGGCGGTGGTGACCATGAACCTCGATCAGCAGTACAAGTTCCCGCGCGACACGACCGCGAAGATTCTCACCTCCGGCATCCTCGGCGAGCAGTACGTCGGGCTCGAAGCGGGCGGCGACGCGAAGATGCTCGAGGCGGGCGGCACGCTGCGCCTCACGCAGTCGGCGGTGGTGCTCGAGAACCTGATCAGCCAATTCCTGTTCAACAAGGCAGCCGAGGGCAATGAGAAGGGGAATGATAAGAAGTGACGCGGTTTCTGCTTCGGGCAACTGCGCTGCTCGCCGTCGTCGCGGTCTCCGGCTGCGCCACCTCGCCGGACGCCGACCCGCGCGACCCGCTCGAGCCGATGAACCGCGCGATTTACAACTTCAACGACAGCTTCGACGAGGCCATCGCCACGCCGGTGGCGAAAGCCTACCGCAGCGTGCTGCACGTCGAGATCCGCAATCGCATCTCCAACTTCTGGTCGAACATCGGCGACGTCTTCATCGGCGTGAACAACGTCCTGCAGGGCAAGTTCCAGGATGGCATCGAGGACTGGGCGCGTGTCGCCTTCAACAGCACCATCGGCCTGTTCGGCATCCACGACGTGGCGTCCGACATGGGCATCGAGAAGCACGACGAGGACTTCGGCCAGACCTTCGGCCGCTGGGGCATCGGGCCCGGCCCCTATCTCATGATCCCGTTCATCGGCCCGAGCACGCTGCGCGACGGCACGGGCCTCGTGCTCGACTTCCATTTCGATCCGTGGAACGACGTGACCCCGAGCAGCTTCCGCGACCCGATGTGGGGCCTGCGCCTCGTCAACCGGCGCGCCGAGCTGCTCGACGCTTCGAGCCTGCTCGAGCAGGCAGCGCTCGATCGGTATATCTTCCTGCGCGACGCGTATCTGCAGCGCCGGCGCAACCAGGTCTACGACGGGCAGCCGCCGCGCCAGCGCGACGAAGACGTCAACGAGCCGCCGAAGCCGGCCGTTAAATGAACATGACAAAAATCACCGCGATCCTCGCCTCGTTCCTTCTTCTCGCCGCAGCGCACGCACAGGAAGCGACGCCGCCCGACGTGCTGGTGAAGACCGTGACGCTCGAAGTGCTCGAGCTGATCGTCAAGGACAAGGAGATCCAGGCTGGCAACCGCGCCAAGCTCCTGCAGGTGATCAGCGCCAAGGTGCTGCCGCACTTCGACTTCGACTCCATGACGTCACTCGCGATGGGGCAGAACTGGCGCACGGCGACGCCCGAGCAGAAAAAGCAGCTGGTGGACGCGTTCCGCACGCTGCTCGTGCGTACCTACGCCAGCGCCCTCGCCGCCTACAGCGACCAGAAGTTCGATTTCCGCCCGCTGCGCGCGAAGCCCACCGACACCGACGTGGTGGTGCAGGTGCGCGTGCTGCAGCCGGGCACGCAGCCGGTGCCGATCGACTACAGCATGGAGAAGACGCCGAGCGGCTGGAAGGCGTACGACGTCGCCGTCGGCGGCGTAAGCCTGGTCGCCAACTACCGCACCGAGTTCGCCACCGTCGTGCGCAGCTCGGGCATCGACGGCCTGATCCGGAACCTGCAGGCGAAGAACAGCCAGCTGGGGCAGAAGAAGTGATGCGGCTTGAAAACGGCCGCCTCGTGCTTTCCGGGCCGGTGACGCTCGCCAACGTCGGCGCGCTGCACGAAGAAGGCGGCCGCCACCTCGCCGACGGCGCGGCGACCGTCGATCTGAAGGAAGTCACTGAGCTCGATTCCTCGGCGCTCGCCCTGCTGCTGGCATGGCTGCGCGAGGCGCGCGCTGCGGGCCGCTCGCTCGCCTTCGCCAACCTGCCCGCGGCCCTGCAGACCATCGCGCGCCTCTACGGCGTCGAAGCCCTGTTGCCCGCCGCCCACTGAACGCTATAGAAGTCCAGGCGGTCGAGAAGCACTACGGCAAGCTGCGCGCCCTCGCCGGCGTCTCGCTCGCCATTGCCGAGGGCGAGTTCTTCGGGCTGCTCGGCCCGAACGGCGCGGGCAAGACCACGCTCATCAACGTCATCGCGGGCCTGGTGCGCGCCGACGCCGGCCGCGTGCGGGTGATGGGCGCCGACGTCGTCGCCGACTACCGGCGCGCGCGGCGCATGCTCGGCGTGGTACCGCAGGAGCTGGTGTTCGATCCGTTCTTCACCGTGCGCGAGACGCTGCGCCTGCAGTCGGGCTACTACGGAATCCGCGGCAACGACGCATGGATCGATGAGGTGATGCATCATCTCGACCTCGTTTCGAAGGCCGACGCCAACATGCGCTCGCTCTCCGGCGGCATGAAGCGCCGCGTGCTCGTCGCGCAGGCGCTGGTGCACAAGCCGCCGGTGATCGTGCTCGACGAACCGACCGCTGGCGTCGACGTCGAGCTGCGCCAGGGCCTGTGGCAGTTCGTGCGGCGGCTGAACGATGACGGCCACACCATCGTGCTGACGACGCATTATCTCGAGGAAGCCGAGGCGCACTGCCAGCGCATCGCCATGCTCAAGGCGGGCGCCATCGTCGCGCTCGACACCACCGCGAACCTGCTGAAGAGCTTCGCCGGCGCCGATCTCGAGCAGATCTTCGTGCGCCTCACCGGGCGGGCCGCGGCGTGATCCCGTTCCGCACGCTGTTCTACAAGGAGATGCTGCGCTTCTGGAAGGTAAGCGTGCAGACGATCGCGGCGCCGGTCCTCACGGCGCTGTTGTATCTCGTCATCTTCGGCCATGCGCTGCAGGGGCGCGCCGCCGCGTTCGCCGGCGTCGACTATGCCTCGTTCCTGGTGCCGGGCCTGGTGATGATGAGCGTGCTGCAGAACGCCTTCGCCAACAGCTCCTCGAGCCTGATCCAGTCGAAGATCACCGGCAACATCGTCTTCGTGCTGCTGCCGCCGATCTCCTACCTGGAGTTTTTCTGGGCCTACGTCCTCGCCGCCACGGCGCGCGGGCTGGTGGTGGGAGCGGGGGTGATGCTCGCCACGGTGTGGTTCGCCGACCTGCGGCTGGTTGCGCCCGTCTGGGCGCTGGTCTTCGGCCTGGCGAGCGCTGCGCTCGCCGGCGCGCTCGGCCTGGTCGCCGGCATCGTCTCGGAGAAGATCGACCAGCTCGCCGCGTTCCAGAACTTCGTCATCCTGCCGCTCACCATGCTCGCCGGCGTGTTCTATTCGATCCATTCGCTGCCCGCGCCGTGGGCGCAGCTCTCCCACTTCAACCCCTTCTTCTATATGGTGGACGGCTTCCGGTACGGCTTCTTCGGCGCTGGCGACCTCTCGCCCTGGGCCAGCCTCGCGGTGGTCGCGGCGAGCTTTTTCTCGGTATCGTTCGCCTGCGTGCTGCTGCTCAAGTCCGGATACAGGCTGAGACACTGATGGTCACCCCCGAAAGCGTGCAGGCCGGCATCGCCGCCGGGCTCGCCTGCGAGCACCTGGAGGTGATTGGCGACGGACAGCATTTCCAGGCGCTCATCGTCTCGGCGGCCTTTGCCGGCAAGAGCCGCGTGCAGCGCCACCAGTTGGTGTACGCCGCGCTCGGCGACCGCATGCGCGAGGAAATTCATGCGCTGTCGATGCAAACGCTGACGCCCGAGGAATGGAATAAGAAAGACAGAATTGGCGGGTAGAACGTCGGCATGGACAAACTGAGGATCAGCGGCGGCCGGCAGCTCCGTGGCACGGTCGCCGTCTCCGGCGCGAAGAACGCGGCGCTGCCGATCCTCTGCGCGGCGCTCCTCACCGACAAGCCACTGCGGCTCACCAACGTGCCGCGCCTGATGGACATCTCGACCATGGCCAAGCTGCTCAGGCGCATGGGCATGCAGGCCGAGCACGCCGCCGACGGCGAATTCGTCCTGAACGCGCGGCGCATCGAGGACCCGACCGCGCCCTACGATCTGGTGAAGACGATGCGCGCCTCGGTCCTGGTCCTCGGCCCGCTGCTGGCGCGGGGCGGCCGCGCCAAGGTCTCGCTGCCCGGAGGGTGCGCGATCGGCCAGCGCCCGGTCGACCAGCACGTGAAGGGGCTGCAGGCGATGGGCGCGACGATCGAGATCGAGCACGGCTACATGCTCGCCGAAGCGAAGCGCCTGCGCGGCGCGCGCATCGTGATGGACATGGTCACCGTCACCGGCACCGAGAACCTGATGATGGCGGCGGCGCTCGCCGAGGGCGAGACGCTGCTCGAGAACGCGGCGCGCGAGCCCGAGGTAGTCGACCTCGCGCGCTGCCTTCAGGCGATGGGCGCGAAGATCGAGGGCGCTGGGACCGACGCGATCCGCATCGAGGGCGTCGCCTCGCTCGGCGGCGCAGCGCATCGCGTGATGCCCGACCGCATCGAGACCGGCACCTACCTCGCAGCGGTCGCGGCTACCGGCGGCAAGGTCAGGCTCACCGGCGTCGCGCCCGAGACGCTCGATGCGACCCTCGAGAAGCTGCGCGAGGCCGGTGCCGCCATCATCTCGAGTGGATCGTCTATAGAAATTGAAATGAAGACGAGGCCGGGCGCCATCAGCATCCGCACGGCGCCCTATCCCGGCTTCGCCACCGACATGCAGGCGCAGTTCATGGCGCTCGATACCGTCGCGAGCGGCACCGCGACCGTCACCGAGAACATCTTCGAGAACCGCTTCATGCACGCGCTCGAACTGCAGCGCCTCGGCGCCGACATCGCGATCCAGGGCAACACCGCAGTGGTGCGCGGCGTCGAGCGCTTGCAGGGCGCGACGGTGATGGCGACCGACCTGCGCGCCTCGGCGAGCCTCGTCATCGCCGGCCTGGTCGCCGAGGGCGAGACCACCATCGAGCGTATCTACCATCTCGACCGCGGCTATGAGGCGCTGGAAACGAAGCTGGGCGCACTCGGCGCTCGCGTCGAGCGGATTCGTTGAATTAATGTAAAATCCGGCCCCTCTATGGGTACGGCACATCATGGCGAGCATCAGCATTGCGTTGTCGAAGGGGCGGATCTTCGACGAGACCGCGCCGCTGCTCGCGCGCGCCGGTATCCGGCCTAAGCAGGACCCCGAACACTCCCGCAAACTAATCATCGGCACGAACAAGCGCGACCTGCGCTTGATCGTGGTGCGCGCTTCCGACACGCCCACTTATGTCGAGCACGGCGGCGCCGACATCGGCATCGCCGGCCGCGACATGCTCGTCGAGCACGGCGGCGCGGGGCTGTACCAGCCGCTCGATCTCGGCATCGCGAAGTGCCGCATGGTCGTCGCGGTGCGCAAGGGCTTCGACTACGCCGGCGCAGTGCGCCAGGGCGCGCGGCTCCGAGTCGCGAGCAAATATCCGGGCATCACCCACCAGCACTTCGGCGCGAAGGGCGTGCACGTCGACCTCATCCGCCTGTACGGCTCGATGGAGCTCGCGCCGCTCACCGGGCTCGCCGACGCGATCGTCGACCTCGTCGCCACCGGCAAGACGCTGAAGGCGAACGATCTCGTCGCGGTCGAGGAGATCATGCCGGTCTCGGCGCGGCTGATCGTCAACCAGGCGGCGCTGAAGACGCGGCGCGCGGAGCTGCAGCCGATCATCGACGCGTTCGCAAAAGCGGCGGCGCAATGAAGATGCGCCGACTCTCGACCGCCACCGCGGGCTTCGACGCGAAGCTGGCGGCGCTCACGCGCTACGACGCCGCGCAGGATCCGCAGGTGCAGAAGGCGGTGCGCGCAATCCTCGCCGACGTGCGCAAGAACGGCGACGCCGCGGTGCGCAAGTACAGCAAGAAGTTCGACGGCGTGCTGCCCGAGGAATTGTCCGTCAGCGGCGAGCTGCTGAATTCGATTCCCGCCGAGCAGGCCGCGGCGCTGCGCGCGGCGCACGAGCGCATCCGCGCCTTCCACGAGAGGCAGCTGCAGAAGTCCTGGGAGTTCACCGACGGCGACGGCACGCGGCTCGGCCAGCAGGTGACGCCGCTCGAGCGCGTCGGCCTCTATGTGCCGGGCGGCAAGGCGGCCTATCCCTCGTCGGTGCTGATGAACGCCGTGCCAGCCAAGGTCGCCGGCGTGCGCGAGCTGGTCATGGCGAGCCCCAATCCGAACCCGCTGGTTCTCGCCGCGGCCGCGCTCGCCGGCGTCGACCGCGTGCTGCGCCTGGGCGGCGCGCAGGCGATCGCCGCGCTCGCTTATGGGACAAAGCGAATCGCCAAGGTGGACAAGATCGTCGGCCCCGGCAATGCCTACGTCGCCGAGGCGAAGCGCCAAGTGTTCGGCGAGGTCGGCATCGACATGGTCGCCGGTCCCTCCGAGATCCTGGTCATCGCGGACGCCTCGGCCAACGCCGACTGGGTGGCGATGGATCTCTTCTCGCAGGCCGAGCACGACGAGTCGGCGCAGGCGATCCTGCTCTCGCCGGAAGAGGGGTTCCTGAACGCAGTCGAAGTCTCGATCGGAAAACTCCTTCCCGAGATGGAACGAAAATCCGTCATCACCGCCTCGCTCAGGGCGCGCGGCGCGCTCATTCTCACGCGCGACCTCGAGGAGGCCTGCGCGGTGGCGAACCGCATCGCGCCAGAGCACCTCGAGCTCGCCGTGCGCGTTCCGGAAAGATACGTCTCCAAGCTGACAAGGGTGGGAGCGATCTTCCTCGGCCACTGGAGCTCGGAGGCGATCGGCGACTACTGCGCCGGCCCGAACCACGTGCTGCCGACTGCGGGCACGGCCCGCTTCTCGTCGCCGCTCGGCGTGTACGACTTCCAGAAGCGGACCAGCGTGATCGCGGTCTCGAAAGAGTCCGCCCAGTCGCTCGGCCGCATCGCGAAGACGCTCGCCGAAGGCGAAGGCTTGCCGGCACATGCGCGCGCCGCCGAAATGAGAATGAAATGAGGCGGATGAAATGAAGCCTGAGGACCTCGTGCGGCCTGAGATCCTCGCGCTCAAGGCCTATCACGTGCCGACGGCGGAGGGCATGGTCAAGCTCGACGCGATGGAGAACCCATACGCGCTGCCGGAAGATCTGCGGCGCGAGCTGGCGGCGGTGCTCTCGCGCGTCGAGCTCAACCGCTATCCGTCGCCCAACCCGCGGCAGCTGCGCGACGCGATCGCGCGCCGCATGGGCGTGCCGGGCGGCATGGAGGTGCTGCTCGGCAACGGCTCCGACGAGCTGATCCAGATGGTGATCACCGCGCTCGCCCGGCCGGGTGCCGTCTCGATGTATCCATCGCCCACGTTCGTCATGTACGGCATGAGCTCGACCTTCGCCGGCATGCGGCCGGTCGCGGTCCCCCTGCGCGACGACTACGCGTTCGACGCGGGCGCGTTCATCGCGCGGATGAGGGCCGAGAAGCCGGCGGTGGTATTCATCGCCTACCCGAACAACCCGACCGGGTTTCTTTACCCCGAGGACGACCTGGTCGCGGTGATCCGCGCCTGCGAGGGGCTGGTGGTGATCGACGAGGCCTACCACGCCTTCGCCGGCAAGAGCTTCATGCCGCGGCTCGCCGAGTTCGACAACCTCGTCGTGATCCGCACGCTGTCGAAGCTCGGCCTCGCCGGCATCCGGCTCGGCTACCTGGCGGGCCGCCCGCAGTGGGTCGAGCAGTTCGACAAGCTGCGCCCGCCTTACAACGTGGGCGTGCTCACGCAGGCCGCCGCGCTCTTCATGCTGGAGAAGCTCGAGGTCCTGGAGGCGCAGGCGGCGCGCATCCGGGCGGACCGCGAAACCCTGTCGAAATCGCTCGCCGCGCTGAAAGGCGTAACGGTCTTCCCGTCGCAGGCCAACTTCATCCTGGTACGCGTGCCCGACGCCGACCGCAGCTTCGGCGCGCTCAGGCAGCAGAACGTGCTGGTGAAGAACCTGCATCCGGCGCTTGCCGGCTGCCTGCGCGTCACGGTCGGCACCCCCGACGAAAACCGTATACTGCTTACTGCTCTGCGCGAAGCTCTATGACAAGTAACGCTGTGAGACAGGCGGAAGTCACCCGCAACACCAAGGAAACCCAGATCCGGGTGAAGCTCAACCTGGACGGCAAGGGTTCGGCCAAGCTCTCGACCGGGCTGCCGTTCCTCGAGCACATGCTCGACCAGGTGGCGCGCCACGGCATGCTCGACCTGGAGATCGAGGCGAAGGGCGACCTGCACATCGACGGGCACCACACCGTCGAGGACATCGGCATCACGCTCGGCCAGGCCTTCGCCAAGGCGCTTGGCGACAAGTCCGGCATCCGCCGCTTCGGCCATGCCTACGTGCCGCTCGACGAGGCGCTGTCGCGCGTGGTGGTCGACTGTTCGGGCCGGCCGGGCCTCGAGTACCACGTCGAGTTCACGCGCGCGCTGATCGGCGAGTTCGACGTCGACCTGATGCACGAGTTCTTCCAGGGCTTCGTCAACCACGCCCAGGTGACGCTGCATATCGACAACCTGCGCGGCGACAACGCCCACCACCAGTGCGAGACGATCTTCAAGGCGTTCGCGCGTGCCCTGCGCCTGGCCGCCGAGCCCGACCCGCGCACGGCCGGCGCCGTTCCTTCGACCAAAGGAACGCTCTGACTTGAAGATCGCCGTAGTCGATTACGGCATGGGCAACCTCAGGTCGGTGGCGAAAGCGGTGGAGCACGTCGGGCCCCGCGACCAGGTGGTTGTTACCGCCGATCCGGCCGCCATCCGCTCAGCCGACCGCGTCGTATTCCCGGGGCAGGGGGCGTTGCCGGATTGCATGCGGCAGCTCGCCGCGAGCGGCGCGCGCGACGCGGTGGTTGCTGCGGCGCGCGATAAGCCATTCCTCGGCATGTGCATCGGGCTGCAGCTCCTTTTCGAGCGCGGCGAAGAGGGCGACACCGAAGGGCTCGGGGTGCTCCCGGGCCGAGTGCCGAGGCTTTCCGCGCCGGGGCGGAAGATCCCGCACATGGGCTGGAACGAGGTGCTCCAGGGCCGTCCGCACGCGCTGTGGCAGGGGATTCCCGACCGAACCCGCTTCTATTTCGTGCACAGCTACTTTCCGGAGCCGCGCGATCCGGCGCTGGTCGCCGCGACTTGCGTGTACGGTGCACCCTTTACCTGCGCCGTCGCCCGGGATAATATTTTCGCTGTCCAGTTCCACCCTGAAAAAAGCCAGTCCGCCGGCCTGCAACTCCTCTCCAACTTCCTGAACTGGCGCCCCTGACTGTTTTTCTAAAAATGAGTGTCCGAGCACCTGCGTGCTCATCATCCCGGCCATTGATCTGAAGGACGGACGCTGTGTGCGCCTGAAGCAGGGTGACATGGCGAGCGCCACCGTGTTTTCGGAGGACCCGGTCGCCATGGCGAGACATTGGGCCGCGCAGGGGGCGAAGCGCCTGCACGTCGTCGACCTCAACGGCGCCGTCGCCGGCCGGCCGAAGAACGAGAAGGTGATCCGCGACATCGTCGCCGCGGTCGGCGACAAGCTGCAGGTCCAGCTCGGCGGCGGCATCCGCGACCTCGACACCATCGAGAGCTACCTCGATGCCGGCGTGACACTGGCGATCATCGGCACCGCCGCGGTCAAGAATCCGGGCTTTCTGTCGGACGCCTGCTATGCCTTTCCGGGCCACATCATCGCCGGCCTCGATGCGAAGGAAGGCAAGGTCGCGGTCGAAGGCTGGTCGAAGATGACCGGCCACGACGTCGTCGATCTGGCGAAGAAGTACGAGGAATACGGGGTGGAAGCGCTGATCTATACCGATATCGGACGCGACGGCATGATGACCGGCGTGAACATCGAGGCGACGCTCAAGCTCGCGCAGGCGATCAAGACGCCGATCATCGCGTCCGGCGGCCTCTCGAGCATCAATGACGTGCAGCTGGTATGCGAGAAGCTGGTGCCCGAGGGCGTGATCGGCGCCATCGCCGGGCGCGCGCTGTACGAGGGCAAGCTCGATCTGAAGAAGGCCCAGGCCGCCGCCGACCAGGCGACGAAGAAAGCCTAGCGGTGGGACTCGCCATCCGGGTCATCCCCTGCCTCGACGTCACCGCAGGCAGGGTGGTGAAAGGCGTCAACTTCGTCAACCTGCGCGACGCGGGCGACCCAGTCGAAATCGCCGCGCGCTACGACGCGGAAGGCGCCGACGAGTTGGCGTTCCTCGACATCACCGCCACCTCGGACGACCGGGACATTCTCCTGCACGTCATCGAAGCCGTGGCGAGCAGGGTTTTCATCCCGCTCACCGTCGGCGGTGGCGTGCGGAAGGTCGAAGACCTGCGCCGCTTGCTGAACGCCGGCGCCGACAAGGTCTCGGTCAACACGGCGGCGGTACAGAATCCCGGCCTGATACGCGAAATGTCCGGCATCGTAGGCAACCAGGCGATCGTGGTGGCGATCGACGCCAAGAAGAGAGGCGACTCCTGGGAGGTGTTCACCCACGGCGGCCGCAAGCCCACCGGCCTCGACGCCGTCGAATGGGCAAAGCGCATGCAGGAAGCGGGCGCCGGCGAGATCCTCCTGACCAGCATGGACCGCGACGGCACGCGCGACGGTTTCGACCTCGCGCTCACGCGCGCGGTGTCCGAGGCGGTCGGCGTGCCGGTGATCGCCTCCGGCGGCGTCGGCTCGATGAAAGACCTCGCCGACGGCGTTATCGAGGGCCGCGCCGATGCGGTGCTCGCCGCGAGCGTCTTCCACTTTGGCGACTTCACCGTGCGACAGGCGAAGGAGCACATGCAGAGCCGAGGGATCGAGGTTCGCCTATGAGCTGCACGGTGCGCCCATGAGCTGGCTCGACGAGGTTCCCTGGAACGAGCATGAGCTCGTCACCGTTGTGACCCAGGATTTTTCCTCCGGCAAGATCCTCACGGTGGCTTGGATGAATCGCCAGTCGCTTGAAGAGACTGTAAGAATGCAGCAGGCAGTCTATTGGTCGCGCTCGCGCAAGCGCCTTTGGCGCAAGGGCGAGGAATCCGGCCACGTGCAGAAAGTGAAGGAGATCCGCATCGACTGCGACAACGACGCGGTGCTGCTGCGGGTGGAGCAGGCCGGCGGCATCGCCTGCCATACGGGGCACGAGCGCTGTTTCTTCCGCAAACTCGAGAACGGGAAATGGGTCGAGACGGATCCGGTGCTGAAGGATCCGAAGGAGATCTACAAGAAATGAAAACCGGCCTGTACCAGACGTTGGAAAGAATCGCGAAGACGATCGACGAGCGGAAGGACGGCGACCCGGACAAATCCTACGTCGCCAAGCTCTTTTCGAAGGGTGACGACGCGATGCTGAAAAAGATCGGCGAGGAGGCGACCGAGACCGTGCTCGCCGCCAAAAGCGGCGACAAGCTGCACCTGGTGCGCGAGATGGCCGACCTTTGGTTCCACTCGATGATCGTGCTGGCGCGGTACGGCCTTGGGCCCGGCGACGTGCTCGCCGAAATGCACCGGCGCGAGGGGATTTCCGGACTGGACGAGAAGGCGGCGAGAAAAAAGTGAACAGCGATCCGAACTGCATTTTCTGCAAGATCGTGAAAGGCGAGATTCCGTCGAAGAAGGTCTACGAGGACGCCGATGTGTTGGCCTTCCACGACGCACGGCCGCAGGCGCCGGTCCACTTCCTGATCATCCCGAAGGAGCACATGCCGACGCTGTATGACGCGTCCATGAAGCAGCACCAGGCGCTGGGTAAGATGCTTGCTCTCGTAGGGGAATTGGCCCGCAAGGAAGGGGCCACCAACGGCTTCCGCATCATCGTCAACACCGGGCCGGTGGGGCATCAGGAGGTGTATCATGTCCACATGCACGTCCTCGGCGGGCCGGAACCTCTCGGCCCGATGCTCATGAGGCGGAAATAGGAGGAAGTATGGGTTCGTTCAGCATCTGGCACTGGCTGATCGTTCTGTTGATCGTGATGCTGATTTTCGGC
Source organism: Burkholderiales bacterium (assembly GCA_036496555.1). Lineage (GTDB taxonomy): Bacteria > Pseudomonadota > Gammaproteobacteria > Burkholderiales > SG8-39 > SCGC-AG-212-J23. The sequence goes on along the minus strand of DASXKY010000069.1, from coordinate 19,722 downwards.
ACCAAGAAGCTGCGCAACATGGGCGCGGATCTCGGTGGTGCAGTCCGCGGCTTCAAGGACGGCATGCGCGAAGGCGGCGAGAAGTCCGACGCGCCGGTCGCCAACAAGACGATCGAAGGCGAAGTGAAAGGCAAGACCGAGCAGAAGGCCTGAGCGGCCTCGCGGTCCGACATCGAAGGCGCCCGACCGGGCGCCTTTTTGTTCTCTAGAGACACATGTTCGACATAGGCTTCTCGGAATTGATGGTGATCGGAGTGGTCGCGCTGATCGTGGTCGGCCCCGAGCGGTTGCCGCGCGTCGCGCGCACGCTCGGCCACCTCGCCGGGCGGCTGCAGCGCTACGTCTCCGACGTCAAGGCCGACATCAACCGCGAGATCGAGCTCGAGGACCTGAAGAAGATGCGCGACTCGATGCAGCAGGCGGCGAGCGACTTTCAGGGCAACCTCACCTCCGAGGTGAACAAGGTCGAGAGCGACGTCAAGCAGACCGCCGAGGAACTGCAGAAGACCACCGACGAGATCAACCAGGCGCTCGATTCGCATGAGGCGGCGTCCGCTGAGCCGAAGAAGCCAGAGGACGTGAAGCCGTCGTGAGCGACCAGGAATCCTTCATCTCGCACCTGATCGAGCTGCGGGCGCGGCTGATGCACGCGGCGGCGGCAGTGCTGATCCTCTTCGTCGCGCTGTTCTTCTATCCGGGCTCCGGCGTCATCTACGATTTTCTTGCCGCGCCGCTCATCAGCGTCATGGGTCCGGACGCCAAGCTGATCGCGACCGGGGTGGTCACGCCTTTCATGATCCCGGTGAAGGTGACCGCGGTCGTCGCCCTCATGCTCGCGCTGCCCTACGTTCTGTACCAGGCGTGGGTTTTCGTCGCGCCGGGCCTCTACGAGCACGAGAAGAAGCTCGCCGCGCCGCTCATCATCGCCAGCACCCTGTTGTTTTTCGCCGGCGTGGCGTTCTGCTACTACTTCGTGTTCGGCAAGGTGTTCGCGTTCATCCAGGGCTTCGCGCCGAAGTCGATCAGCCCGATGCCCGACATCGAGGCCTACTTCAACTTCGTTCTCACCATGTTCATCGCCTTCGGCGTGACCTTCGAGATCCCGATCGTGGTGATCCTGCTGGTGCGGATGGGCGTCGTCAGCGTCGCCAAGCTCGCCGACGCGCGGCCCTACGTCATTGTCGGTGCCTTCATCGTCGCCGCGGTGGTCACGCCGCCAGACGTGGTCTCGCAGTTCATGCTCGCCGTGCCGATGTGCATCCTGTTCGAGGCGGGCCTGTTCTTCGCCCGCTTCGTCGGCACGCGCGCCAAGGAAGAGGCGGCGAAAGAAGAATCCAGCGCGGTCTGAGCGCGCTTAGTCGGGAATTCGCAGCTTTCCGTCGAGGCCGATGCCGATGAACGAGTTCGGACCGAGGGCGGCTTCAATCGGCGGCACGTTGGAGCGGTCGATCGGCACGGTCTTGCCGTCCTTCTGCTCGCGCGGCCTGGTGCGGACGAGCTGCGAGGTCGGCAGCGGGCGGCCGCTCTTCAGGTGGTCGTACATCAGGTTGAGCGACTGGATGAAGTAGACGTGCAGCGGCACGTAGCGGCCGTCGAAGCCGGGCACGCCGTTCAGCACGTCCAGGTGGTGCGCGTTGGTGACCTCGTAGTAATAGAGCTTCGAGTTCGGCTCGAGCGCCTTATTGCGCGCGAAGTAGGCGCGCGAGGTGAAGTTGGGCGGCAGGATGGCGTCGGCGCGCCCTTGCACGAAGATCGCGGGCTTGCCGTTCAGCTTGCCGGTGAGGCGCGTTTCGGCGATGCCGGCCTGCACGCGGCGATACTGCTCGGCGGCCGCGCCCTCGAGCGGCTTGCCCGCCGCGTCGGTGCCGGTGGCGAGCGAGCGCAAGCACAGCGCGCCGTCGAGGTTCATATCGCGCGCGCCGGTGGAGGGCGAGATCGACAGCCGGTCCTCGCGCGCGCCCCCGGTCGACAGATTGTTCACCATGTTGACGCCGCCAGTCGGCGGAATGCCGTTCGAGCTGGCGAAGGAGAGCTCGAGTCCCGTCGCCGGAACCGGCTGAGCGGCGTTGTCGCCCGAAGCCGCGGTGGCGGCGTAGCTGTAGCCGCAAAGGTTATCGGTCACCGAGAAGCGGCCGTAGCTCGTTGCATAGAGCAGCGAGATGCTCTGCGGCACGTACAGCGTGTAGTGCGAAGGCAGCGTGAGCATCGCGTCGGGAAGGAAGCCGTAGTCGAGCAGGATCTTCTGGCTCTCGGCCGCCTGGCCGGCGAGGTCGCCCGATTTCAGCAGGCCTTTCTTCGCGAGCGATTCGCAGCGCGCTTCGCGCAGCGACTGCGCCACCGTGTTGAGGGGCGCGCCCTGGGCGGCGAGCGAAGCGCAAGGCAGGTAGACGTTGAGGAGCGTGGTGTAGTCGAGCAGCGATCGCACGTCGGCGAGCGAGACGTTCGGCTCCGACACCGCCACGCCGTCGATGAGGCCGCGCGTATCCTGCTCGGCCGCCATCAGTGCGGAGTAGCCGCCGTTCGAGACGCTGGAAGCGATGACGAGCGTGTTCTCCGGCGTGTACTGCCCGGCGCGCTGATCTTTCAGGCCGTTGAGGACGTGAAACGCGAAGTCGACCGCGGCGAGCGTATAGCGGCCCCAGTCCTTCTCGGGATTGCGCTGCGAGTGCGCCTGCTTGACCGCGATGCGGTTCGGAAACTCGCGCAGGTAGCGGGTGCGGTCGGCATCGCTGAGCGGCGCGGCGAAGAGGCCCTCGCTGCCGGCCTTTTCCCGGATCACCCACTCACCGGTGACGATGTTGACGCTGTCGGTGGCAAGGTCGTGGAAGCCGGTGCCGGTGCCCTTGTCGGTATAGGCCACCGCGCATCCGCGCTTCAGCCCCCATTCACCCGAGGTGCCGACGGCGCCGTAGACGCCGCGCGAGCCCGACGAGCTGGCGGTGACGATGCAGGGATTTTTCGGATCGAAGCGGTCCGGCACCTGCACCATCATCGCGGCCCCGTCGAAGAGCGTGAGGTACTCGTCGCCGGCGACCTTGCCTTCACCGAGCGTGTCCTTGCCGGCGAGGTCGAGGTTCGGCCCGTAGAGCACGCCATAGCCGCCCCCCGGCGTCATGTCGGCGAGCGCGCGGTAGTTGGCGTGGATCGCGCGCCGGCGCAGCTCGGCAGCGGTGGGATTCTTCGCTTCGCGCACGGCGGGCGGCTGCGCGAGGCCGAGGCCGGTCTTGCCGAGGCCGGCGGTCAGCAGGTCGTCGCCATTTCCGTCGTAGTGCGCGTGCAGAATCTTCTGCGAGGAAAAGTCGGGCGCAGACGCGCAACCGACCAGGCAAAGAACTGCCAGTGAAAAACCAAACCTGAGCGTCATGTCTCCCCCCTAGTCTGCGGGCCGCGGTTGCGGCTTGGGCCGGCGGCCGACGGCTACGTCGGTCTCGACGTTCTGTCCCTTCCTCTTCAGCTTCATGTGCGCGTTGGTCCCCGGCGCGAGCGCGGCGACGACATTGAGCATGCTCGAGGGATCCACCACCGGCTTGCCTTCGACCTCGTAGAGCACGTCGCCGGGCTTGACGCCCGCCTTGTCGGCCGGTCCGCCGCGCAGCACCCCGGCGATCAGCGCGCCGCGCGTGTCGCCGAGCTTGAACGACTCGGCCGCCTGAGGCGAGAGCTCCTGCACTTCGACGCCGATCCAGCCGCGCGTCACGCTGCCGGACTTGACGATCTGCTCGAGCACCATCTTGGCGGTCGACACCGGGATCGCGAAGCCGATGCCCATCGAGCCGCCCGAGCGCGAGAAGATCGCGGTGTTGATGCCGATCAGGTTGCCGCCGGCGTCGATCAGCGCGCCGCCGGAGTTGCCGGGGTTGATGGCGGCGTCGGTCTGGATGAAGTTCTCGAAGGTGTTGATGCCGAGGCCGGTGCGGCCGAGCGCCGAGACGATGCCGCTGGTCACGGTCTGGCCGACGCCGAACGGGTTGCCGATGGCGAGCACCACGTCGCCGACGCGCAGGGCGTCGGAGGAGCCGAAGGTAATCGCCGGCAGGCTGTCGGCGTTCACACGCAGCACCGCGAGGTCGGTCTCCGGATCGTTGCCGACGACCTTGGCGAGGAGCTTCTTGCCGTCGGCCATCGCCACCTCGATCTCGTCGGCTGCTTCGACGACGTGATGGTTGGTGAGGATGTAGCCGCCCGGGCTGACGATCACGCCCGAGCCGAGGCTCGAGGCGCGCTGCGTTTCGTCGGGAAGCTGGTCGCCGAAGAAGCGCCGGAAGACCGGGTCGTTGAGCAGCGGATGGCGCGGCGTCTGCACTTCCTTCGAGGTGAAGATGTTCACCACCGACGGCGTCGCGCGGCGCACCGCCTCGTGGTACGAGCCCGGCGCGGCCGCCGACGGCAATGGACCCGCGGTCGGCGCTTGTTGCACGAACGGTGCGCCCGGCGGCGCGCCCGCGCGCGAAGGCAGCCATTCAGGATGGAAGGTCGCGACGACGAAGACGATCGCCACGGCGACGGTTGCCGCCTGCGCGAAGATTATCCAGAGCCGGTACATGAGGAGGAGGCGGGAGGAAGCAGAGTGGCCTGAGGCTAGTATACGAAATTCTTCTGGAAATTTAGGCGTTTACGAGCGAAATCGTGGACTTTTGCGGAGGCTGTCGCTAGAATCGCACACTTTTGCGCCGGACAGAATCAACTCCATCTCCATGAGCGATCAACAAAAAGTAGATAAGAAGCGGCGCAACCTGGTGGTCGCCACGTCGGCCGTCGGCGCTGCCGCGGGCGTCGGCGTTGCGGTTCCGTTCGTCGCGAGCATGACGCCGTCCGAGAAGGCGAAAGCCGCCGGCGCTCCGGTCGAGATCGATCTGACGCACGTCGCACCGGGCGAACTGGCGGTAGTCGAGTGGCGTGGCAAGCCGGTATGGGTGATCCACCGCACCAAGGAAATGATTGAGTCGCTGAAGGCAGCCGCGCCGCGCCTCGTCGACCCGGAGTCGAAGTCCTCCAAGCAGCCCCCCTACGCGAAGAACGAGAACCGCTCGGAGTACCCGGAGTGGATGGTGATGGAAGGTGTCTGCACGCACCTCGGTTGCTCGCCGCAGTTGCGGCCGGCCGAGGCAAAGGCGGAGATGGGGGCGGACTGGGTGGGCGGCTTCTACTGTCCCTGCCACGGTTCGAAGTTCGACCTCGCCGGGCGCGTCTACCGCGGCTCGCCGGCGCCCACCAACCTAGTGGTGCCGCCCTACACGCTGGCCGACGGCAAGCTCGTCGTCGGCGAAGACAAAGAAAACAAGGGAGCCTGAGCGATGGGGACGCTGGTATCGCGCCTGTGGGGCTGGTTCGACGCGAGGATGCCCTCGGTCGCCGAGCAGTTCAGGATCCACGCCTCCGAATACTACGCGCCGAAAAACTTCAACTTCTGGTACTACTTCGGCGCCCTGGCGGGGATCGTGCTCGTCATCCAGATCGTCTCGGGCATCTTCCTGACGATGAACTACAAGCCCGACGCCGCGCTCGCGTTCGGCTCCGTCGAGTACATCATGCGCGATGTGTCGGCGGGCTGGCTGATCCGCTACATCCACACCACCGGCGCCTCGGCCTTCTTCATCGTCGTCTACCTGCACATGTTCCGCGGCCTGCTTTACGGCTCCTACAAGGAGCCGCGCGAGCTGGTGTGGATTTTCGGCGTGCTGATCTACCTCACCCTGATGGGCGAGGCATTCTTCGGCTATCTGCTGCCCTGGGGGCAGATGTCGTACTGGGGTGCGCAGGTGATCGTCAATCTGTTCGGCACGGTGCCGTTCATCGGCACCGAGCTGTCGCAGTGGATCCGCGGCGACTACGTCGTGTCCGACGTGACGCTGAACCGCTTCTTCGCGCTGCATGTCATCGCCTTCCCGCTGGTGCTGCTCGGTCTGGTGGTGGCGCACATCCTCGCGCTGCACGACGTGGGCTCGAACAACCCCGACGGCGTGGAGATCAAGAAGCACAAGGACTCAAGCGGGCACCCGCTCGACGGCATCCCCTTCCACCCGTACTACACGGTGAAGGATCTGCTGGGCGCGGTGGTGTTCCTGATCATCTTCTGCGCAGTGCTGTTCTTCGTGCCGGAGATGGGCGGCTACGGCATCGAGGCCAATAACTTCATTCCGGCCGACCCGCTGAAGACCCCCGAGCACATCGCGCCGGTGTGGTACTTCACGCCGTACTACTCGATCCTGCGCGCGGTACCGCCGCTCTTCGCGTCGCAGTTTCCGGGGGTGGTGGCCATGGGCGTGGCGGTGATGATCCTCTTCTTCCTGCCGTGGCTCGATCGAAGCCCGGTGAGGTCGATTCGCTATCGCGGGCGGCTATACAAGTGGGCGCTCGGCGTCTTCGTGGTGGTGTTCTTCATCCTCGGCTATCTCGGCGTCAACCCCACCACCGTCTGGGGCCAGTTCGGCTTCGACGCCTTCTTCCTCGACACCAAGGAGCGCGCGACCTGGGTGGCGCGCCTGTGCACGATCCTGTACTTCGCGTTCTTCTTCCTGATGCCCTGGTACACCGCGCGCGACAAGGTGCTGCCGGTCCCCGAGCGGGTGACGGCATGAAAAAGGTCTTCTTTTCGCTGCTGCTGTTCCCTCTCGGAGTCCTGGCTGCGGAGGGAGGCTACCGTCTCGACGCATCCCCCCACGACGTAAACAATCTGGTCAGCCTTCAGTCCGGGGCACGCACCTTCGTCAACTATTGCCTCGGCTGCCACGGGGCGCAATACGTGCGCTATAAGTCGCTCACCGAGCTCGGCATCCCGGAAGCGCAGATCCGCGAGAACCTCCTGTTCACCGGCGAGAAGGTCGGCGACATGATGAAGACGCCGATGCCGCCACAGGCGAAGCAGTGGTTCGGCGTGGTGCCGCCCGACCTTTCCGTGATTGCTCGCTCGCGTGGCCCGGACTGGCTCTATACCTACCTGCGCACGTTTTATCGCGACCCGAAAGCGGCCACGGGCTGGAACAACGCGGTGTTCCCGAACGTCAGCATGCCGCATGCGTTGTGGATGCTGCAGGGCGAGATGAATTACGACCCGGCGACGCACAAGTGGACCGAGGTATCGAAGGGCACGATGAGCCGTACCGAGTACGACGCCACGGTGCGCGACCTGGTCGCTTTCCTGTCTTACGTCGGCGAGCCGGCGGCGAGCGAGCGCAAGATCATCGGCATCGCGGTGGTCCTGTTCCTCGCGCTGGTGATGTTCCCGCTGGCCTACTGGTTGAAGAAGGAATACTGGAAGGACGTCAAGTAGAACTCGCCGCCGGCCGAGCGCCGGCGGCCTTCGCCGGAAACCCTAGATCATGATGCAACTCTATTCGGGCAACACCTGCCCCTTCAGTCATCGCTGCCGCTTCGTGCTGTACGAGAAGGGCATGGACTTCCAGGTCATCGACGTCGACCTGTACAACAAGCCGGAAGACATCGCAGTGATGAATCCGTATAACCGGCTGCCGGTGCTGGTCGAGCGCGACCTGATCCTGTACGAGTCCAACATCATCAACGAGTACATCGACGAGCGCTTCCCGCACCCGCAGCTGATGCCGGCCGACCCGGTGATGCGTGCCCGAGCGCGGCTGATGCTGTACAACATGGAGAAGGAGCTGTTCGACCACATCGAGGCGCTCGAGTCGGGCAAGGAGAAGCCGATGGAGAAGGCGCGCCAGTACGTCGGCGACCGCCTGATCGAGCTCTCGCCGGTGTTCACCAAGACCAAGCACATGCTGGGCGACGACTTCAGCATGCTCGACGTGGCGCTCGCGCCGCTGCTCTGGCGCCTCGACCACTATGGCATCAAGCTCGGCAAGACCGCGGCGCCGCTGATGAAATACGCCGAGCGCATCTTCTCGCGCCCCGCTTTCATCGAGGCCCTCACCCCCTCCGAGAAGGTGATGCGGAAGTAGCGGGGCGATGGCGGAGATCCCCACCAAGCCTTACCTGCTGCGCGCGTTGTTCGAGTGGTGCGTCGATAACGGCTATACGCCGCACATCGCGGTCAAGGTCGATTCGCGCACGCAGGTACCCGCCGAGTACGTAAAGAACGGCGAGATCACCCTCAACATCAGCCCGAGCGCAGTGCACAAGCTGCAGATGGGCAATGAGCTGATCGAATTCTCGGCGCGCTTCGGCGGCGTGGCGCGGCAGATCTCCGTGCCGATGAACAACGTCTACGCCTTGTACGCGCGCGAAACGGGCCACGGCATGACCTTCGACATCGACGGCGCCAAGCCGAGCGTGCAGTCGCGGGCCGAATCGGAGAACACCGCGCCGCCCAAGCCGCCGGCCGCGCTGCCGGCGCCCTCCACATCGGAGCCGAAGAAACCCGGCGGCGGCAAGCCCACCCTGCGGCGCATCAAGTAGCCGGCAGGTTCGCAGGCGCATAATCCCGTCCGGGCCGGCTTAGCTCAGCTGGTAGAGCAGCGGTTTTGTAAACCGAAGGTCGGCGGTTCGATCCCGTCAGCCGGCACCATGTCACACGCGTGTAGGGGAAGTCCCTACGAAGCGGTCGCGCACGGCGCTTCCACGTAGCCTGCGCTTCCTATAATCGCTGCGTGCATCAGCACTATCACCACGGCCTCGTGCTCGTCTCGCTGCTGGTCGCAGTGCTGGCGTCGTATACCGCGCTCAACCTCGCGTCGCGGATCAGCCTCGCCCAGGGCGTCGCTGCGCGCGCCTGGCTGGCGGGCGGTGGTTTCGCGATGGGCACCGGCGTCTGGGCGATGCATTTCGTCGGCATGCTGGCCCTCGCGGTGCCGCTGCCGATCATCTACGACCTGCCGGTCACGCTGCTCTCGCTGGTGATCGCGATCGCGGTCTCGACCTTCGCGCTGCACATCGCGGCGCGCGGTCGCGTGACGCCATCGCGCCTGAGCAGTGCGGGCATCGCGATGGGCATCGGCATCTGCTCGATGCACTACGTCGGCATGGCCGCCATCGAAATCACGCCGCCCATCCGCTACGACCCGTTCTGGGTGGGCTTGTCCCTCGCGATCGCCATCGCCGCTTCCGTCGCAGCCATGTGGGTGGCTTTCACCGAGCGCGGCGACGCGCGCTTCTGGCGGCACCGCCGCGCGTTCGGCGCCCTCGGCATGGGCCTCGCCATCACCGGGATGCACTATGCCGGCATGGTGGCGGCGCGCTTCCCGGCAAACGCGGTGAGCACGGGCGTGGCGGTAGTCGACCGCGCTTGGCTCGCCGGCGCGGTGACGGTGATCACGCTGTTCGTGCTGTTCGGCACGCTGCTGCTTCTGCTCATCGACGCCCAGGCTGCTGCGCGCGCGGCGCGCATGCAGGCCTCGCTCGCGGAAGCGGAGGAGAGCAGCCGCGCCAAGGACGAATTCCTCGCCATGCTGGGGCACGAGCTGCGCAACCCGCTGGCCGCGATCGCGGCGGCGGTGCACCTGCTCGAGAAATCGCAGCCCGCGACGTCCGAGTTCGGCTTCGCCCGCGGCGTGATCGCGCGCCAGTCGCAGCACCTCAACTCCATGGTAGAGGATCTGCTCGACGTCGGCCGCGCCATCAGCGGCAAGATGTCGCTCGACCTGCAGCCGCTCGGCCTCGACCAGGCGGTGCAGGCGGCGCTGCGCACGCTCGCGGCGACGGGCAAGACCGAGGGGCGCAGCGTGCGCTGCGAAGGCGCGCCGGTGTGGGTGAACGGCGACCGCACGCGTGTCGAGCAGGTGGTGACCAACCTGGTCACGAACGCGGTCAACCACACCGCGCCGGGCGGCTCGATCGAAATCCGCGTGCGGCGCGAAGGCGGCGGCGCACTGGTCGAGGTGAGTGACGACGGCGTCGGCCTCGACCACGAGACGGCGGCTCACGTCTTTGAGCTTTTCTTCCAGGGCCGGCAGGGCATCTCGCGCTCGCGCGGCGGCCTCGGCGTCGGCCTCACCCTCGTGCAGCGGATCGTCGAGGCGCACGGCGGCGAGGTGAGCGTCGCGAGCGAGGGGCCCGGCCGCGGAGCGCTTTTCAGCGTGCGGCTGCCGGCGATCGAGACGCCGACGGCGCGCGCAGCGCGGGCGGCATCCGCGCGCGTCGCCGCCCCGCGCAGCGTGGTGCTGGTCGAGGACGCCGACGACGCCCGCGCGAGCCTGCAGCGGGTCCTCGAGGGCGCCGGCCATCGCGTGGTCACCGCGCGCGACGGCGTGGAAGGCCTCGACAAGATCATCGGCACGCATCCCGACGTCGCGCTCGTCGACATCGGACTGCCGGGGATCGACGGCTACGAGCTGGCGCGGCGGCTGCGCCGCGCCGGATCGCGCGCCTACCTCGTCGCGCTGACGGGTTACGGGCTAGCCGCCGACCGCGAGCGTGCGCGCAAGGCCGGCTTCGATATGCATGTCGCCAAGCCGGCGGCGATAGCTTCGCTGCTTGCGCTCATCGACGAGGCGCCGGCCGCCGTCGGCAAGGAGCGCGCGCGCCGGAGCTAGTCGCCGGCCGCCCTACAAAACGCCGCGGGTTTTCGCCACAAGGCGCAACCGAGCGGCGTGCAATGATGCCGCGTGCAAGACATCTGCCCCTCGACAGCAAAGAACAATCACATCTACATCCGGCTGCTGCACGATGCGTGCATCGCGCTCGGCGGCGAACACAAGCTCGCGGAATTTCTCGGCGTGGCTGTGAAGACCGTGGAAGACTGGCTGCAGGGCATCGGCCATCCGCCCGACGCGGTGTTCCTGCGCTGCGCCGACCTGGTGCGCGGCGCCGAGCGCTACTAGAAACAAAAAGGCCCGCCGGAGCGGGCCTTTTCTGCGTCTTGTGGCTGCTTACAGCGCTTTGATGTTCGCCGCCTGCAGGCCCTTCGGGCCGCGCTTCACTTCGAACTCGACCTTCTGGCCTTCCTTCAGCGTCTTGAAGCCGTTCATCTGGATCGCGGTGTGATGCGCGAACAGATCTTCGCCGCCGTCGGTCGGGGTGATGAAGCCGAAGCCCTTGGAGTCGTTGAACCACTTAACAGTGCCAGTTGCCATTACAAATTCCTCATACGAAATACCGCGACGAGACCGGGCGCGGAAAAGCCGGGCATGACGATCGAGGAAGGGATCTGACTGCCACTACAGACGCTGCGAATGCGGCGGGTGAAGGGTGCAAATTCGTCCTGATTAATCGCTGCGGGCCGGATCATATCACCTTTCACTGTTACGGGAATACCATGCCGTCATGACCAACCTGTCGGATTTCGTGACGTCGGCGTTCTGGCGGGTGAACGCGCCGGACGCCGACCCGGCCGAGACGCGCGAGTGGCTGGACGCGTTTGACGCGCTCGTGCAGGCCGAGGGTCGTGAGCGCGCGACATTCCTCCTGCGCAAGCTCCTCGAGCACGCGCGTGTGCGGCGGGTGCCGCTGCCGCCGGTGCTCAACACACCATACAAGAACTCGATTGCGCTCGCCGACCAGCCACAATTTCCCGGCAACCTCGAGCTCGAAAGCCGTCTCTCGTCGATCGTGCGCTGGAACGCCTTGGCGATGGTAGTGAGGGCCAACCGCGCGCACGCGGAGCTCGGCGGCCATATCGCGAGCTACGCTTCGGCGGCCGACCTGTTCGAAGTGGGTTTCAACCATTTTTTCCGCGCCGACGATCTGGTCTACTTCCAGCCGCATTCGGCGCCCGGCGTATATGCGAGGGCTTACCTTGAAGGCCGGCTGTCCGAGGAAAATCTTTCAAACTACCGGCGCGAGACCGGCGGCAAGGGACTTTCGTCCTACTGCCATCCATGGCTGATGCCCGAGTTCTGGCAGTTCCCGACCGGTTCGATGGGCCTCGGGCCGCTGAACGCGATCTACCAGGCGCGGTTCATGCGCTATCTCGCGAACCGGAAGCTTCTGGAGAGCGAAAAGCGCCGCAAAGTGTGGGCGTTCGTCGGCGACGGCGAGATGGATGAGCCGGAGTCGCTTGCCGGCCTCTCGCTCGCCTCGCGCGAGGGCCTCGACAATCTGATTTTCGTCGTCAACTGCAACCTGCAGCGGCTCGACGGGCCGGTGCGCGGCAACGGCTCCGTCGTGCAGGAGCTCGAGGGCCTCTTCGCCGGCGCGGGCTGGAACGTGCTGAAGCTGCTCTGGGGCTCGGACTGGGATCCGCTCTTCGCGCGCGACGAGGACGGCGTGCTGCTCAAGCGCCTGCACGAGACCGTCGACGGCGAGTTCCAGACCTACGCCGCCACCGACGGGCGCTTCAACCGAGAGCATTTCTTCAACAAGTACCCCGAGCTGCGGGCGCTGATCGCTGACATGAGCGACGACGACATCGACCGCCTGAAGCGCGGCGGTCACGATCCGCTGAAGATCTACGCCGCCTACCATGCCGCCGCGAAGCATGAAGGACAGCCGACGGTGATCCTGGCGCAGACGAAAAAGGGCTATGGCATGGGCCTGTGGGGCCAGGGCAAGATGGGCACCCACCAGCAGAAGAAGCTCGACGACGACGCGCTGAAGGCCTTCCGAGACCGCTTCGCGCTGCCGCTTTCGGACGACGACGTAGTTCAGCTGCGCTATTACCACCCTGGCAAGGACAGCCAGGAGATCCGATATCTCGAGGCACGCCGCACGGCCCTGGGCGGCTATTTGCCCGTCAGAAAAGCAAATGCTTCAAAAATCGAAGTGCCGAAGCTCAATGCGCCTTCGAGAAACCAGTCCACCACGATGGTATTCGTGCAGCTGCTGTCGCAGCTGCTGAAGGATCCGAAGCTCGGCGCGCGCGTAGTGCCGATCGTCGCCGACGAGGCGCGCACCTTCGGTATGCAGACGCTGTTCCGCCAGGTCGGCATCTACTCCGCGGTCGGCCAGCTCTACGCGCCCGAGGACGCCGACGAGCTGCTCTACTACAAGGAAGCGAAGGACGGCCAAATCCTGGAGGAGGGCATCACCGAGGCCGGCGCGCTCTCGTCGTGGCTCGCGGCGGCGACCTCCTACTCGTCGCACGGCGCGCCGATGCTGCCGTTCTACATCTACTACTCGATGTTCGGCTTCCAGCGGATCGGCGACCTCATCTGGGCCGCTGCCGACTCGCGCTCGCGCGGCTTTCTCGTCGGCGGCACCGCCGGCCGCACCACGCTCGCCGGCGAGGGTCTGCAGCACCAGGACGGCTCGTCGCACCTGGTCGCCTCCACGATCCCGACCTGCCGCGCCTACGACCCCTGCTTCGGCTACGAGCTGGCGGCGATCGTTGAAGAAGGGGCGCGGCGAATGCTCGATCAACAACAAGATGAGTTCTTCTACATCACGACCTATAACGAAAACTATGACCATCCTGGGATACCTCCGGACGCCCGCGAAGGGATTCTTCGGGGTTTGTATCTCTTGAAAAAATCTGCTGCCGCGAAGGTTCAACTGCTGGGAAGCGGTCCAATACTCAGAGAGGTCATCGCGGCCGCCGAGCTCCTGAAAAGCGACTGGAAGATCGAAGCCAATGTGTGGAGCGTGACCTCGTTCACCGAGCTCAGGCGCGACGGCATGCAGGCCGAGCGCTCGAAGCGCTTTGGCGGCGCGTCCGAAAGCTGGGTCGAGAAATGCCTTGAAGGAGCGAGCGGGCCGGTCGTCGCGGCGAGCGACTACGTCAGCGCGGTTGCGGACCTGATCCGGCCCTACGTGCCGGGGAAGTACGTCGCGCTCGGCACCGACGGCTTCGGCCGCAGCGACACGCGCGCGGCGCTGCGCGCCTTTTTCGAAGTCGATGCGAAGAACATCGCGGTCGCGGCGCTCGCCGCGATGGACAGCCCGCTAGCCGCCGACGCTCGGGCCCGCTACGGGCTCGACCACTTGGGGCGGACCGCCGCTCCCTGGCAGCGGTAGGCCCTGGTCGACTTTTGGCGCCGACTTCGCCGCCGGCACCGGCCGGTCGTTGAGCGGCGGGAACATCTCCCGCTCGCGCGCCATGGTCTCGCGCTGATACGGCAGCAGCTCGCGGGCGATCGTCGGATCGGGACTGAGCGGCTGGCCCGCGTCGCGCAGCTGGCGCGCATTCAGCGCGTCGCGGGCGGGGCTCGTGCCGCGCGCGAAGTCGGCCGACTGCTGGTCGCGCTGGATCAGCGCGCGCTGGATCTCCACCTGGTGCTGCGGCAGCTGTGCGAGCGCGGGCGCGGCGAAGGCGAGCATGAAGGCGGCGGCGAAAAGCGTCCTTCCGAAAAACCTCATTCCACCTCCGCGGCCTTCTTTTCCTTGATCGAGCGAGCGAAGTCGAGCGTGGCGCGCGCAAGGTTGACGCGCTCGTCGGGCGAGCGCATCACCGTCTGCGACACGGCGACCTCGATGCCGAGCGAGCGCACGCTGTCGGCGAGGGCGAAATCCTGACGGTCGATGACGAAGCCGTCGATGAAGCGCAGGTATTCCGCGGCGGCGCCGCGCGCGCTCGGCTCGCGGCCGAGCTCGCTCATCATCTTGCCGGCCGAGCCCTTCAGCGCCTTGCCGCCGACGATCGGCGTCACCGCCACGATCGGCACGCCGCGCTCCTTGAGCAGCGCGCGCATGCCGCCGACCTCGAGGATCGGCCGGATGATGTGGAAGGGGTTCGACGGGCAAACGACGATGGCCTCGAGGTCGGCGGCGTGCAGCGCGTCGAGGACTTCGTCGGAGAGGCGCGCTTCGGCGGCACCGGCGAACTCCAGCCCGCGCGCCGTCGGCTCGCAGCCGAGCTCGGCGAAATACTCGTGGAATGAAACCGCGCCGCCGTCGGTGATCACCTGCGTAGTCACCAGGTCGTCGCTCATCGGCAGCACGCGCGCCCGCACGCCGAGTGCGCGGCAGAAGTCGAGGGTGATCTCGGTGAGGCGCTGCTCCTGCGCGAGGCCGTGGGTGCGGAGCAGCGCCGTGGCGAGCGAGCGATCGCCGAGCGCCGCGCGGTCCGGCCCGCCCAGCTTCTTCAGCATCGCCTGCGCGGCGCGCGTCTCGTGCTCAGGCTCCCACGGCGCCGCCGGATTGGCGATGCCCGCGAGCATGTAGAGGACGGTATCGAGATCGGGCGAGAACGAAAGGCCTAGGTGCTGGTAGTCGTCGCCAGTGTTGACGATCACCGCGAGGTCCTTGCCGCGCAGGCGGTACAGTCCCTCGGCCAGCTTGGCGCCGCCGACCTGGCCGGCGAGAGCGACCACGGTTCCCATTGCGGGTAGTGTACCCCTACGCGCCTATGGCTTCGGCGCGGTGCCGCAGAGCTGCGCTAGGCGGCGAGCCGGGCCTGGCTGATGGATCCGAAGGCGACCTGCGGGCGCTTGCCGGCCGCTTCCACCGCGAGGCGCGCGGGCGCCATGGCCTGCACGAGCGTGCGGCCTTTCGCTTCCACGTCGTAGTGGTCGCCGGCGGAGAGGACTACGTCGATCGGCGCGTTTTCCTCGGTCAGCCAGAGGGTGCCTTCGAGGCACGAGAGGCGCACGCCGCCCGCGCGCTCGAGCGGAAGGATGTCGCCATGCTGGAGCTCGATCACGAATCTGGTATTCATGACTCGCATTGTCGGGGCCGCGGACGCAAGCCTCAAGCGAGTCTTTTTCAAGCCAGGCTTGAGCGACGCTAATGCCTCGGCAGGCGAACCTCACAGCCGAGCGGCGAGCTCGGCTCCCTCGAGCATGGCGCGCTTTGCGTCGAGCTCGCCCGCTTCCTTCGCGCCGCCGATCAGGTGAACGTTTCTCGCCGGCAACGACGGGCGGTGAGGCTCCTGCCCTGCGCAGACGATCACCGTGTCGGCCGGCACGACGAGCTCCTCGCCGCCCACCGTCACGTGGACGCCCGCGTCGTCGATGCGGCGGTACTCGACGCCCCTCAGCATCTTCACGCCGTTGCGCGCGAGCTCGGCGCGGTGCACCCAGCCCGTCGTGCGTCCGAGCGTGTGGCCGAACGGCGTGTTCGACCGCTTCAGCATGGTGATTCCGATTTCGGGCTGCGCAGAAGGAACATTTTCCAGCGAACCATCGTCGCCTATGCCCCAGTGCCTCGCAAACGCGCCGGGTTCCATCGGGGCGCGGCTGTCCCGCTCCAGCAGATAAAGCGCCACGTCGAAGCCGATGCCGCCCATGCCGATGATGGCGACATTGCGGCCCGCCTGGACCCGGCCGGACAGCACGTCGATATAGCTCGCCACTTTTGCATGATCGATTCCGGGTATCTGCGGATGGCGCGGCGTGATGCCGGTGGCGACGACGATCTCGTCGAAATCTGCCAGCTCTCCTGCGGACGGCGCCCTCCCAAGGGCGATCGTTGCTCCAGCCCGGCGCAGACGCTCGGCGTAATAAGCGATCGACTCGGCAAATTCCTGCTTGCCGGGAATGACCTTGGCGAGGTTGAACTGGCCGCCCAGTTCCTTCTTCTCGAAAAGTGTGACTGCGTGCCCGCGCTCTGCCGCTACCGCGGCACACGAGAGGCCGGCAGGGCCGCCGCCAAGGACGGCAATCTTTTTGGGCGAAGAGACCTCCCGGTAAACCAGCTTGGTCTCCCGCCCGGCGCGCGGGTTGACGACGCAGCTCGCCGGCTGCCCGATGAAGTAGTGGTCGAGGCAGGCTTGGTTGCAGGCGATACAGACATTGATGCCTGCGCGGTCGCCGGCGCGCGCCTTGTTGGCGAACTCCGCGTCGGCGAGCATGGCGCGGGCGAGCGAGACCATGTCGGCGTCGCCGCGCGCGAGAATGGCCTCGGCGACCTCGGGCGCATTGATCCGGTTGGAGGCGACGACCGGGATCTTCACGGCCTCCTTCAGCCGCCGGGCTGCCCACGCGAAGGCGCCCCGCGGCACGGCCTGGGCAATCGTGGGGATGCGCGCCTCGTGCCAGCCGATGCCGGTATTGAGTAGTGTCGCGCCCGAGGATTCAATGCTCTTTGCTGTTCGAATTATTTCTTCTGAAGAAAGACCGCCTTCGACAAGATCAAGCGCGGAGATGCGATAGGCGAGGATGAAGTCGCGTCCGGTGGCGGCGCGCACGCGACGCACGATCTCGGTCGCGAAGCGCATCCGGTTCTCGATCGGTCCGCCCCACTCGTCGCGGCGACGGTTGGTGCGCGCGGCGAGGAACTGGGTGACGAGGTATCCCTCCGAGCCCATCACCTCGACGCCGTCGTAGCCCGCTTCGCGGGCGAGGGCGGCGGCGCGCGCGAAGTCGTCGATGGTCTGCTCGATCTCGGCCGGTGTCATCTCGCGCGGCGCGTTCGGGTTGATCGGCGACTTGACCGCGGAGGGCGCGACGATGCGCTCGTGGAAGCCGTAGCGGCCGGCGTGCAGGAGCTGCAGCACGATGCGGCCGCCGGCGTCGTGGACCGCCTGCGTGATGACGCGGTGCTTCTTCGCCGTCTCGGCCGAAGCGAATTCGACGGGATGCGGGCCCAGGTTGCCGGCGGCGTTCGGCGAGAAGCCGCCGGTGACGATGAGCGCCGCGCCGCCCCGCGCGCGCTCGGCGTAGAAAGCCGCGAGGCGCTCCGGGCCGTCGGGCCGCGCCTCGAGGCCCGTATGCATCGACCCCATCATGATGCGGTTCGGGAGCGTGACTGAGCCCAGGGCGAGCGACCTGAAGAGATGCGGGTACTGCACCAGCCTATTTTCGCAGAACGAAGAAAGTGCCGAGGAGCACCAGTACTGCGCCGGTCACCATGCCGTGCGAAACGCTCTCGCTGAGGAAGAGAGCGCCCCATGCCACGCCGAAGAGCGGGATCAGGTAGGTGACGGTGAGGGCGCCGGCGGCGCCGATGTCTGTCACCAAGCGGAAGTAGAGTAAGTAGGCAATCGCGCCGCAGACGAGGCCCATCGCAAGCAGGCAGGCAGCGATGAACGGCGTCGGTATTGCGGCAGGCGGCGCAATGGCGAGCAGCGGCGCGAGCAGGGCTGCACCCGCGATCTGCGTGCCGAGCGCCATGCCGCGCGAGGGCACGTCTTTCGCCCAACGGCGCATGTAGGTGGCGGCGAGGCCGTAGCACACGGCGGCGGCGACGGCGGCGAGCGCCGGGATCGCGGCGACGTGGTCGCCCCCTTCAGGGCGGGTCACGAGTGCCACGCCGGCCACGCCGATGGCGAGGCCGACCACGCTGCGCGGCGAGAGCCGCTCGCCCAGCAACCACGCCGAAGAGAGCGCGCCCCAGATCGGCGAGCTGGCGTTGATCACCGACATCAGGCCCGCCGACAACGTGAGCGCCGAGTAGGCGAAGAGCAGGAACGGCGCCGCCGAGGTGAGCAGCCCGACGATCAGGTACTGGCGCCACCAGCGCCGCCACTGCGCGTCGAAGCCGGTGAAGCGGAACCAGATGGCGAGGGCGAGTCCGGCGATCAGCATGCGCAGGTCGGCGGTCAGCACGGGGCCGACCGCCGGCGAGGCGATGCGCACGAAGAGGAACGACGCGCCCCAGATCGCGGCCAGCGCGACCAGGCGCGCGAGACTGGCTGCGGGAATCAGGACTTCTTTTCCAGCGCGAGCAGCTTCTTCTTGCGCGGCAGGCCCCAGGCGTAGCCGCCGAGGCCGCCGTCGGTGCGCACGGCGCGATGGCAGGGCACGACCAGCGCCACCGGGTTCGCGCCGCAGGCGCTGCCCACGGCCCGCACCGCTCGCGGCGCGCCGATCGCACGGGCGATCTCGGCGTAGGTACGCGTCTCGCCGCGCGGAATGCGCCGCAGCTCGTCCCATACCTTGCGCTGGAACACCGTGCCGCGGATGTCGACCGGCACCTTCGCCAGGTTCGCCTCGCCCTCGAGGAACTCGAGGAGGCCCTTGCGCAGGGCAGGCAAGCCGTCCTCGACGAGTTCCGCCTCGCAGAACTCGCGCTCGAGCAGCCGCCTGAGCTCCTTTTCGTTCTCGCCGAGCTTCAGCGAGCACAAACCGCGCTCGGTCGCCGCGATCAGCACCACGCCGAGCGGGCTGCGGAAGCAGCAGTAGGCGATGCTCTGGCCCTTGCCGCGCGCGCGGTAGTGGCGCGCCTGCATGCCGAGCCGCTGCTTCTCGTAGAAGCGCGAGACCGAGCCGTAGCCAGCGTCGAACACCGCGTCCGTGACGCGGCTGCCATTGCGCAGCGACGACTTCACCGATTCGACGCGATACGCTTCCTGGTAGTCGCGTGGCGAGACGCCGAAGGCCTCCTTGAACCGCCGCTGCAGGTGGAACGGGCTCGCGCCGACCGCGCCGGCGAGCTCACCCAGGGTGACCCGCTCGCCGCGGCGCTCGTCGAGGTAGGTTCTGGCTTTCTCGAGAATGGCTTCCATGGACTGCATTGTGAGCCTGATCGGCGGGCCGATCTATCCGCTTCTTGCGCCTAGCCGGCCATGGTCAATCCGCCGGAGACCGAGATGACCTGCCCGGTGATGAACGCCGCTTCGTCCGAGGCGAGGAAGGCGACGATGCCCGGGATGTCCGCGGGCTGACCGACGCGCTTCATCGGGATCGCCCGCACCAGCGCGTCGTGGACTTTTTGACCTGCATCGCCTTCACCTAGGAAGCCGCGCAGGATTGGCGTGTCAGTGGGCCCCGGGCAAACGACGTTCACCGTGACGCCATTGCGCGCCAGTTCGCGCGCGAGCGTCTTAGAGAAGGCGACGATGCCGCCCTTGCACGCCGCGTAGACGCTTTCACCGGAGGAGCCGACGCGAGCGGCGTCGGAAGCGATGTTCACGATGCGGCCCCAGCCGCGAGCCGCCATGCCGGGGGCCACGAGGTGGTGCATGTTGAGCGGGCCGCGCAGGTTGATGTCGATCAGCTGGTCCCACTCCTCGGGCTTGGTGTCGAGGAAATTCTGGAAGCGGTCCCAGCCGGC
>DASXKY010000068.1:0-2397 GCA_036496555.1 Burkholderiales bacterium | reverse complement strand
TGGCCGAGCACCAGCCAGGCGCGGCCGAAGACGCGCTCCATCTCCAGCTCGAAGATCTGCGGGTCGGCGTACACCGCGCGGTGCACCCGGTCGGGCTGTACCAGCATCGCCAGGCGCTCGCGATCGAGCACTTGCATGATCTTTCAATAATATCTCGCCTATGGCGCTTTCGACGCTGGTGGTGGGGGGCGGGATCGGGGGGCTTTCGCTGGCGCGCGAGCTCGCGCGGCGCAAGCTGCCGGTCACCGTGCTCGAGCGCGCGCGGCGCGTCGACCCGGTCGGCGCCGGCATCATCATGAACCCCAATGCCATGCGCGTCCTCGAGCGCAACGGCCTCGCCGACGCGGTGCGGGCGAATTCCTGGCCCTACCTGCGCCGCGAGACCCGCGACCGGCATGGGCGCGTCCTCGCCGAGCGCGACTATCGGCCGCTCTACGACGCCGGCAAGCTCGCCGTCGGCGCGCTGGTCCACCGCGCGCACCTGCACGACGTTCTGTTCGGCGGAATCGAGAAGGGCGTGGTGCGCTTCGGCACGGCGGTCGAGAAAATCAGGGTCTCGTCGAGGCGGGTCCAGGCGGTGGCCGGCGGCCAGGTCCTCGAAGCCGACGTGCTGGTCGGCGCGGACGGCATCCACTCGACCGTTCGCCGGCACCTGTCGGGCGAGGTGGCGCCGGTCTACATGGGCTACCGCTCGCACCGCGTGGTCGTCGACAACGCGGCGGGCGTCGACTGCTTCACCGAGCTGCTCGGCCGCGGTCAGCGGATCGGCCTGGTGCCGATCGCCCCCGGCCGCATCTACATCTGGACCACCTTCAACTCCGGCAGGAATGCAGCACCCGTGCTGAAGAGCGCGGACGAATTCCGCGCGATGTTCGCGCAGTTCACCGATCCGCGCGTGGTGAAGCTCTTCGCGCAGCTCCGTTCCGCGGACGAGATCATCACCACCGCGGTCGAGGAGCTGTGCGAGGAGCGCTGGTACGCCGGCCGCGTGGCGCTGCTCGGCGATGCGGTGCACGCGATGACGCCGAACATCGGGCAGGGCGCGGGGATGGCGATGGAGGACGCTGCGGTGCTGGCCGAGGAATTGGCGGGCGGCGGCGCGGTCGAGGATTGTTTTCGAAGATACTCGGAAAAGCGAAAGCCAAGGGTCGAAACGATCGTGCGCGTCTCGCGCCAGGTCGGCGAGGAGGGACAATTGTCGGGCATCATCGGCTGCTGGCGCAGGAACCGGCGCGTGGCGCGCGCGGGCCGGGATGCGGCGAAGGCGCAGGCGGACCTCGAGCGCCTGCTGACATATTAGGAACAGAGGCCCTCTTATGGAGGCTGCTATGGGACGAATCCGGCATATCGCGATCACCGCGGAAGACCCCTTCGAGACCGCGGCGCTGTTCAAGAACGCCCTCGGCCTGCGGGAGCTCTCGCGCGGCGACAGCGAGCTCGCGCGCGAGGTCTACCTCACCGACGGCTACATCAACATCGCCATCGTCTGCTGGAAGCGCACGAAGGAAGTGCCCAATCCGTATCCGCAGGGCTACGGGCTCGACCACTTCGGCGTGCTGGTGGACGACCTCGACGCCGCCGAGAAGCAGGCGAAGCAGGCCGGCGCCGTGCCGCAGCCGCCGCCGCCCGTCGACCTCGCCAAGCTCGGCGAGCGCATCTTCTTCGAGACCAAGCTGCAGCTCGCCGGTGTGCGCTTCGACCTCTCCGGCCACGGCTGGCCGGTGGAGAAAGAGAACGCGCGTTGAACGCGCTCGAGACCTCGGGCGTCCGCAAGACCTACACCAAGGACGGCAAGTCGCTCGCCGTCGTCGAGATCGACGAGTTCGCCGCGCGCGAGGGCGAGTTCATCACCGTCATCGGCCCGAGCGGCTGCGGCAAGAGCACCTTCCTGCACATCGTCGGCGGCTTCATCCCCGCCGACCACGGCACCATCCGCGTCTACGGCCAGCCGGTGAACGGGCCCGGCCCCGACCGCGGCATGATGTTCCAGGAGTTCTCGCTGTTCCCGTGGAAATCGGTCGCCGGTAATATCGCGTGGGGCCTCGAAGCCCAGAATTTCCCCAAGGCGCGTATCGAAGAGACCGTAGGGCGATATCTGGAAATGATGGGCCTCTCCGACTTCCGCAATCATTACCCCGCCGAAATCTCCGGCGGCATGAAGCAGCGCACCGCGCTCGCGCGCGTCCTCGCCTTCGACCCGAAAGTGCTGCTGATGGACGAGCCCTTCGGCGCGCTCGACGCGCAGACGCGCGAGCAGATGCAGGAAGAGCTGATGAACCTCTGGGAGCGCACCAAGAAGACCGTGGTCTTCGTCACCCACGACATCGACGAGGCCGTGTTCCTCGCCGACCGCGTGGTCGTCCTCACCGCGCGTCCCGCTCGCATCCGCGAAGAAGT
>DASXKY010000067.1:0-15248 GCA_036496555.1 Burkholderiales bacterium | reverse complement strand
CGCGTGGCTCATCCCGCGCCTCAACGAGATCACGAAGCGACACACCCAGACCGACCTCGCCGCGAAGCTGGAGGCGATCGGCCTGCCGTTCGCCCCGATTGCGAAGCCCTGGGACCTTCTCGACGATCCTCACCTCAACGCGTCCGGCGGCCTGCTCGAGACCCGGCACAACGGCAAGACCTCGCATATTCCAGCGTTGCCCATCGAGCTCGACGGCGCGCGGCTCCTCAAGCGCTCCGATCCGCCGGAAGTCGGTCAGCACGCGCGCGAGCTGCTCGCCGGGCTCGGATATTCCGCCGCGGCTATCGACAAGCTCGCCGCCGACGGCATAATCGCTCTTCCCTAACCAGAGGAGGAGGGAAAACAATGATGAGAATCGCGCTGGGATTCGCATTGGCCTGCTTCGCCGCGGCCGCGCTTTCGCAGGAGCGGCCGCCGTACGGGCCGGAGATCACGCTCGAGCAGGCGAAGAAGATCGCTGCCGGCGCCGCCGCCGAGTCGCAGAAGAACGGCTGGCGCATGGCGATCGCGGTGGTCGACAACCACGGCATGCTGGTCTACTTCGAGCGCATGCCCGATACGCAGACCGCCAGCGTGCAGGTCGCGCTCGACAAGGCGACCGCGGCGGCGATGTACCGGCGCCCGACCAAGGCGTTCGAGGACGGCATCGCGAAAGGCCGTAACGCACTGCTCGGACTGCGCGGCGCGACGCCGATCGAGGGCGGCCTGCCGGTCATGATGGGCGGCAAGGTGATCGGCGGCCTCGGCGTGAGCGGCGCGGCTTCCGACCAGGACGCGCAAGCAGCCGCGGCGGGACTGAAGTTGCTTCAGTAAGGAGAACTTCGAGTTGCGAAAGGGGCCTCGCGGCCCCTTTTTTATTTCATGTGGCAGTCCTGCACATACGCGTCGCCGCGCGCGGTGAGCACGGTGCCCATCGTCTTATGCGCCAGGCGCCCGTTGCCGTCTTTGCCGACGACCTGCAGGTAGTAGTTCTGGACTGGGAACTGGTTACGGTTGAACTTGAAGTCGCCGCGCACGCTCTTGAAGTCGGCGGCGGCGAGCGCCTTGCGCAGCGCCTCCTTGTCCTCGATGCGGCCCTTCACCTTGCGCACCGCCGAGTCGATGAGCAGCGCGGTGTCGTAGCCCGAGGCGGCGTAGCCGGTCGGCAGCCGCTTGTATTCCTTCTCGAAAGCGGCGACAAATTTCCTGTTGGCCGCGTTGTCCAGGTCGATCGACCAGTGGCCGACGCTGAACAGGCCCAGCATCGGCTCGCCCACCGCACGGATGATGTCCTGATCGGCGCCCCACAGCGGGACGATCAGCTGGATGTCCTGCGACATCCCAGCGGCGACGAACTGCTTGATGAAGTTGACGCCCATGCCGCCGGGCAGGAAGACATACAGCGCCTCCGGCTTCGCGGCGCGGATCTGCGAAAGCTCGGCGGCGTAGTCGAGCTGGCCGAGCTTGGTATACATCTC
Source organism: Burkholderiales bacterium (assembly GCA_036496555.1). Classification (GTDB taxonomy): domain Bacteria; phylum Pseudomonadota; class Gammaproteobacteria; order Burkholderiales; family SG8-39; genus SCGC-AG-212-J23. Next base: position 13,770 of record DASXKY010000067.1, on the reverse strand, counting down.
TTCTTGGAGCGGCGTCCTATAGTAGCGCTTGAAGCCGGTGGCTGAGTCCTTGCCGCCGACGTAGTTGGGCGCGAGGAAGATCACCTTCTTCAGGCCTTTGCTGGTCATGTACTGCCCCGCCGCCTCGCTATAGGCCTCGCTCGGCCATGACGCGGCGAAGAAAAACGGATCGCACTGGGCGCCGGTGTACTGCGCCGGGCCGGCGTTCGCGCTGATGAAGAAGGTCTTCGCCGCGATCACGTCGGGCGCGATGGCGAGCACGATGTTGGAGAACACGGCGCCGGTGACGAAGTCGACCTTGTCCAGGCGCAGGTAGCGCTCGGCGGACTGCTTGGCGTTCTCCGGCTTGAGCTGATCGTCGCTGATCAAGACTTCGGCCGGCAGCCCGCCCAGCCTGCCGGCATTCAGCTTGATCGCCAGATTGAAGCCGTCGCGGATATCGGAGCCGATCGACGCGTTCGGCCCCGACAGGGTGCTGATGAAGCCGACCTTCACCTTGTTGGCCGCCTGCAGCGGCAGCGAGAGCAGAGCGGCGAGCAGCAGCGTGAGAACTTTCATCTTGCCTCCCGGTTGGCGATTATCGCCTGCCAGACTCGGTGCGGCGTGGCCGGCATTTCGATTTCCTTCACGCCCAGCGGCGCCAGCGCATCGAGGACCGCGCTCACCAGCGCCGCCGGCGAGCCGATCGCGCCGGACTCGCCGCAGCCTTTGGCGCCGAGGGGGTTGTGCGTGCACGGCTGGCTCTGGTCGAGCTCGCCTTCGAACGCCGGCAGGTCGGCCGCCCGCGGCAGCGCATAGTCCATGAAAGAAGCCGACAGGAGCTGCCCTCCCTCGTAAGCCGTGCGCTCCAGCAGCGCCTGTCCCAGCCCCTGCGCGAGGCCGCCGTGGATCTGCCCTTCGACCAGCAGCGGATTGATCGCCGTGCCGATGTCGTCGACCGTCCAGTAGCCGACGATCTCCACCTGGCCGGTCTCCGGGTCGACCTCCACCTCGCAGGCGTGCGCGCCGTTCGAGAAAGCGAAGTTCGGCGGATCGTAGAACGCGTTCTCGTCGAGTCCGGGCTCGAGCCTGTCGTGCGGATAGTTGTGGGGCACGTACGCCGCGCCGGCGATCTGGGCGAAAGAAAGGCGGCGGTCGGTGCCGGTCACCTCGAAGTGGCCGCCGGCGAAGCCGACATCCTGCTCCGACGCCTCCAGCAGGTGCGCGGCGATACGCTTGCCCTTGTCGATGATCTTGCCTGCAGCAACGTGCAGCGCCGAGCCGCCCACGGCGATCGAGCGCGAGCCAAACGTGCCTGTGCCGATCGGTACGGCCGCTGTGTCTCCTTCGACGATTTTTATGTTTTCAAAGGCAATGCCCAGAGCGCTGGCGAGGATCTGCGCGTACGCGGTTTCGTGGCCTTGCCCGTGATTGTGCGTGCCGAGGTAGGCCGTAACGCTGCCGTCGGGCGCGACGCGAACCTGCGCCGACTCGTAGAAGCCGCCGCGCGCGCCCATCATTCCGGCCAGCTTCGACGGCGCCACGCCGGAGGATTCGACGAAGCACGCTATGCCGAAGCCGCGCAGCCTGACCTTTGATCTCTTTCTTCGATCCTCGAATCGCGCGTAGTCGGCGACTTCCAGACATCTCTCAAAAACCTTCGGAAAGTCGCCGCAGTCGTAAGTAGGCCCGACCGGCGTCTTGTAAGGCATTGCCGAAGCAGGAATCAGGTTCCGGCGGCGGATCTCGGCGCGGTCGAGGCCGAGCTCGCGCGCGGCCCGATCGGCGAGCCGTTCCAGCACGTAGCAGGCTTCCGGGCGGCCAGCGCCGCGGTAGGCATCGGTCGGCACGCTGTTCGAGTAGACGCCGGTCACTTCTACGAACACCGCCGGCGTGCGATAGACGCCGGCGAGCAGCGCGCTATAGATCGGGCCCGGAATCGCCGCGCCGAACGTCGACAGGTACGCGCCGAGGTCGGCGACCGTGGAGACCTTGAGCGCCTGGAATATCCCCTCCTCGCTCACCGCGAGCTCGGCGACGGTGCGATGGTCGCGGCCCTGCGTGTCGGACAGAAAGGACTCGTTGCGCTCCGCGATCCACTTCACGGGTCGGCCGAGCTTGCGCGTGGCCCAGACCAGCAGCGTCTCCTCGGGATAGTGCTTGCCCTTGTAGCCGAAGCCGCCGCCCATGTCCTGCGAAACGATGCGCAGCTTCGCCTCGTCCAGCCCGAGCTCCTCGCAGACGTAGCGGCGGATGTGGTGAGGCGACTGCGTGCCGACGTAGAGCGTGTCGCCGACAGCCACTGCTCCGCGGGTCTCGATCGCCGCTCCGCACAGCCGGTTGTTGGTGAGTTCGATCCTGATCCTTCTATGGTTTTCCGAGAAGATCTTGTCGACCGCATCGCGATCGCCCCGCGTCCAGCGGAAGCAGGGTTCTTCTTTCAGAAGCGGAAGCGGCTCGTATTCCACGACTACTCGCTCGGCGGAGTCCTCGGCGAGGGCGCGGGTTTCAGCGAAGACCGCAGCAACCGGCTCGCCGACGTGGCGCACGGTGTCGCGCGCGAGCGCCCAGCGCGGCACCTCGCGCATATCGGTGCCGACGCGCCAGCCGGCGCCCATCGGGCCGACGCGGTCGGCCTCCATGTGCCGCCCGGTGAAACCGATCACGTCGCGCGGAATCGCTGCGGAGAGGATCCTGGCATGCGGGTGCGGCGAGCGCACGATCGCGCAGTGCAGCTCGCTGGGCAGCACCAAGTCCGCGATGAAGCGGCCGCTACCCTCGAGGAAGCGCCGGTCCTCGACCCGCCGGACCGCCGCGCCGATCACGCTTCGCTCACCCGACCTCTTCGCGCAGCAGCTCGAGCCGCTCGTAGATCGCCCGGTCGGTGACGATGAACAGCTCGGCCGCGCCGCCGAGCGGCTCGTGGCTCGCCCAGGTCCAGTGCGGCACGGTGAACACGTCGTGGCGCGACCATTCGAAGCTGCGCTCGCCGATCTTCGAGCGTCCGCCGCCGGAAACGACCAGGCACACCGCGTTGTGCGTGGCGCGCCAGGGCCGGGTCGGCCCGGTGAGCTTCTTGAAGAACAGATCGAGCGTCGGCATCACCGCGCCGCCGTCGCGGCTGTAGCGGTACGTGAGGGCGCCGTCGACGCCCGGCCGGCGCGTCTCCAGCTCCTTGCGCACCAGCTCGCCGGCGAAGCGATAGAGCTCCGAGCCGGCGTCGCTCACGTCCCAGAAGCGCTCGTCGTGGCGCGCGCCGGGCTCGAAGAAGCTGGCGTCGAGCGCGCAGATCGCCGGCATGTTGGCGGCGTCGAACCAGACCGTGCGGCGCCCGCCCTGGTTGATGTGGCCGTGCCAGCACATGGACGGCGTGAGAACCAGGTCGGCCTCCTTCATGGCGCAGCGCCGGCCGTTGACGATGGTGTAGGCGCCCTCGGCGAGCGTCGAGAAGCGGATCGCCGCCGCTGTGTGCCGGTGCGGCACCGCCTTGTCGCCGGGCTCCAGCACCGTGAAAGCGCCGATCAGGTTCTGGGTGGTGACCGTCTCGCCGCCGAACGCCGGGTTGGCGAGGATCAGCGCGCGGCGCTCGACGTCCTCGATCGCCACTTCACGCGCGGCCCGCTCGGTGAAGGGCTCGAGGTCCCGCCAGCGCCAGTGCATCGGCGCGTCCTTCGCCGCCGGCGCAACCGGGGTGATGCGCTTGTACCGGTCCCACAGCGGGTGGATGTTGGAGCGCTCGAGCGCTCCAATCAGCGCGGCGTCGGGCCGGCTCATCTACCCCCTCGTCTACCCCTTATCGACTGACGCGGAGCCGGGCCCGAAGGTGATGACCATCAGCAGGCCGCCGATGATGGCGACGTTCTTCATGAAGTTGTTGAGCTGCGCGGTATACGCGCCCGCGTCGGCGAACTCCCAGAAGCGGTGCGCCATCCCCGTGGCGATGACCACGAACGCCACCAGCAGCCACGCGATGATGCGCGTCCTGAAGCCGAGGATCAGCAGCAGCCCGCCGCCGACCTCGATCAGCACCGCCAGGTACGCCATGATCTCGGGCGCGGGAAAGCCGAGCTTGGCGAAATAACCGGCCGTGCCGGCGATCATCATCGCCTTGCGCAGGCCGGCGACGACGAACAGCAGGCCAATCAGGGTGCGGCTCAGCAGCGGGAAAATCGGGTTTTGTGCGATGACGGCGTTCATGTTCCCTCCTTGTCGCGGCGATTATGCTCCATACTGCGCGGCCTCGCATGAAGCGCAGGCACGACCGCGTGATCGTCGCTGGCGGCGGCCCGGTCGGCTCGCTTGCTGCGCTGCTTCTCGCGCGCGCGGGCGTGCCGGTGACGCTCCTCGAGCGCGAGGCCGGCGTCCAGCTCGACTATCGCGCCTCGACGTTCCACCCGCCTACCCTGGATCTGCTCGAGGAATGCGGCGCCGAGTCGGCGCTGCTGCGCATGGGCCTCAGGTGCCCGGTGACGCAGTTTCGCGACCGGCAAAAAGGCAAAATCGCCGAGTTTGACCTTGCCGCACTGCGCAACGACACGCGCCATCCTTATCGCCTTCAGTGCGAGCAGTTCAAGCTGGTCGACTGGCTCTACGGCGAGCTGCGCCGCATCCCTGGGGTCGAACTGCTTTTTAACGCTGAAGTCACCTCCGCCCATGCGCGTGAAGATGGCGTAGCGGTGGAAGTCAAAGACAGGTTGTTGGAGTGTGACTACCTGATCGGAGCGGACGGCGGACGAAGCGCGGTGCGCAAGGCGGCGGGAATCGAATTCGAGGGATTCACTTTTCCCGAGCACTTCCTCGTTGCCGGCACGCGCTACGACTTCAAGCGGCACCTGCGCGACATCTGCTCGGTCAACTACACCGCCGACCCGGTCGAGTGGTACTTGCTGCTCGAGATTCCGGACATGTGGCGCATCATCACCGCCGCCGATCCGTCGATCGAGCCGAGCGAGGCGGTGCAGGAGAGCCGCCTGCAGGCGAGCCTGCAGAACCTGCTGCCGCGGTCGGAGCCGTACGAGATCGTGGTCAAGGGCGTGTACCGCGTGCACCAGCGAGTCGCTACGGCGTACCGCAAGGGCCGCGTCTTTCTCGCCGGCGACGCGGCGCACCTCAACAATCCGCTGGGCGGCATGGGACTGAACGGCGGACTGCACGACGTGCTGAGCCTCGCGCCGCGTCTCGCCGCGGCCTGGCACGGAAGGAAAGGCGAAGCGCAGCTCGACGCCTACGAGGCGCAACGCCGCCCGCAGGCGATCCACGCCATCAACGCCATCACGGCGCGCAACAAGAAGCTGATGGAAGAGCGCGACCCGGCGGTGCGGGAGCGAAACCTCCGCCAGATGGCGGAGATTGCGTCCGATCCGGGCCGCGCTTACGACTACATGCTCGAAGCGTCGATGATCCCGTCGCTGCGACGCTGCGGGATGCTGCCCGCGCCTACTTGAGCGATGCGGCGCCGGCCTGGGAGACGGTGTCGTCCTGCGAGCCGGTTCCGCCCGACACGCCGATCGCGCCGATGATCTTGCCGTTCACGACGATCGGGTTGCCGCCGCGAGAGGCGATCACGCCGTCGAGGGTCGTCAGGTAGCTGAAGAACGGGCCCTTGCCGAGCAGCCGCTCGAAAACGACCGTCGGCCGGCGGAAGGTGGCCGACGCTTTCGCCTTGTGTTGCGCAATGGCGATCGAGGCGTACTGGCAGTCGTCCATCTTCACGAAATAGACCAAATCGCCGCTCGGGGCGACCACTGCGATGCACATCGGCCAGCCGCGCTTGGTCGCGTCGGCCAGCGCCGCATCGGCCGCCTTCTTTGCCTGGTCGAGCTTGATCGGTTCCCCGTACGGCATGTAGGTCGCCTTCTCCGGTACGGCCTCGTTGGGATTGCTGGGATCCGGCGGCACTTGCGCGAAAGCCGTCGACGAGATGAGCATCAGCGCACTCATCGAACCTGCGAGCGAATTGGAACGAAGCATTGGCTACCTCCCCTTTTGGGAATGACCGGTTAAAAAAGAAACACTACGACAACGAACACCTACCCGAGGGCCTTTATGCCCGCGGCGACAATCTGCTCGTCCTCGTGCGACTGCACGCCGGATGCGCCGATACCGCCGACGCAAACATTGTCAACGACGATCGGCAGGCCTCCCTGCACCGGCGTGATTCCGGGCATGCCCAGCATTGAGACGCGGCCAGCCTTGATGCGGTCTTCCCACACCTGGCTCGAGCGCCGCGACTCGGCGGCGGTGCGGCCCTTGGCGATGGCGGTGCGCGCGTTGAACGGCGAGGCGCCATCCATGCGGGCGAGGTGCAGCAGGTGCCCGCCGTCGTCGAGGATCGCGATGCACACATTCCAGTTGTTCTTCTTCGCCTCGGCCTCGGCGGCGGCCGAGATCTTCTTGCAGTCATCGAGGGTCAGCATGGGTCGGGTCTTCATTGCAGGGCCTTTCTGATCTGGTCTAGAGCGTTGGGATCTTCGATGGTAGTGAGGTCGCCGGGGTCGCGCCCCTCGGCAAGGGCCTGGATCGAGCGGCGCAGCGTCTTGCCCGAGCGCGTCTTGGGCAGCAGGGTCACGAAGTGCACGTCCTTCGGCCGCGCGATGGCACCGAGCTGTTTGTCGACGGTCTGCATGATGTCGGTTGGCGAAGTATTTTTGCTGGAATCTTTCAAAACGGCGAAAGCCAGGGGCACCTGGCCCTTGATCGGATCGGCCACGCCCACCACCGCGCATTCGGCGATGTTCGGGTGCATGCTTACCGCCTCCTCGATCTCGCGCGTGCCGAGCCGGTGGCCGGCGACATTGATCACGTCGTCCGTGCGGCCGAGGATGAAGTAGTAGCCGTCGCGGTCGCGGATGCCCCAGTCGAAGGTCGAGTAGACCTGCTGGCCCTTGAAGTCGCTGAAATAGGTCTTCACGAAGCGCTCGTCGTCGCCCCATACCGTCGACATGCAGCCCGGGGGCAGCGGCGGCGTGATCGTGACGACGCCTTTTTCGCCATCCTTCACCTCGTTCCCGGTCGTCTCGTGCAACAGCCGCACGTCGTAGCCGTAGCAGGGGAAGCTCGGCGAGCCCATTTTGAGCGGCGTGTTCTCGATTCCGGGGTGCGCCGACAGCAGCGGCCAGCCGGTCTCAGTTTGCCAGTAGTGGTCGATCACCGGCCGGCCGAGCGCCTCGCTGATCCAAACATGCGTCGGCTCGTCGAGCGGCTCGCCCGCGAGAAAGAGATGCTTTAGCGACGACAGGTCGCATTTCTTCAGGTACGCCGGATCCTGCTTCTTCAGCACCCGGATCGCGGTGGGCGCGGAGAACATCACCTCCACCTCATGGTCTTGCACGATCTTCCACCAAATGCCGGCGTCGGGCCGGATCGGCACGCCCTCGTACAGGATGGTGGTCATGCCGGCGATGAGCGGCGCGTAGATAATGTAGGAGTGGCCGACCACCCAGCCGATGTCCGAGGTGGTGAACATCGTCTCGCCCGGCTCGCCGCAGAAGATGTGCTTCATCGACGCCGCGAGCGCCACCGCGTAGCCGCCTACGTCGCGCTGCACGCCCTTCGGCTGGCCGGTCGTGCCCGAGGTATAGAGGATGTACGAAGGCTCGCTGGATTCGAGCCAGACGCACTCGATATTTTCGGTTTGCCGTTCGGACAGTTCCTTCCAATCGACGTCGCGGCCGGGGGTGACGGGCATCTTCTCGTCGAGTCCCCGGCGGAAAATCAAAACCTTCCGCGGCGGATGCTTGGCGAGCTTCAGCGCCTCGTCGACCAGCGACTTATAGGTGACCACCTTCCCCATGCGGCTGCCGCCGTCGGCGGTGATCATCAACGCGGGCCTTGCGTCGTCGATGCGCGCGGCGAGGCTCGCAGCGGCGAAGCCGCCGAAGACGACCGAGTGCACCGCGCCGAGCCGCGCGCAGGCGAGGATCGCGAACAGCGCCTGCGGGATCATCGGCATGTAGACGACGACGCGGTCGCCCTTCTTGACGCCGAGGGCGCGAAGCATCGCGGCGGCCTGGTTCACCTCGCGGTGCAGCTCGCGGTAGGTGTACGAGCGCTCTTCGCCGGTCTCCGTTGAAATGTAGATCAGCGCCTTCTGCGCGCCGCGCGCCGCGAGGTGGCGGTCGACCGCGTTGTGGCAGAGGTTGGTCTCGCCGCCGACGAACCACTTCGCGAACGGCGGCCGCGAGTAGTCGAGCACGCGCGTGAACGGCTTACGCCAATCAATCAGCTTCGCCTGCTCGCGCCAGAAGCCCTCGCGGTCGGCGAGCGAACGCCGATGGAACTCGCGATAGGTGGTCATTTCCTTGCCTTGAGACGGTCCACCACGGCCACCAGCCGGCGCAGCACCTGGATCACGCCCGGTCCAAGCCGCTCTGGATTGGCGTGCTCGAGGGTCTGCACGGCGCGCTCGATCTCGGGTGGCAGGCCTGACGCGGCCGCGGGCGACACCGGCACCGTCGCTTCCGGGGCGCGCACCGCGGCGGCCGGCTGCATCCGCCCCAGCGCGACCTTCAGCAGCTCCTCGATCGAATTGGCGGTGTCATGCCCGAGCGACGCGATGCCAAGGCTGGCGCGGATCGCGAGCGTATGGCTCTGGTACTTCACCGGCGCAGCCTGCAGCTGGTCGCGCATGCGCCGGGCGAAGGTCAGCGCCTCGGCGGGCCCGCTGCTCGCCGAGATGACGGTGAAGGCGTTCTCCGCTGTGCGCCCGATCGAATCCTCCGTGCGCAGCGACGACGCCAACAGGCCCGCGATGCGCGCGAGCAGCTTGCCGGCAACATCGCGGCCGACCGCCTGCTCGATCTCGCCGTAGGAGTCGATGCGCAGCATCACCACCGCGAGCGGGCCGCCGTGGCGCTTGGCGTGCGAGAAATGCTTGCGTCCTTCGGTGAGGAGGAACTGCGGCGTGAAGACGCCCGTCACCGGGTCGCGGATCGCACCGGTCTGCACCGCCTCGCGGCTGACCTGCACCTCCTCCTTCGCCTGCACCAGGCGCAGCAGATTGTCGATGCGAGCCAGCACCTCCGGCGCGTCGGCGGTCTTGCCGATGAAGTCGTTGGCGCCGGAATCGCGCGCGCGCTTCTTGGTGCCCTCGTTCTCCTCGCCCGAGATCACCACCACCGGGATCACCTTGATGCGCGCGTCGCCGCTCCCGCGAATGCGGCTGAGCAGGCCGAAGCCGTCGAGCTTCGGCATCGACAGATCGGTGAACACCATCACGATCGACTTGTCGCTCTCCATCGCGATCCAGCCCGCCTCGCCATCGGCCTCCTCGCGCACCGCGAAGTTGGCTTCGAGGATGCGCTTGAAGGTCGCGCGCACGAACTTCGAGTCGTCGACCAGAAGCACCGTGCGTTGCGGGAGGTCGCCGGCGGCCGCCACGCGGTCTACTCCGACAGGTCGACGACGACGCGGCGGTTGATCTTCGCGTTGATGAAGTCGTCGAAGACGCCCGGCAGCTCGGCGAACGGGAGGGTGCGCGCCATTTCCTTCAGCAGCGGCGGCTTGAGGTCGCCCGCCATGCGCGCCCACACCCGGTCGCGGATGTCGTTCGAGCTGTCGCCGGAATTGATGCCGAGCAGGCTCGCGCCGCGCAGGATGAAGGGCATCACCCAGGTGTGCAGCTCCGCGCTCTCCGCAAGGCCGACGGCGCCGATGACGCCGTTGTCCTTCATGGTGCTCGCCATCCAGGCGAGCGTCTTGCCGCCGAGGTTGTCGACCGCGCCGGCCCAGGTGGCTTTGTCGAGCGGACGGATCTTCTCGAGGTTGAGGTCCTTCCGCAGCACAATTTCCTTCGCGCCGAGCTTCTTGAGCCAATCGGACTCGCCCTCTTTACCGGTGAGCGCGACGACGTGGTAGCCCAGCTTCGCGAACATCGCGACGGCGACGGACCCCACGCCACCAGTGGCACCGTTCACGATCACCGGCCCCTTCGAAGGGTTGAGGCCGTTGTGCTCCATGCGCACGACGGCGATCGCCGCCGTATAGCCGGCGGTGCCGTACGCCATCGCTTCCCAGAGCGACAGCCCGGCCGGCAGCTTGACGATCCAGTCGCCCTTGACGCGGGCATAGGCGGAATAGCCGCCATCGTGCGACACGCCGACGTACTCTCCGCTCACGGTGGCGACGGCGTCGCCTTGCTTGAAGCGCGGATCGTTCGAGGACACCACGGTCCCGGCGAAATCGATGCCGCCGATGCACGAAGGCCGGCGCAGGATCCTGCCCTTGCCGGTCGCAGCGAGCGCGTCCTTGTAGTTGACGCTGGAATAGGCGACGCGCACCGTCACGTCGCCCGGGTCGATCTGGTCCAGGGTGAGATCGACGAACTCGGCGCGGATGCGCTTGTCGACCTCAGTGAGCCGGTACGCCCTGAACTTCTCCACTCGCCCTCCTCCTCTCGCTCTGCAGGTACGCGACCGACTGCATCTCGTGCAGGCGGCTCACCGTGCGTTGGAACTCCGCACTGTTCTCCCCCTCCGGAAACAGCGCTTCCGGCTCAGCTTCTGACGATACCACTAGGTTGACCCGGTCGTCGTAAAACACGTCCACCAGCCAGGTAAAACGCCGCGCCGCGTCGGCGTTTTTCGCCGACATTCTTGGCACGCCCGAGAGCATCACGGTGTGGAAGCGCCGCGCCAAGTCCACGTAGTCCGTGTAAGAGCGCGGCCCGCCGCACAGCACCTGGAAGTCGAACCACACCAGGCCGCCGGCGCGCTTGCGGTAGGGAATCTGCCGGCCCTCGACGTCGAGCGGCTGCTTCTCCTCCTCGACGTCCTTCAGTTCGGCGAACACTCTCTCCAGGGCCTTCTCGTCGTTGATGTAGTAGACCTGCAGCTTCTCCAGCTTGAGCCGACGGTAGTCGGTACCGTTGTCGACGCCGACCACATCGAGCCGCGCCTTGATCAGCTCGATCGTCGGCAGGAAGCGCTCGCGCTGCAGGCCGCTCGGGTACAGGTTGTCCGGGTGATAGTTGGAGGTCATCACGAACTCGACGCCGCGCTCCATCGCCTGCTCGAGGAAGCGGCCGAGAATCATGGCGTCGGCGATGTCGGAGACGTGGAACTCGTCGAAGCAGATCAGGCGGTAGCGACGCGCGGTGCGCGCCGCCACCTCGGCGATCGGATCCTCCGTCCCCCTCACCTCGTTCAGCTCGCGGTGGATCTCGCGCATGAAATGGTGGAAGTGCACCCGTCGCTTGCGCACCAGCGGCACGCACAGATAGAAGGCGTCCATCAGGAAGCTCTTGCCGCGTCCGACCGGCCCCCACAGATACACGCCCTTCGGGATCGGCGGCTTGACCACCAGCCGCTTCAGCGCGTTCGAGCGCCGCGCCTTGTAGGCTGTCCACTCCTCGTAAAGCTGCTGCAATCGCTCGACTGCACGGCGCTGCGACGGATCGGCGACGAAGCCTCGCTTGGTGAGGCTCTGCTCGTAAAGCGAGACGACGTCGGCAGCGGTCAAATGTTCAGCGCGCGCTTGTCCACGGCCAGGGCCGCGTCCTTCATGGCTTCGGAGAGCGACGGGTGGGCATGGCAGATCATGCCGATGTCCTCGGCCGAGCCGCGGAATTCCATTGCCACGACCGCCTCGGCGATCAGCTCGCCGGCGAAGGGGCCGATGATGTGGACGCCGAGAATTTCATCGGTCTTCGCATGCGCGATGAACTTCACCAGACCGGTCGTATCGCCGAGCGCCCTGGCGCGCGCGTTGGCGGCGAACGGGAAGCTGCCGGTGCGGTACTCGATGCCCGCCGCCCTCACCTGCTGCTCGGTCTGGCCCACCCACGCGATCTCGGGCGTGGTGTAGATCACCGACGGCACGGTGTTGAAGTCGACGTGCGGCTTCTGGCCGACGATTCGCTCGGCCACGGCCACGCCCTCCTCCTCTGCCTTGTGGGCGAGCATCGGACCGCGCACCACGTCGCCGATCGCCCAGATGCTCGGCAGGTTGGTGCGACAGTCGCCATCGACTTCGATGAATCCTCGGGAGTCGAGCTTCAGGCCAACGCCTTCGGCGTTGAGCCCCACGACGTTCGGTACCCTCCCGATCGAAACGATCAGGCGCTCCACTTCCAATGTTTCGCTTGAACTATCTGATGCAGTATATTGAACTTTAACGATTTTCTTCTTGTCAACAGAGACGATCTTCATCCCGGTCTCGATCTTCAGTCCCTGCTTGGCGAAGACCTTGGCCGCCTCCTTCGCAATGGCATCGTCGGCCATCCCGAGGAATGAGGGCAAGGCTTCCAGGATCGTCACTTCGGCGCCGAGGCGGCGCCAGACGCTGCCCATTTCCAGGCCGATGATCCCTGCCCCGATCACCCCCAGCCGCTTGGGCACGTCGCGGATGGAAAGCGCGCCGGCATTGCTCAGGATCTGCTTCTCGTCGAACTCGGCTCCTGGCAAAACCCGCGGGTTGGAGCCGGTGGCGATGATCACGTGCTTCGCCTGCAGCGTTTCTCCATTGACGATCACCTCGTTCGGCGACTTGCCGAAGCTGCCGCGCCCATGGAAGAACTCGATCTTGTTCTTCTTGAAGAGGTAGAGCACGCCGTCGTTGCTCGACTTCACCGTCTTGTCCTTGCGCTTGAGCATCTGCGCCAGGTCGAGCTCCAGGCCCTTGACCTTGATGCCATGGTCGGCGAAGTGGTGGCCCGCAGCCTCGTAGTTCTCGGAAGATTGCAGGAGCGCCTTGGAAGGGATGCAGCCGACGTTGGTGCAAGTGCCGCCGAGGGCCGGCTTGCCGTCGGCGCCCTTCCATTCGTCGATGCAGGCCGTGGCGAGCCCAAGCTGCGCGGCGCGGATCGCTGCGATGTAGCCGCCTGGCCCCCCGCCGATCACCACTACGTCGAAGGACTTCATATCTCGAGCACCAGGCGGGCCGGATCTTCCAGGGCTTCCTTGATGGAGACCAGAAACAGAACGGCTTCGCGTCCGTCGATGATGCGGTGATCGTAGGACAGCGCGAAGTAGTTCATCGGCCGCACGACGACCTGGCCGTTTTCGACCACCGCGCGGTCCTTGGTGGCGTGCACGCCGAGGATCGCGGACTGCGGCGGATTGATGATCGGCGTCGAGAGCATCGAGCCGAACACCCCGCCATTGGAGATCGAGAAAGTGCCGCCGGTGAGGTCCTCGATCGCCAGCTTGCCGTCCTGCGCCTTCTTGCCGAAGTCGCCGATCTTCTTCTCGATCTCGGCGAAGCTCATGCGGTCCGCATCGCGCAGGATCGGCACCACCAGGCCGCGCGGGCTGCCGACGGCGACGCCGATGTCGAAATAGCCGTGGTACACGATGTCGTTGCCGTCGATCGAGGCGTTGACCACCGGGTAGCGCTTGAGCGCGTGCACCGCAGCCTTGACGAAGAACGACATGAAGCCCAGCCGCGTGCCGTGCTCCTTCTCGAAGCGCTCCTGGTACTTCTTGCGCATCTCCATCACCGGCGCCATGTTGACCTCGTTGAAGGTCGTCAGGATCGCGGCGGTGGATTGCGACTGCACCAGGCGCTCGGCCACCCGCTGGCGCAGGCGCGACATGGGGACACGCTGCTCGGGCCGGCCGGACATCAACGCCTCGACGTTCACGGGCGCCGGCGGCTGTTGCAGCGGCTTTCTTTCGGCAACCGATCTTTCGGGCTGCGACAGGACATCGCCCTTGGTCACGCGGCCGTCGCGCCCGGTGCCCTGGATGGTCGCGGGATCGATGCCCTTTTCCGCCGCGAGCTTCTGCGCGGCCGGCATGACGGCGGGAGCGGCGGGCTTCGCCTTTTCCTGAGGGATTTCCTTCCTGGGCGCGG
>DASXKY010000066.1:0-80729 GCA_036496555.1 Burkholderiales bacterium | reverse complement strand
GTGCTCGGCGTCAACGCCGAGGACTATGCGAGCGCCGCGCTCTGGAGATCGTCATGACCCGCTTGCCCGCCCTCCTCCTCGCCGCAACGCTCGTCTTGGTTCCACTCGCTTCTCACGCCAAAGGCGGCGGACACGGCTGCGGCGGCGGCCACGGCGGTGGCGGACACAGCGCCCACGGCGGCGGCCACTCCACGACCCACTTCTCATCGGCGCCCATGAGCACCTACCGCGCCGGCTACGTCCGTGACGACGGCACCTACGTCGAGCCCGAGCGCCCCGTCGCCGAGTGCTCGCCCGATCGTCCTTGCGAGCCTAGCCGTCCATCGCCGCGGCGATGATCTGACCGCCGATGGCTTTCTCGAGCTCGTTGCCTTCTTTGTTCGCGCCGCGGAGGCGCGCCTGGCTGATCAGACGAGCGAGGTGGCGGTTGCTCTCGGCGAGTGACAGCAGGAGGCTCTTCTCGATGAAGCGGTGGAGCTTGCTGGAGAGCGGGGTCGCGGCGAAGTAATTCTTCTCGAACGTCGCGCGGGGAATTTCCAGGAGCAGCGCGTGCTCGCGCACGACGGCGTCGAAGGCGTGCGGGCGTTTCTCGAGGGCGCTCATGTAGCCGAGGAGCTGGCCGGGGCCGCGCACGGCGATGCGGCGCGAGCGGCGCTCGTGGCGGCCGTGGATCTCGACCGCGCCCCTGACCACGACGAACACGGCGGCGCCGGTGTGCCCGGCGCGGAACACGGCGTGGCCGCTCGGCAGCTCGAGGAGCGAGGCGCTGGCGAGGATCTCGTCGATGTCGGCGGGATCGAGGCCCTCGAAGAACGGCAGGTGCGCGAGGAAGGGCTTGAAGTCGAAGCTGGCCTGCTTCGAGCGCTTTACTCCGGCGAGCGGATCGGTTTCGCGGTCGGCGGAGGGAAGCGGCTTGTCTTCGGGCGTCGGCACTTCGAGGACGCGGGCGTTGAGCTGGCGCACCTTCTCGGCAAGCGCGAGGGTGACGGCGTGCTGCACGCGCAGCGCGGCCGGCACGCGCTGGGCGACGAGCGAGCGGAAGTCGTCGCGCTCGATGAACCAGCCGTCGACCTTTGCAGTGGCGCTGACGGTGGCGGTGCAGGTTCCCCGCTCGACGAGTGCCATCTCGCCGAATACGCCGCCCGCTTCCAGGCGCGCGACGGTGAGCTTCTCGCCGCCCGGGAGCGTGACTACCGCCTCGGCCGCCCCTTCGCGCAGGACGTAGGCGCCGCGCGCGGCTTCGCCGTGCCGCACCAGGCGCGCCCCCTTCTCGCACGCCACCGGCCGCGCGACCGCGAGGAGCAGCGCGCGGGCTTCGGCGTCGAGGCGGTCGAGGAAGCTCGCCATGGGCTGCGAAAGTCTACGCCCTGTGGCATCCTTGCCGCTCACCGGGAGGAACCACGATGAATCTGCTGAGAGGAGCGATCCTTTTCGCCGCCATGGCCACCACTGCGCACGCCGCCACCTATGTCTATGTCTCGAACGCCGACGACGGCAACATCGGCCTGTACACGCTGGAGAACGACGGCACGCTGAAGCCCGGCGAGCGCTTCGCGGCCGGCAGCGTGGTGATGCCGATGAGCGTCAGCCCGGACCAGAAGTACCTCTACGCCGCGGTGCGCTCCAAGCCCTTCACCGCCGTCACCTTCTCGATCGACCGCAAGAGCGGCGCGCTGAAGCAGGTCGGCAGCGGCCCGCTCGCCGAGAGCTTCCCGTACATCTCCGCCGACAAGAGCGGCAAGTTCCTGCTCGGCGCCTCCTACGGCGCTAACCTGGTGAGCGTCAACCCGATCGGCAAGAACGGCAAGGTCGGCGAGCCGCTGCAGGTGATCCCGACCGCGCGCAACGCGCACTCGATCATCACCGACAAGAGCAACAAGTTCGTGTTCGTGCCGCACCTGGGCACCGACCAGATCTTCCAGTTCAAGTTCGACGCCAAGTCGGGCAAGCTGACGGCCAACACGCCGCCGGTGGTGCAGATGCGCTCCAGCACCGGCCCGCGCCACATCATCATGTCGGCCGACAACAAGTTCGCCTACCTGCTCTCCGAGCTGGTGGGGACCATCACCACCCTCGCGCTCGACGAGAAGGCGGGCACGCTGAAGGAAACCAGCGTCGCCTCCTTCCTCGCGCCCGACTCCAAGCTGGTGCCCGGCGCGCCGCGCGGCGCCATCGCCGGCCCGGGCACCAACGCGCCGCCGCCGCGCGACGTGTCGAACGACATCTGGGCCTCCGACCTGCACCTCACGCCGAGCGGCAAGTTCCTCTACGCGCTCGAGCGCACCGGCAGCCAGATCGGCGCGATGAGCGTCGACGCCGCCACCGGCAAGCTCACCTACCTCTCCACCACCGCCACGGAGAAGCAGCCGCGCGGCTTCCAGATCGATCCGAGCGGCAAGTTCATGGTGGTGACGGGCGAGAAGTCGGACACCATCTCGGTGTACGAGATCGGCGCCGATGGCGCGCTCAAGCTCACTAACCGGCAGCCGACCGGCAAAGGCTCGAACTGGGTGGAGATCGTCCGCTTCTAGCCGCGGCTCGCCACGGTGATCAGGATGAGGAATTCGCCGGTGAAGGCGGCCACGAACTCCTCTGCGTAGCCCGCCTCGCGCATCCCCCACTTCACGCGGTTGCCGAGGCGCGCGCGCTTGAACAGGTTGGGCTTGCGGGCGCGCGCGAACTCGCGCACGCGCCCCGACAGTGCCTCGGTCATGCGGTGCACACGGTCGCCGGTCTTGTGGTCGGGCGCCTCGAGGGAGGTGGGCGGCAGGCGCTTCACCAGCTCGCTGATCACCTCCTGCGCGAAGGCATCGACTTCATTCGTTTCGAACCAGCCGAGCATGGCGCGGATTCTAGCGCCTGGGTAGGTCCTCAGCGGTCCAGCCGCCGCCGGCGGCCCTCACCAGGTTGATGCTCGCGGTCAGCCGCCGGCCGAGGAGCTGCGCCGCGGTGCGCTCGTTTTGCAGCAGCGTCGCCTGCGCCACGATCACGTTGAGGTAGCTCACCACTCCCGCGTTGTACTGGTTGAGCGTGAGCTCGACGTTGCGGCGCGAGCCCTCCACCACCTCGTCCTGCACCAGCGCCTCGTCGGCAAGGATACGCAGCGCGGCGAGGTTGTCCTCGACCTCCTGGAAGCCGGCCAGCACCGCCTGGCGGTAGAGCGCCACCTGCTCGTCGTAGGCGGCGACCGCCTGGTCGGAAGCCGCGCTGCGTGCGCCGCCGTCGAACAGCGGCTGGGCGAGCGCGGCGCCGAGCGACCAGAAGCGTGCCGGCGCGAGGAACAGGTCGCCCAGATCGGTGCCGCGGTAGCCGCCGGCGCCCGAAAGCGTGAGCGTCGGGAAGAACGCCGCCTTGGCGACGCCGATGCGCGCGTTCGCCGCGGCGACGTTGCGCTCGGCGGAAGCGACGTCGGGCCGGCGCTCGAGCAGATCGGAGGGCAGCGTCAGCGGCACCTGCGGCATGGCCAGGGCGAGCGGCTTGCGCTCGAGCGAGAAGTTGGCCGGCGCCACGCCCACCAGCAGCGCGATGGCGTGCTCGAGCTGCGCGCGGTCCACGCTCAAATCAACCAATTGCGCCTGCGCGCTCTTCCACTGCACTTCCGCCTGCACCACGTCGACGCGCGCGACCACGCCGGCGTTGTAGCGGTTGCGCGTCAGCACCAGCGAGCGCTCGTAGGCCGCCACCGTGTCCTCGAGAATCTGCCGGAAGCCGTCGGTGAGGCGCAGCGTGAAGTAGCTGGTCGCGAGCGAGGCGCGCGCGGAGAGGCGCGCGGTCTCGAGGTCGGCCGCGCTCGCCTGCCAGCCCGCATCGCCCGCTTCCACCGCGCGGCGCACCTTGCCCCACAGGTCGAGCTCCCAGCTCGCGTTGACCGTGGCGCTGTAGGTGCTGACGGCGGCGGTGGTCGTCGGCGCGTTCGGCAGCGAAGGCGACTTGCTGCGCGTCGCGATGGCGCCGGCGCCGATGGTCGGGAAATAGCCGGCGCGCGCCGAGTCGGCGAGCGCGCGCGCCTGCCGCACGCGCGCCTCGGCGGCGCGCAGATTGAAGTTGGAGACGTCGACGCGCTTCATGAGCGCGTCGAGGTCGGCATCGCCGAACGCCGTCCACCAGTCGCCGCGCGGCAGCGCGTCGGCCGGCGTCGCCGCGCGCCAGCCCTTCATCTCCTTGAATTCGGCCGGCGCCTCGACAGCGGGCCGGTGGTAGTCAGGGCCCACCGCGCAGCCTGCCAGGAGAAGAACGAGGAGATATCTCTTCAAAATGCCTCCTGTGTGCTGCCGAAGCGCCGCGACGCCCACAGCCTGAAACGATCCAGGTACAGGTAGACCACCGGCGTGGTGTAGAGGGTGAGGAGCTGGCTCAGGATCAGGCCGCCGACGATGGCGATGCCCAGCGGCTGGCGCAGCTCGGCGCCGTCGCCGCGGCGCAGGACCAGCGGCAGCGCGCCGAGCAGCGCGGCCATCGTCGTCATCATGATCGGCCGGAAGCGCAGCAGGCAGGCCTCGAAGATCGCGCGCTCGGGCGGCAGGCGCTGCTCGCGCTCGGTGGCCAGCGCGAAGTCGACCATCATGATGGCGTTCTTCTTGACCAGGCCGATCAGCAGGAACACGCCGATCAGCGCAATCACCGTGAACTCGGCGTTGAAGGCGATCAGCGCGAGCAGCGCGCCGACGCCGGCCGAGGGCAGCGTCGAGAGGATGGTGAGCGGGTGCACCACGCTCTCGTAGAGGATGCCGAGCACGATGTACATCGCGAGGATGGCGGCGAGGATCAGCCACGGCTGGCGGCCGAGCGTGGTCTGGAACGAGCGCGCGGTGCCCTGGAAGGAGCCGTACACGACCGCCGGCACGCCGATGCGCTCCGCCGTCGCCTGGATCGCCTCGCCGGCCTGCGACAGCGACACGCCGTCGGGCAGGTTGAACGAGATGGTGGAGGCGGCGAACTGCCCCTGGTGGTTCACCGACAGCGGCGTGTTGGTGAACTCGTAGTGCGCCACCGCGGCGAGCGGCACCAGGCCGCCGCCGGGCAGCACGAGCTGCACGTCCTTCAGCGCCTCCGGCCCCTGCGCGTAACGCGGGTCCACCTCCATCACGACCCGGTACTGGTTGCGCTCGGTGTAGATCGTCGACACCAGGCTCTGGCCGAAGGCATTGCCGAGCGTGGTGTCGATCATGTCGGGCGTCACGCCCATGCGCGCCGCGGTCGGGCGGTCGATGACCAGCGAGGTCTGCAGGCCGCGCGTCTCCTGGTCGCTCGACACGTCGACGAGCTGCGGCACGCTCGCGAGCGCGTTCTGCAGCCTCACGGTCCAGGTGCGCAGCGCGTCGAGGTCGTCGCTCTGCAGCGTGTACTGGTAGGTGCCCGAGCCCTGCCGGCCGCCGACGCGCACGTCCTGCACCGGCACCAGGAACAGCTGCGAGCCCGGCACCTTGGCGAGCTGCGGCCGCAGCCGCGCCACCACCGCGCCCGCGCCGGGGCGCTCGTCGAGCGGTTTGAGGGCCATGAAGACCAGGCCCGAGTTGCGCGCGCCGAAGCCCCCGCCGGTGAGCGCCACTACCGAATCCACCGCCGGGTCGGTGCGCAGGATGGCGACGTAGCGCGACATCTTCTGCTGCATCGCCTCGAACGAGGTGGCCTGGTCGGCGCGGATGAAGCCCACCAGCCGCCCGGTGTCCTGCTGCGGGAAGAAGCCTTTCGGGATCACGATGTACAGGTAGACGTTGAGACCGACGGTCGCCGCCAGCACCAGCATGATCAAGGCCGGATGGCGCAGCGCCCAACCGAGGCTGCTGCCATATCCAGATCGCAGGTTGTCGAAAACATTTTCCAGCAGCCGGGAAAATCGACCTTCCCGAACGCTCTCCTGCTTTCGCAGAAGGCGCGAGCACATCATCGGCGTCAGCGTCAGCGACACCAGCAGCGAGACGAGGATCGCGATCGACAGCGTGACGGCGAATTCGCGGAAGTAGCGCCCGACGATGTCGCCCATGAAGAGGATCGGGATGAAGACGGCGATCAGCGACAGGCTCATCGACAGCACCGTGAAGCCGACCTCGGTCGCGCCGATGAGCGCCGCCTGCATCGGCGCCATCCCCGCCTCGATGTGGCGCGAGGTGTTCTCCAGCACGACGATGGCGTCGTCGACGACGAAGCCGGTGGCGACGATCAGCGCCATCAGCGAGAGGTTGTTCAGGCTGTAGCCGGCGAGGTACATGAAGCCGAAGGTGGAGATAATCGATACCGGCACCGCCGCGGCGGGAATGAGCGTTGCGCGCGCGCGCCGCAGGAACAGGAACACCACCAGGATCACCAGCGCCACCGCGGCGAGCAGCGTCTTCTCCACCTCGCGCAGCGAGCCGCGGATGCTGGCGGTGCGCTCCATGGCGACGGCGAGGTCGGCCGAGGCCGGCACCGAGGCCTGCAGGAACGGCATCAGGTCGCGCACCCGCTGCACCGTCTCGAGGATGTTGGCGTTCGGCTCGCGGTTGATGACGATGATCACCGCCGGCCGGCCGTCGGCCTCGCCGGCATTGCGGATGTCCTGCACCGAGTCGGTCACCTCGGCGACGTCGCCCAGGCGCACCGCCGCGCCGTTGCGGTAAGTGATGATCAGCGGCTGGTACTCGGCTGCGGTCTTCGCCTGGTCGTTGGCGCCGATCCACCAGGCGCGCTCGCCCGCCTCGACCAGGCCCTTGGGCCGGTTGGCGTTCGCCGCGGCGAGCGCGTTGCGCACGTCGGAGAGCGCGATGCCCTGCGCGTTGAGCGCGGTAGGGTTGATCTCGGCGCGCACCGCGGGCAGCGCGCTGCCGCCGACGGTGACCTGGCCGATGCCGCGCACCTGCGACAGCTTCTGCGCCACCACCGTCGAGGCGACGTCGTACATCTGCCCGCGCGTCATGGCGTCGGAGGTCAGCGTCATGATCATGATCGGCGCGTCCGCGGGGTTCACCTTGCGGTAGGTCGGGTTGCTCGGCATGCCGCTCGGCAGCTGGCTGCGCGCGGCGTTGATCGCCGACTGCACCTCGGTGGCGGCGTCGTTGATGTCGCGGTCGAGGTCGAACTGCAGCGTGATGCGCGTCGAGCCGAGCGAGGAGGTCGAGGTGATTTCGTTCACGCCGGCGATGCGGCCGAGCTGGCGCTCGAGCGGCGTCGCTACCGTCGAGGCCATCGTGTCGGGGTCGGCGCCGGGCAGGCTGGCGCTCACCGAGATCACCGGGAAGTCGACTTGCGGCAACGGCGACACCGGCAGCTGCGTGAAGGCCACCGCACCGGCGAGGATCAGGCCGGCGGCGAGAAGAGTGGTCGCGACTGGCCTCGCGACGAAAGGTCTAGACAGGTTCAAGTTGTTTTCGACGCGCGAAGCGATCGAACGCCAGGTAAATAACCGGAGTAGTAAAGAGCGTAAGAGCCTGGCTGACGATCAATCCGCCCACCATCGTCAGGCCGAGCGGGTGGCGCAGCTCGGAGCCGACGCCGGTGCCGAGCATCAGCGGCAGCGCGCTGAAGAGCGCCGCCAGCGTGGTCATCAGGATCGGCCGGAAGCGCAACAGGCACGCCTGGAAGATCGCCTCGCGCGGGCTCTTGCCCTGCTCCCGCTCGGCGTCGAGCGCGAAGTCGATCATCATGATCGCGTTCTTCTTCACGATCCCTATCAAAAGAATGATGCCGATCACCGCGACGATGCCGAGCTGGCTGCGCGCTAGCAGCAACGCGGCGAGCGCGCCGACGGTGGCCGAGGGCAGGGTCGAGAGGATCGTCACCGGGTGGATGTAGCTCTCGTAGAGCACGCCGAGCACGATGTACATAGTCACCACCGCGGCGAGGGCGAGGAGCAGCGTGCTGGACAGCGAGTCCCTGAAGGACGCCGCCGCGCCGAGGAAGGTGGTCTGCACGCTCGCCGGCAGGCCGATGTCGCGCTCGGCCGCCTGGATGGCGTCGACCGCGTGGCCGAGCGAGTAGCCGTCGGCGAGGTTGAACGAGATCGTCGCCGCCGGGAACTGGCCGATGTGGTTGATGGAGAGGGGCGTGGTCCCTGTCGTCACGGTGGCGATCGAAGAGAGCGGCACCTGCGTGCCGTTCGTTCCCGGCACGTAGATGTTGTTCAGCGCGTCGGGGCCGGCGGCGAAGTCGCGCTTCACCTCCAGCACCACCCGGTACTGCGTCGCCTGCGTGAAGATGGTCGAGATCAGCCGCTGGCCGAAGGCGTTGTAGAGCGCGGTGTCGACCGCCGCCGGCGTGATGCCGAGGCGCCCGGCGCTGTCGCGATCGATCTCGACGTAGGCCTGCAGTCCCTGGTTCTGCAGGTCGGAGGCGACGTCGGCTAGCTCCGGCAAGGCGGAAAGCTTCTCCACCAGCGTCGGCACCCACTCGTCGAGCAGCGCCGGGTCGGCCGCTTCCAGCGTGTACTGGTACTGCGTGCGGCTGACGCGGTCCTCGACCGTCAGGTCCTGCACCGGCTGCATGTAGAGCGTGATGCCGGAAACCTTCGCGATTTCGGATTGCAGGCGGCGGATGACGTCGGTAGCGTGCGTGTTGCTGCGCTCACCGAGCGGCTTGAGATTGATCAGCATGCGGCCGCTGTTCGGCGTCACGTTCTGGCCGTCGACGCCGATGAAGGACGACAGGCTCTCCACCGCCTGGTCGCGCAGGATTACCTGCGCGAGCGCCTGCTGGCGCTCGGCCATCGCCGCGAAGGAGACGTCCTGGCTCGCTTCCGAGATGCCCTGGATCACGCCGGTGTCCTGCACCGGGAAGAAGCCCTTCGGCACGACGATGTAGAGCACGACCGTCAGCACCAGCATGCCGACGGCGACCACCAGCGTCGCGCCCTGGCGCTCGAGCACCCACTCCAGGGCTTTGCCGTATTGCGCGATGATTTTTTCGAAGTAGGGGTTCGGCTTTACTTCCTTTTCACGCCGCAACAGGCGCGCGCACATCATCGGCGTCAGGGTCAGCGAGATCACCGCCGAGATCAGGATGGCGACGGCGAGGGTCACCGCGAACTCGCGGAACAGGCGCCCCACCACGTCGCCCATGAAGAGCAGCGGGATCAGCACCGCGATCAGCGAGAAGGTAAGCGAGATGATGGTGAAGCCGATCTCGCGCGAGCCCTCCATCGCGGCCTGCAGCGGCGGCTTGCCGTGCTCGATGTGGCGCGCAATGTTCTCGATGACGACGATGGCGTCGTCGACGACGAAGCCCGACGCGACCACCAGCGCCATCAGCGTCAGGTTGTTGATCGAGAAGCCGGCGAGGTACATCACCCCGAAGGTGCCGACCAGCGAGAGCGGAACCGCGATGCTCGGAATCAGCGTGGCGCGGATGTTTCTCAGGAAAACGAAAATGACCGCCACCACCAGCGCCACCGCCAGGGCGAGCTCGACCAGCACGTCGTGCACGGATGCGCGGATCGTCACCGTGCGGTCGGTGAGCGTCGCCATGTCGATCGAGGCCGGCAGCGAGGCCTTGAGCTGCGGCAGCTGGCGCTTGATGCGGTCGACCACCTCGATCACGTTGGCGCCCGGCTGGCGCTGGATGTTGACGATGACGGCCGGCGCCTCGTTCATCCACGCCGCGAGGCGCACGTTCTCCGCGTCGTCGACCACGTCGGCTACGTCGGAAAGGAAGATCGGCGCGCCGTTCTTGTACGCGACGACGACGCTCTTGTACTCGGCGGCCGAGCGCAGCTGGTCGTTGGCGTCGATGGTGTAGGCGCGCGCCGGGCCCTCCAGGCTTCCCTTCGCCTTCTTCACGTTGGCCGCGGCGATCGCGGTGCGCACGTCCTCGAGGCCGAGGCCGCTTGCGGCGAGCGCCTTCGGGTTCGCCTGCACGCGCACCGCCGGGCGCTGGCCGCCCGAGAGCGTGACCAGGCCGACGCCCGGCACCTGCGACAGCTTCTGCGCGAGGCGCGTGTCGGCGAGGTTCTGGATCTCCGGCAGGAGCAGCGTGCGCGAGGTGAGGCCGAGCGTGAGGATCGGCGCGTCGGCCGGGTTCACCTTGCTGTAGACCGGCGGCGCCGGCAGGTCGGAGGGCAGCAGGTTGGAGCCGGCGTTGATCGCGGCCTGCACGCCCTGCTCCGCCACGTCGAGCGGCACGGCGAGGTCGAACTGCAGCGTGATCACCGAGGCGCCGCCGGAGCTGGACGACGACATCTCCTTCAGTCCCGGCGTCTGGCCGAACTGGCGCTCGAGCGGCGCGGTGACCGAGGAGGCCATCACATCCGGGCTGGCGCCCGGATAGAACGTGAACACCTGGATCGTCGGGTAGTCGACCTGCGGCAGCGCCGAGATCGGCAGCAGGCGGTAGGCGAACATGCCGACGAGCAGCAGCGCCACCATCAGCAGCGAGGTGGCGACCGGCCTTTCGATGAACAGCCGCGACGGGTTCACTTTTCGGAAGCCTTCTTGCGTCCACCTTTTCCTTTGCCTTTTACTTCCGGGGGAGGCTTGATCTCGGGACGCGCCGCAGTCACCTCCACCGTCGCGCCTGGCCGCAGGCGGTCCATGCCGTCGACCACCACCAGCTCGCCTTCGCGCAGGCCGTCGGCGACGACGATGCGCTGGACGTCGGCCGCGCCGAGCTTCACCGGGCGCGGCGTCACGGTCTTGTCGTCGCGCACTACGTAGACGAAAAGGCCCTGCGCGCCGCGCTGCACCGCCGCAGTCGGCACGACGATCGCGTCGCGCACCGTGTCCACCTTCATCCGCACGTTGACGAACTGGTTCGGGAACAGCACGCCGTCGGCGTTGTCGAACTGCGCCTTCAGCTTCACCGTGCCGGTCGCGGGATCGACCTGGTTGTCGGCCGAGGCGAGGAAGCCGTCGGCGAGCTTGGCACGGCTCTCGCGGTCCCACGCCTCGACCGGGATCTGCTCCGACTGCATGCGCTTCATCACCACCGGCACGCTGTCCTGCGGCACGGTGAACACCACCGCGATCGGCGCCAGCTGCGCGATGACGACGATGCCGTTGGCGTCGCCCGAGTGCACGATGTTGCCCTGGTCGACGAGGCGCAGGCCGACGCGGCCGCCGACCGGCGCGGTGATGCGCGTGTAGGCCAGTTGCAGCTTGGCGTTATCGACCTGGCTCTTGTCAACCCTCACCGCGCCCTCGTACTGGCGCACCAGCGAGACCTGCGTGTCGACCTGCTGCTTCGCGATCGAGTCCTGCTTGAACAGGCCCTGGTAGCGCTCGAGGTCGAGCTTCGCGTTCTCGAGCAGCGCCTGGTCGCGCGCGAGCATGCCCTGCGCCTGGTCGAGCTGCACCTGGAAGGCGCGCGGGTCGATCTCGGCGAGGAGCTGGCCCGGCTTCACCAGCTGCCCTTCGTCGAACTTCACCTGCACCAGCTCGCCGTCGACGCGCGAGCGGACTGTCACTGTGCGCAGCGGCGTGGCGGTGCCGAGCCCGTTCATCACCACATCGAGCGAGCCGAGGCTCGCCGGCAGCGCGACGACCGGCGTCGGCCCGGCGCCGACGCCACCCGATGCCCCCGGCCGGCCCCCGGCGCCTTTCGGCTGCACCGGGTTCTGCGCCTGGTAGCGCTCGCGGAGCAGATAGAGCCCCCCGCCAACCATCAGGATTGAAAAAATAACGATCAGGAGAGTACGAAGACGTCGCATCAGAGTTCCAGCTTGTAGCCCACGCCGTAGATCGACGGGATCGGGTCCTCGCTCGGCCGGATCTCGGCGATCTTCTTGCGCAGGTTCTTGACGTGGGTATCGACGGTGCGATCGGTCACCACGCGATGGTCGGGATAGAGGCGCTCGAGCAGCGTCCCGCGCGAGAACACCTTGCCCGGTGCTTCGGCGAGCATGGCGAGCAGGCGGAACTCAACCGGCGTAAGGTCGAGCGCGGTGCCGTCGAGCTCGGCGACGTGGCGCGACGCGTCGAGCGCCAGGCCGGCGGCTCGCTTCGCGCCGCGCGGCCGGCGCAGGATCGCTTTCACCCGCGCCACCAGCTCGCGCAGGCTGAACGGCTTGCAGACGTAGTCGTCGGCGCCGGCTTCGAGGCCGACCAGGCGGTCGATCTCCTCGACGCGAGCCGTGACCATCACCACCGGCACGTCGGTGAAGCTGCGCAGCTCGCGGCAGATCTCCAGGCCATCGCGGCCGGGGAGCATCAGGTCGAGCAGGATGAGGTCTGTCTTGTTCTCGCGCACCCAGGGTACGACCTGCAGCCCGTCGTCGATCAGGTGCACGCCGAACGCCTCTGCACGCAGGTAGTCGGCGACCAGCGCGGCCAGCTTGGGCTCGTCCTCGACGATGAGAATTTCTTCCACGCTCAGCCTACCTGAGGCAATGCGATCTGCACCGCGAGCCCGCCCAAGGGCGACGCGCGCGCGACGATCTCGCCGCCGTGCGCCTCGACGATGCTGCGCACGATGGCGAGGCCGAGCCCGGCGCCGCCATGCGCGCGGTTGCGCGAGCCCTCGACGCGATAGAAGCGCTCGAACAGATGCGGCAGCGAGTCGGCGGGCACGCCGGGTGCCGAGTCCTCGAACTCGACCGCGACGCGCCCGGCGTCGGGCCGCACGCCGATGCGCAGCCGGCCGCCGGCGTCGGTGTAGCGCAGCGAGTTCTCCAGCAGGTTGCGGAACGCCTGCGCCAGGCGGTCGCCGTCGCCGAACACGTCCGCGCGACGCAGATCCGCTTCCACCTTCAGGCGGCGCTCGCTCAGCCGCTCACCGAACGCCTCCACCGTCTCGCGCGCCACTTCGGCGACATCTATTCGCTCCTTCCTATAGGCGAGCGCGCCGACGTCGGCGAGCGAAAGCTGGTAGAGGTCCTCGACCAGCTTGCCGAGCGCGCCGATCTCGTGCTTGAGCGAGTCGATCGACTCGCGCGTGAGCGGCCGCACGCCGTCCTCGATCGCCTCGATCTCGGCGCGCGCCACCGCGAGCGGCGTGCGCAGCTCGTGCGACACGTCGGCGATGAAGCGCCGGCGCAGCTGCTCGTTCTTCTCCAGCGTGCGCGCGAGCTCGTTGAAGTCGGCGCCGAGCTGGCCGACCTCGTCGCGCGAGCGCACGGCGACGCGCGTGTCGTAGGCGCCGGCGGCGAGCCGGTGCGTGGCCTGCGCCACGCGCTTGAGCGGCAGCAGGAACGCGCGCGCGAGCACCACCGCGAGCGCAGCGGCGAGCACCACCGCGAGCGCGGCGATGACCCACGCCGCGCGCATCTGCTCCTGCTGGAAGGCGAGGTCGGCCGCGCTGGTGAGCCGGCGGTACGGCGCGCGCGCCACCCAGCCGACCACGCGGTCATCGACCACGACCGGGCGCACCGCGACGTCGTCGGCAAGCTCGGGATTTCCCACCACAGTACGCCGCGACGCGTCGAGCAGCGTGAGGCGCTGCACCGGCTGCTCGGGGATCGCCATCTCGCGCAGCCGCCGGTAGTCGTTGCCGATGAAGTCCCAGCCGCCGTGCCTGCGGTACTCCTGCGCGAGGCGGCCGGTGAGCAGATCGAGGCGCTCGCCGTCGACCTGATTGAGGTAGCCGAGGAAGCCCGACTCGAACGACATCCGCGTAGCGAAAGCCATGGCGATCGCCGCCACCGCGCTGGCGGCGAGGATGGCGAGGAACAGCTTGAGCGTAAGGCCTGGCTTCACCGGCGGATGGTCGCCCGCTCGCGGGCCGCGAAGCAAGCGCGCGCCATGCACCGGACCGCATTCTTCACGGCTTCTTCACATTTTCCGGCGGCAGAAACATGAGATTGAAGCGCGCCTTCTCATGGCGAGGCTCGAAGAGCAGCGCCGCCCGGTATTCGCGGCGGGCATCCTCGATCCGCCCGGCCGCCTGGTACGCGTAGCCGAGGTTGTTGTGCCCTCTCGCGTTCCACGGCGCCAGGGCCACGCTCGACTCCCACAGCGCGATCTCGCTGCGGTAGTCCAGCTGCCGAATGACGCTGGCGACGGCGAATGCCAGAAGTATTGGCACCATGACTCTCAAGTCACTCTTCAATTCAACCGACACAGCGAGAAACAGTCCCCACGAGGCGAGATAGAGCTGCCGGTCATTGGCGACGTCCAACCGAGGGACGATCGAGTTCGTGGGGGTGAGCTGCAGGAAGAACCACAGGATGCCGAACGCGATCCAGGGCCTGGCCCTCAGGTTGGCTATCCCCATCATGAACAAAGCCAGCAATAGCAGCGCCTGGAAGACAGCCGTCGGGTCCCACCCGATGAGCGTCGGCAGCGCCGGATCGATGTTGTAGCCCTGCAGCGATATGAGTCGCAGTACCAGATAGGATACGCCGCCGACCTGCGTGATGAGGTTCTCGCCCAGGCTGCGCTCGCCGTAGCCATAGGCGACGAGGTCGAAGTAGCGCTGGTTGAGAAGAACAAAGACTGCCCCCGCGAACAGCAGCGCCCAGTGAGCCCACTGCCGTTGAAAAGCAGTTCTGAATGAAAAATTGGGCCGGCAGAGCTCGCACAGCAGGAGCGCCGCGGGCAGCGTCACCGCCGTCTCGCGCGTCGCCACCGCCATGACGAAGAGGATCACCGAGGTCCGGCGATATCCGCGCAGATAAGCGAGCATCGCGCCGAGGTAGAACACCGCCATCATCGACGACGAGCGCCCGCTGATGTAGGTGACCGCTTCGGTGGCGGCCGGATGGAGCGCGAAGAGAAGTGCCGCAATCCATGCGGCCCTGCGGTCCCTGAAGAGTTCGTTGCCGATGAGAAAGAGCAGGGCGGCGTTCATCGCGTGAAACGCGATGTTGAGCAAAGCAAATCCACCGAAGAGCCAGTTGAACGTGTAGCTCGCCTTGAGCAGCGGCCGCACGCCAAGGCCTGCACGCTCGAAGAGCGCGCGCCACGAGTGGACGGTGTCGTAGTTGACGATGACGTTGTAGTCGTCGAAGTGAAACACGCCGCCGAGCGACGGCAGGAAGGCGAGCGCGGCCGCCGCGGCGACGGCGAGCGCCGGCCTCATCGCGGCGCGGCGAACGCGCGGTCGAGCAGCCCCACCGCGTTCCACCAGCGGTTGGGCGCGTTCAGCAGCACCGCCAGCACGCGTACGCCGTCGCGCTCGGCGAGCGCGACCAGGCAATTGCCGGCGCCCTGCGTGTAGCCGGTCTTCAGGCCGATCGCTCCGTCATAGCGGCCGATCAGTGCGTTGGTATTGCGTAGCGTGAACGCGCGCCCTTCAAGCGTCCTGAAAGAGACCTTCGCCAGCCTTGAAAGGCGCAGGTACTCGTCATGCCTCATCACCTGCTCGGCGAGCAGGACCAAGTCGGCGGCGCTCGCGTACTGCCCCTCGCGATCATGCCCGCACGGCTCGACGAAATGGGTGTTCTTCATGCCCAGGGCTGCGGCACGCGCATTCATCCTGGATGCGAATTCGTCTACGGAAGGCCCGAAAGATTCCGCGAGCGAACGACACGCGTCGTTCGCGGAGCGTACGACGGTCGCGGCGAGAAGATCCCCGGCGCGCAGCGTCTCGCCCGGCTTGAGGCCCATGCGAGTGCCGGTTTCCTGGAGGACGCCCTTCCCCACCGTCACCGGCTCGTCGAGCCTGCCGCGCTCGAGCGCGAGCAGCGCGGTCATCATTTTCGCGAGGCTCGCCGGTGGCAGACTCCGGTCGGCGGAGCCGGCCCACAGCAGCGCGCCGTCGCGCTTCACCACGTAGGCGGCGCCGATCCACGGATAGGGATCGTGCGCGGGATCGTCCGCCGCCCGCGCCGCGCCCGGCGCGAGGAAGGCGGCGGCGAGGAGGAGCCGGAGCATCTACCGGCCGAACAGTCCTTTCAGCTTGTTCACCCCTTGGCTGACGCCCTCCTTGACCGCGTCGGCGGATTTCTGCCCCGCCGTCTTGTCCTGCGCCGGCACGGTTGCCGCGGCCGCGGATCCCGAGCCGCCGCGCGGCTTGTCGAAATCGGCATTCGCGAGGTAGTGCTGGCAGAACGCGGCGTACTTGCCGCCCATCTTCGAGGTGTAGTCGCGGCCGGTGCAGTTCTCCTGCGCGATCGGCTTCGCTTCGACCGGGCAATAGCCGCCGAGGAAGGAGAGTGGCGACTGCGTCTTCGCCACGCGCGGGCACTGCGCGGTCTTGATCGAATCGATGGTGACGCCGCACATCTTCGCCGCGTCCTCCCTGTTCTTCGTCCGCATGAAGCCCTCGGCGCCCTGGAAGCGCTTGCAGAACTCGCCCAGGCCGGCGTTGCAGGCCTTGGTCGCTCCCGGCTGGTTCTTGGCCTGCGCGTCCATGAAGGCGCAGTTCTTGTCGCCCTGCTTCTTGTAGCAGGTGGCATACATGCCGAAGCCGTGCCAGTCCATCTTCTCCAGCGCCTCGGAGCACTGCTTGATCTGCCGGTCATTCGCATCCTTCATCGACGCGGCGGCCGCCGCCTGGCCCGCTACGACCTGCTTCTTCATGTCGTCCATCTTGGCGTCGCGCGCCTTGCGCTCCGCGACCGCGTCGCAGGTGCCCACTTTGCGACCGGTGGTGTTGATGGTGACGTCGCCCTTGCTCGACTTCATGGCCATCACACCCTTGAACTCGGTGCGCGCGGCGTTGTAGGTCTGGTCGATGGTCATCGTGCCGCCGTCCTTGCACACCAGCGTGAGCTGGGTGCGCGTGGCCGTCGTCTTCTTGTCGGTGACTTTGCAGTCCGAGCGCTCCTTGCCCTGCTGCCGCTCGGGATCGTCGCCCTGGCAGACGCGGTTGGTGCGCGCGCCCATGCCGGCCGGCATGCCCGGCATGTTCATCTGTGAGGTGATCTCCCATAGCGCGCCGGTGTCGGCCGCCGCGGCGGAAAAGGAAAACGCGAGCAGCGCGCTGGCCGGCAGGCTCATTCTCATTTCGAATCCCCCCTTGGAACCCGAGTGTACACTCGCCGACGCCATGGATTCCCCAGTCGACGCGAATCGCATGCTCGCGCTCGTGCAGCAAGTCGCGCGCGAGGCGCGCCCTAACGTCGACGCCTACGTCGCGCTCGACAGCTCGCTCGAGCGCGACCTCGGCCTCGACAGCCTGGCGCGCGTCGAGGTGGTGCTGCGCCTCGAGCGCGAGTTCGGCGTGAGCCTGCCGGAGCAGGCGCTCGCCACCGCCGAGACGCCGCGCGATCTGCTGCGCTTCCTCCTCGCCGGCGCCGGCCAAGCGCCGCACGCCGCCGACCGCAGCGTGGCGAGCCTGGTGCAGTCAGAGGGCGTGCGGCCGCCGGTTCATGCGCAGACGCTTACCGAGGCGCTCGAATACCACGTCGAAAAGCAGCCCGATCGCCTGACGGTATTCCTCTACGAGGAGAAGAAAGAGACGCCGATCACATACCAGGCGCTCTACGACGGCTCGCTGGCGTACGCAGCGCGGCTCGCGGAAGAGGGCCTGCAGCCGGGGCAGATGGTGGCGATCATGCTGCCGACCTCGAAGGAATATCTGTTCTCCTTCTACGGCACGCTGCTCGCCGGCGGGGTGCCGGTGCCGCTCTACCCGCCTGCGCGCCTCACCACCATCGAAGATCACATGACGCGCCACGTCGGCATCCTGAAGAGCGCCGGCGCGACGATCATGATCACCGTTGCCGAGGCGAAGCCGCTCGCTTACCTGCTTCGTGCTCAGGTCGAATCTCTCAGATCCGTTCTGACACCAAGTGACTTCGAATCGAATTCGAATTCAAGCTTTAGCCCCGTGAAGGGGCGCGGCGGGCACATCGGCTTCCTGCAGTACACCTCGGGCAGCACCGGCAACCCGAAGGGCGTCGTGCTCACGCACGAGAACCTGCTCGCCAACGTGCAGGCGATGGGCAAGGCGGTGAACGCCGGGCCCGCCGATGTGTTCGTGAGCTGGTTGCCGCTCTACCACGACATGGGCCTGATCGGCGGCTGCTTCGCTACGATGTTCCTCGGCTTCCCGGTGGTGCTGATGTCGCCGCTCGCTTTCCTCTCGCGGCCGAGCTCGTGGCTGCGCGCGATCCACCGCCACCGCGGCACGATCTCCGGCGGGCCGAATTTTTCTTATGAGTTATGCATCAGAAGAACAGAAGAAAAAGAAATGGAAGGCATCGACCTCTCCAGCTGGCGCTTCGCCTTCAACGGCGCCGAGCCGGTGAGCCCGGAGACGATGACCGCCTTCGGCGATCGATTCTCGCGTCACGGGTTTCCGCAGACCGCCATGAACCCCTGCTACGGCCTGGCGGAGTGCTCGGTCGGCCTCGCCTTCACCCCGATGGGCGAGCCATGGCGCGTCGACACGCTCGACCGCGACACCTTCAGCGCGAGCGGCGAGGCGGTCGACGCGGCGCCGGGCGATCCTTCGCCGCTCAGGGTGGTGGGCTGCGGCCATCCGATTGCCGCGCACGACGTGCGCGTGGTCGACGGCGCCGGGCTCGAGCTGCCCGACCGCTACGAGGGTGCGCTGCAGTTCCGCGGCCCCTCGGCGACCACCGGCTACTACCACAACCCCGAAGCGACCAAGGCGCTCTTCGCCGGCGGCGGCTGGCTGAACAGCGGCGACCGCGCCTACCTCGCCGACGGCATGCTGTACATCACCGGCCGCGAGAAGGACATCATCATCCGCGGCGGCCGCAACATCAGCCCCTACGAGCTCGAGGAGGCGGTCGGCGACCTTCCTGGCATCCGCCGCGGCTGCGTCGCGGTGTTCGGCTCGATGGACCGCGCGAGCGGTACCGAGCGGGTGGTGGTGCTCGCTGAGACGCGCGAGCAGGATCCGGCGCTGCACCAGGAGCTCAAGAAGAAGATCAGCGCCCTCGCCGTAAGCCTGATCGCCGGGCCGGCCGACGACATCGTGCTCGCGCCGCCGGCCACGGTGCCGAAGACCTCGAGCGGCAAGATCCGGCGCGTCGCGGCGCGCGAGTACTACGAGCGCGGGCCGCGGGCGGTGAAGCCGCGGGCAGTGTGGCTGCAGTTCGTGCACCTGGGGCTGGCCGGCGTCGGCCCCCAACTGCGGCGCGGCTGGCGCACCGCGCGCGGCCTGCTCTTCGCCGCGCGGGCCTGGGCGGTGATCGGCATGCTGTTTCCGCTCGTATTCCTGTCTTGCTGGATCATCCCGGGCGCGCCCGCGTGGCGCGTCACGGGCAAGTGCGCCCGGCTTTTCTTCCGCCTTGCGCGCATCCCGTTCGTGGCGCGCGGGCTGGAGAACCTGCCTGCCGCTCCCTGCGTGCTCGCCGTCAACCACACCAGCTACCTCGACGGGGTGGCGCTGCTGGCGGCGCTCGCCGGGCGACCCTTCGCTTTCGTCGCCAAGCGCGAGCTGAAGGCAAACCTGGTCACGCGTGTAATCGTCGCCGGCCTCGGCGCCGAGTTCGTCGAGCGCTTCGATGTGCAGAAGAGCGTCGAGCATGTCGACGAGCTGACCGCGGCGGTGAAGCGCGGCGTGTCGCTGATCGTCTTCCCGGAGGGCACCTTCCAGCGCCAGGCCGGCCTGATGCCGTTCCGCGCCGGCGGATTCCAGGCCGCAGCGCAGGCCGGCGCGCCGGTAGCGCCGGCGGCGATCCGCGGCGCGCGCTCCGTGCTGCGCGAAGGCACGTGGTTCCTGCGCCGCAGCCCGGTGACGGTGAACCTCGCGCCGCCGGTGCAGCCCGCGGGGAGCGACTGGAACGCGGTGGTGAAGCTGCGCGACGAGGTGCGCGCCGAAATTCTGAAACGCTGCGGCGAACCCGACTCAGGTTCTTAAGGTTCCTTCCACGCAGGTCACCGCGTCGCCGCCGATGCGGATGCCGTCGATGTCGATGCGGACGTAGACGCGGCCGTCGCGACCCATCTGCATGCCCTGGCGGGCGGTGTAGTGATAGCCGAAACGGTCGACCTGGTTGGTCGCCTTCAGGTAGGCGGCGACGCTGATGTTGCAGCTGCCGCACACCGGATCCTCGGGAATGCCGAACAGCGGGGCGAAGGTGCGCACGTGGATCTTCGATTCGCCGTCCTTCGACTCGGCGAAGACGGTGACCCCGGTCGCCTCGAGGTCGGTGGTGAACTGGGCGATCGCGGCCTGGTCGGGTTTCAGCGCCGCGAGCGCCTCGGCGCTCTCCGCCTCGCCGACGATCCAGACCGGGCCGACGTCGACGCGCAGGAGCTTCTTCGCGAACGGCAGCTTGCCGCGCACGTCGGCGATCTTTGCCTCGGGGGACTTGAGGAAGATGCGGCCGCCCGCCTCCACCTTCAGGTCCACGATCCCGGCGCGGCATTCCTGCTGCAGCTTGCCGTCCACCGGCTTGGCGAAGCCGGACTCGATCGCGGCGTAGGCGCTGCCGATAGTTGGGTGGCCGGCGAAGGGCAGCTCGAGCCGGGGCGTGAAGATGCGCAGCTTGTAGTCGGCGGCCTTTGACGGCAGGAGGAAGGTAGTCTCGGAGAGATTGGTCCAGTTCGCGATGCGCAGCATGGCCGCGGTATCGAGTGCCTCGCCGCCGAAGACCACGGCGACGGGATTACCGAGGAAAGGGCGGTCGGTGAAGACGTCCACCTGCTTGAGCTTCAGCTCCACCGGAAAATTCTACTTCAGGATCCTGAGCAGATTGTGATGCGAATCCGTGAAGATCGGCAGGTCCTGCCGGTCCTCGATCGCGTCGGCGCCGTCGGCGATGAGGGGCGCGGCGAGCAGCTTCTTGTTGCGCGTGACTATGACCTGGTCGGTGGCGGAGTACCAGTACTCCGGACCCTCTTCGCCGGAGGGCGAGTCGGAGACGTTGACTGCCTCCATGCCGAACTCGGCGGCGAGGCGCTTCACCACCGGCAGCAGGTCGATGAAGCGGTTGGTGGCCTGGAACACGATCACGCCGTCGGGCTTGAGGTGCCTGACGTAGATCGCCATCGCCTCGCGCGTGATGAGGTGCATCGGGATCGAGTCGCCGGAGAAGGCGTCGATGCCGAGCACGTCGTAGCCGCGCGGCGGCTCGCGCTCGAGCGACAGGCGGCCGTCGCCCATCACCACCTCGGTACGCGCCGGCGTGTCGTGCAGGTAGGTGAACTCGCGCTTGGCGATGTCGACCACGCGCGGGCTGATCTCGTAGAACACCAGCGTGTCGCCCGGCCGCATCCAGGCGCCGATGACGCCCGCGCCGAGGCCGATCACGCCGACGTTGAGCCCCTTCTTCGCGTGCACCGCGCGGATGGA
This sequence comes from Burkholderiales bacterium, assembly GCA_036496555.1. Lineage (GTDB taxonomy): Bacteria > Pseudomonadota > Gammaproteobacteria > Burkholderiales > SG8-39 > SCGC-AG-212-J23. The sequence goes on along the minus strand of DASXKY010000066.1, from coordinate 59,675 downwards.
GCGGAACACGCGGCCGTAGCCCGAGCCGGGGCTGAAGTAGTCGGCGGGCGTGTTGCGGAACGAGTAACCGAGCAGCTGGCCGCCGTGCATGATGGGCCCGTGGTACATCGAGCGGTAGGCGACCGGCTCGTAGAAGTCGACCGTGCGCACGACGCCGTAGAAATCGCGCTCCATGACGCGCACGCCCCTCGTGTAGTCCTGCGCACCGCGCACCACGAAGAACGCAGTCGCCACGGTGGTGGCGACTGCGACGAGGCGGAACAGCTTCTTCAGGCTGACGCTGAGGACCGCGGCGAGCGCCACCAGTGCGATGCCGAGCTCGAAGTAGCCCGGCAGCGCGAGCGGCGCCACGATCGCCACCAGCACGGCGCCGAGCGCGCCGCCGACCGAGATCATCAGGAAGAAGCGCGTCAGGTGCGCCGGGTCCGGCCGCAGCCGCGACAGCTCGCCGTGGCACACCATGCACGCGACGAACATGCCGGCGAGATAAAGCGGCACGGCGATCTTCAGGTCGAGCGAGGGCACGTACCACGCCATCAGCGGCAGCAGGACCACCAGCGCGGCGAGGAACGCGGGCCGCAGGTACCAGCGCGGATGGTCGAAGGCGAGGATGAAGGTGATCAGGTACAGCGCCAGCGGCAGCACCCACAGGAACGGCACGCTCGCGATGTTCTGCGTGATGTGGTTGGTGACCGCGAGCAGCATCACCGAGCCCATGGCGGAGAGCGCGAGCCAGAGCATCTGCTGCTTGCCTTTTGGTTTCTCGGAAACGTTCTTCTTTTGAGAAACCGCGGCCCCGTTCCCCGACATCAGCGCGACGGTGCCGCACAGGACGACGAACCCGGCATACAGGAACGACCATGCCCAGCCGAGCGTATTCAGGTCGAACGCCGGCTCGAAGATCAGCGGAAAGCCGAGCAGCGCGAGCAGCGAGGCGAAGTTGGAAAGCGCGAACAGGCGATACGGCACGGCGGCGTGCCAGCGCCGGTAGTACCAGGCCTGCAGCAGCGGCGTGGTGCTGGAGAGCAGGAAGTACGGCAGCCCGATGGTAGCGAGCAGCAGCAGCAGGATGCGGCCGATCGGCTCCTCGTCGCCCTGCGGCTTCCAGCCGCTCGAGGCGAGGATCGGCAGGAACAGCAGCGACGCGCCGAGCAGCGCGACATGCAGCATCGCCTGGCGGCGCGCGCCGAGGCGCATCGTCAGGTCGGCGTAGCCGTAGCCCGCCAGCAGGAGGGTCTGGAAGAACACCATGCAGGTAGTCCAGACGCCCGCTGAGCCGCCGAACCAGGGCAGGATCTGCTTGGCGATCACCGGCTGCACCAGGAACAGCAGGAACGACGAAAGGAAGATCGTCGCCGCGTACGGCAGCGCGGCGGCGAGCGGAAGGCGGATTACTTCAGTACGGATTTGAGCAGCCTGCCCATCTCGGCGGGATTCTTGGTGACCTTGATCCCGCACGACTCCATCACTGCCAGCTTCTCCTGCGCGGTGCCCTTGCCCCCCGAGATGATGGCGCCGGCGTGGCCCATGCGCTTGCCCGGCGGGGCGGTCACCCCGGCGATGAAGCCGACCACCGGCTTTTTCATGTTCGCCTTCACCCAGCGCGCCGCTTCCTCTTCGTCGGAGCCGCCGATCTCGCCGATCATGATGACCGCCTCGGTGGCCGGATCCTCGTTGAAGAGCTTCATAACGTCGACGTGCTTCATTCCGTTGACCGGATCGCCGCCGATGCCGACCGCGGTCGACTGGCCGATGCCGAGCTCGGTCAGCTGACCGACAGCCTCGTAGGTCAGCGTCCCGGAGCGCGATACGACGCCGACGCGGCCCGGCTTGTGGATGTGGCCCGGCATGATGCCGATTTTTACGATGCCCGGCGTGATCACGCCGGGGCAGTTCGGTCCGACCAGCAGCGTGCGGCGCTTCTGCTTCCGCATGCGGTCGCGCACCTCGATCATGTCGCGCACCGGAATGCCCTCGGTGATGCAGATGACGAGGTCAAGGTCGGCTTCCACCGCTTCCCAGATCGCCGCGGCGGCGAACGGCGGCGGCACGTAGATGACCGAGGTGTTCGCGCCCGCTTTTTCCTTCGCTTCCCTCACGGTCGCAAAAATCGGAATCCCCTCGAAGTTCTCCCCGCCTTTCTTGGGATTCACTCCTGCCACATAGCAATTTTTTCCATCCGCATACGCACGGCTGGTCTGCGTGTGGAACATGCCGGTCTTGCCGGTGATTCCCTGGGTGACGACACGCGTGTGCCTGCCGATGAGGATGCTCATTTCTTTTTCCTCTTCACCGGCTTTTTCTTCTTCGCCGGTTTGGATTTTTTCTTCGCCGCAGGCTTTTTCTTCTTCGCGATCGCGGCGACCACTTTCTGGCCGGCCTGCGCCATGTTGTCGGCCGAGATGATCGGCAGGCCGGAGTCCTTGAGGATCTTCTTGCCGAGGTCCTCGTTGGTGCCCTTCATGCGCACCACCAGCGGGATCGACAGCTTGACCTCGCGCGCCGCCGCGACCACGCCGGTCGCGATGGTGTCGCACTTCATGATGCCACCGAAGATGTTGACGAGGATCGCCTTCACCTTCGGGTTGGAGAGCATGATCTTGAACGCCGCGGTGACCTTCTCCGCGGTCGCGCCGCCGCCGACGTCGAGGAAGTTGGCCGGCGAGCCGCCGAACAGCTTCACCGTGTCCATCGTCGCCATGGCGAGGCCGGCGCCGTTCACCATGCAGGCGATGTTGCCCTCGAGCGAGATGTAGTTGAGGTCGTACTTCGAGGCCTCGATCTCGAACCGGTCCTCCTCGTCGAGGTCGCGCATCGCCACGATGTCGGGGTGGCGAAACAGCGCGTTGTCGTCGAAGTTCATCTTCGAGTCGAGCGCGATGACCTTGCCGGCTCCGTTCAGGATGAGAGGGTTGATCTCCGCAAGCGAGGCATCGGTATCCCAGAAGCAGCGGTACAGGTTTTTGAAAAGCGCTCCGGCTTCGGCAAGGGCGGAGTCGGGGATGCCGATCTTTTTCGCCACGCCCCTTGCTTCGTCATCCTTGAGGCCCGTCGCCGGATCGATGAAGACCTTGTGGATCTTCTCGGGCGTGTGGGCGGCGACTTCCTCGATGTCCATGCCGCCCTCGGAAGAGGCCATCAACGCGACCTTCTGCGTGCCGCGGTCGACCACCATGCCAAGGTACAGCTCCTTCTTGATGTCGGCGCCTTCTTCAATCAACAGGCGCCTGACTTTCTGGCCCTGCGGTCCCGTTTGATGGGTTTTGAGCTGCATCCCCAAAATGGAAGCAGCAAATTTTCGAACTTCATCCACCGACTTCGCGACCTTTACTCCGCCGCCCTTGCCGCGGCCGCCGGCGTGGATCTGCGCCTTGACCACCCAGACGCTGCCGCCGAGCTTCTTCGCCGCCTCGACGGCTTCATCGACGCTGAAAGCGGGGAAGCCGCGCGGCGTCGTGATGCCGAACTTGCGGAAGATTTCCTTGCCCTGGTGCTCGTGGATTTTCATTTTGCTCTATGCCATTTCGGATACCACTGTTTGACCGTGCCGCCGCTCGTGTCGAGCGCGTGGCACTGGTCGAGCTGGAACGGCTTGCTGCCGTCCTCCCTGTCTTCGCTCATCTCGCCGGCGAAGGTCTGGATCGCCGCGGTCGGCAGGCCGCCCAGCATCTCGGTGAGGTGCGTGCACCCCTGCACGCCGCCCAGAACTTCGCGCGTTTTGCGGCGGAAATCCTTGATCAGGCTCAAGCCGACCAGCTTCCGGTAGGCCGGCGCGATGGCGTCGCAGCCGCCGGGATAAGGCACGGCATCGGACGAGGCCGTCGCGCCGCGGATCACGAACGCCCGGTCGATCGTCACCCGCAGCCACATGTCGTGGATCGCCTGCCCGGCGCGGCGCACGCCGGTCTTCAGGCGGTAGTCGTGGTTCTTGGTGTCCGAGAGGTGCGCCTCGATATCCCACAGGCCGTCGGCGCGCTTGTAGCCCTCGTAGCGGACGCGGCGGGTATGGGTGAGCTCGCGCTCCACTTCGATGACGGGCAATGGCATAAGGGGCGCATTCTATAGAATTGGCCGCGTGAAATACGTGCTGGCACTCGACCAGGGCACCACCAGCTCGCGCGCGATCCTGTTCGACGAGAACGGGCTGCCCGCCGCGTCGGCGCAGCGCGAGTTCCGCCAGATCTACCCGCAGCCGGGCTGGGTCGAGCACGATCCGAAGGAGATCCTCGCCACGCAGCGCGCCACCGCGCGCGAGGCGATCCGCGGCGTCGCGCTGAAGAACGTGCAGGGCATCGGCATCACCAACCAGCGCGAGACCACCATCGTGTGGGATCGCCAGACCAGCGAGCCGATCCACAACGCCATCGTCTGGCAGGACCGGCGCACGGCCGGACTCTGCGATGAGCTGAAACGGCAAGGCGCTGAAGGCCTGGTGCGCGACCGCACCGGCCTCGTGATCGATCCCTACTTCAGCGGCACCAAGATCAAGTGGATCCTCGACAACGTATCCGGCGCGCGCGCGAAGGCCGAGGCGGGCCAGCTCGCCTTCGGGACAGTCGACACCTGGCTGACGTGGCACCTGACCGGCAACCGCACGCACGTCACCGACCCGTCGAACGCGTCGCGCACCATGCTCTTCAACATCCACACCGGCGACTGGGACGCGGAGCTGCTGCGCCTGCTCGGCGTGCCGCGCTCGATGCTGCCGGATGTGCATCCGTCGACGCACGCCTTCGGCATGCTGCCCGCGGCCGAATTCGGCGAGCCGCTGGTCATCGCCGGCGTCGCCGGCGACCAGCAGGCGGCGCTCTTCGGCCAGGGCTGCCACCGGGCCGGGATGGCGAAGAACACCTACGGCACGGGCTGCTTCATGCTGCTGCACACCGGCGCAAGCGCGATCGATTCGGCGGCGGGACTCGTCACTACCGCCTGCGCCGGCATGCCGGGAAAGGAGTTCGCGCTCGAGGGCAGCGTGTTCATCGGCGGCGCCGTCGTGCAGTGGCTGCGCGACGAGATGGGGTTCTTCAACAGCTCGAAGGAAGTCGAGCGGCTCGCGGCCACGGTCCTCGACAGCGGCGACGTCTACCTGGTGCCGGCCTTCACGGGGCTCGGCGCGCCCTACTGGGACGCGCACGCGCGCGGCGCGCTGATCGGCATCACGCGTGGAACGTCCCGTGCACATATTGCACGGGCGGCCCTGGAAGCGATCGCCTTCCAGAGCGCCGATGTGCTGGAGGCGATGCAGGCCGACGCCGGCAGCGCGCTCACCGAGTTGCGCGTCGATGGCGGCGCGGCGGCGAACGACCTGCTGATGCAGTTCCAGGCCGACCTCCTCGGCGTGGCGGTGGTGCGGCCGAAGATCCTCGAGACTACGGCGCTCGGCGCCGCCTACCTCGCCGGCCTGACGACCAGCCTGTGGGGCTCGCGCGAGCAGCTCGCCGCGATGTGGCAGGCGGAAAGGCGCTTCGAGCCGCGCATGGAGCGCAAGGAAGCGGAAGCGAAGATGCTGCGCTGGCGGGACGCGGTCAGCCGTTCCCGCAACTGGACGACCGGCTAGACGGTTCCTCTGAAGGCATCGGAGTTCGCTTCGTAGGTCATGTTACTGATGCCGTGGTTGCGGTTCACCAGCGGTCGGCCGAACAGGCGGTGCTTCATGCTGCGCACCTCGTGCTCGATCTGGAACAGCTTGCGGCCATCCTTCGGGTCGACGATCCACTGGAAGCGCCACTCGTTGGCGTCGGTCTCCATCGTGATCAGGTCGCGCTCCTTCAGCCAGTGGTAGGGCGTGCCGAAGTCGGCGATGTAGATCTGGATGTGGTGGTTGTCGTACTCGGGCAGCGCGGCGGCGGTCTCGGTGAAGATCAGCTTCTGGTAGCGGCCCACGCTCACGATGGCGCGCCCTTTCGAAGCGCCTGACTCTACCCTGCTGGGCGCCCGCATCACTTCCTTGTAGTAGCGCGCGATGCCGTCGGCTGTGCCCTGCGGCACGTCGAAGTCGACGTACGCCATGCCGAGCTCGATCGGGCCGAGCTCGGCCGAAGGCTCGTGGCAGCGCACGCGGTTGCCCCAGGGGCAGGTGGCTTCAACGGTGTTGTTTAGTTTTTTGAAAGCAAATTTATTGGGAATTTCCGGCGCCACCCGCTTCATTTCGTGTCCGGCATGCTCAAGCCGCTTCAGCAGCTCCTCGAGACTCGGCACGACGAAGCCGGCGGTGCCGCGCAGCACCTCCGCGCGCGGCGGCTCGGCGCGGCTCGGCAGGTGCACCTGCGTGCGGCCGAAGTTGACCCACATGTTCTCCAGGCCGGTGAACAGATACGGGTCGCGCGTGCCGCCCAGGCCGGTGACGTAGAACAGCGTCGCCAGGCGCTGGTCGGGGATCACCACGTTGAAGTGCTCGAGATGGACGATGTTGCCGACGCTCTGCGCGTCGCGGTCGTACTGCTTGAGTTTCTCGGGAGCGTTCATGACGTTAGTTTAATCCCCATACTTTGCGGGCGAAATCGGGGTAGTCCGCTTGAATCGTTTTCGCGACCGGCCCCCTCAGCGACGAAAGCTCTTGTTTTGAAGGCTGTTCAGTGATTTTCGTTTCCCCACGGTCGAAATCGAAGCCCGTATCTTGCAAGATCTCGTCCAGGGTGTGGCCGGGGTGAATGCTCTCCAGCCGGAAGCGGCGCTTATCCTTCTGCCAGCCGAACAGCGCCTTGCCGGTGAGCAGCGCGCGCGGGTCGCCGCGCGCGGAGACGAACTCCACCTTCGGTACCAGCGTTCGCCGGGAGTGCTCCTCGCGAAAGAGGATCACGTTCTTGACGGCGGGATACATGTAGGCCGAACCGAAGGAACCGGGAAAGCGCCTGCCGTCGGCGCGCACCAGGTTGATCGCCGCGGTTCCGTCGATCTGCGCGCCGCCGAGGAAGAACACGTCGATGCGCCCCTGCCCGGCGAGATCGAACAGCTCGCGCGAGCCCTCGGTAAAGGGGTTCGCCGCGCGCCGTTGTTGAAGCGACACGCGAAAGGAAGGATCGGAAATCTTCTTGAGAAAGCATCCTGAAGCGGGAATGGGCGACGAAGCGCCGATGGCCGCATGACGCGCGCCCTCCAGCAGCCGCGCGATCACGCAGGCGAGAAGCTCTTCCTTGGCGTAAGGATCCATTCGTCCAGGTAGCGGTCGAAACCCTCGCGCGTCTTTGCCGCTCTCGCGTACAGCGAGAGGTGCGCGTCGTCGACGCCATAGACGCCCGGCACGCCCAACGGCCAGGCGCCGCGCGGCGCCTGCGCGACCGCGGAAACGTAGAGCGACGAGATCACGCCAGGCGCGAGCAGCTCGTCCTCGAGCATGTCGCCTTCCCGCTTCTCCTCATAGGTCACGAAGCTCTCGCGCGCCGCGTGCGCCGCGGTGGCGAGCTCGCGGCGGCGGCCGACCCACACATTGCCGGCGTCGTCGGCCCAGCGGGCGTGGAACAGCGCGACGTCGGGCCGGACGGCCGGCACCAGCACGACCTCGCCCTGGACGATCCAGTCCTTGCGCGCCTTCACCAGGTCGGAGGCGCCGATGCCGCGCACCGGCATGAAGCTCACGCCCTTCTCGGCCGCCTGCAGCGCGGCGTGGATCGCCGGGCAGGTGGCGTCCTTCACCTCGATGAGATTACCTTCCACCGCTTCGGTGAAGCGCGGTGCGAGCCCGGCTTCGCCGAGCGAGACGGCACTTGTCTCGACTTCGACCACGCAGCCCGCGCCGATCAGCAGGTCCGCGCTCATGCCCAGGATGGGGACGCCGAGCAGCCGAAGTCCCTTCGATTTTCTTCTTATCAAACACCTGACCACTTCCATCGCCGGGATGGAGTAGTCCGGCGGCAGCGCGAGCAACGCGCCGTCGGGGATGCGCGCCGCAAGGTCGCGCGCCGCGAAGGTCACAGGCCCGGGTCGAGCTTCTCGTCGAGGAACTGCTGCACCGCCTGGAATAGCTGCATGCGGTTCTTTTCCATGATCACGGTGTGCGTGCCCTCGCCGATCTGGACGTAGCGCTTGTACGGCGCATTGGTCAGCTTGGCGAAGTACTCGTGCAGCATGTAGCTCGGCAGGTCGGCATCCCACTCGGCGTGCGCGAGGAAGGTCGGCACGCGGATGCCGGCCGGATCGTAGAGCGCCTTGCCGGCGCTCCAGTACTCTCGGCTGTCCTGCTGCACGCCGTTCGGCGCGCGCAGCACCTGCGGCGATTGCTTCGAGCCGACGGGGTCGGTGGCGAACGTCGCGTCGGCCCAGGCTTCGAACCAGCCCGCCGGAATGAGCTCGGCCTTCTTGTCCTCGGGCACGCCGGTGAGCCAGCGCGCCTTCGCCGCGTCGCGCGAGACACTGCGGTACGCGCCGAGCTTGCCGCCGCTGTCGGTGAGCGACGCGGTGTTGCGGATCCACTGCGGCGCGTAGAGCACCAGCTTCGCCACCTTGTCGTTGTTCTGGACGGTGTACCAGCCCATGATGCTGGTGCCCCACGACCAGCCGAGGAGGTTCAGCTTGTCGACGCCGCGGCGCTTGCGGATGAAGTCGACCGCCGCGCCGACGTCCTTGACCGCGGTGGCGGTGCGCACGATCGGCTCGTTCTCGGCGGCTGGCTTGTCCATTTCCGGCGGCCGCGTCGAGCGGCCATAGCCGCGGAGATCGACGAGGTAGACGTCGTAGCCGCGCTGCGCGATGTAGTCCATCCAAGAGAGCCCGTTCAGCTGGAGATCGAACGCCGTCTCCGACGGATACGTCGCGCCGTGCACGTAGAGGAGGATCTTCTCCGCCGGGAACTTGTTGGCGCCCCGCGGATGTTTGTTGCGGACGTAGAGCTGGATGCCAGGATCCGCAGCCGGCACCATGAACTCTTCCATCGCGACTTGCGGTCCGGCGGCGAACGCAGCGCCGGCAAGGCCGAGCAGCAACAAGGCAAGCGTGCTTCTCATGTCCCCTCCTCCTCTAGCGAAACCTCAGGCCGTGCCTCCCACCGTCAAACCGTCGATGCGCAGCGTCGGCTGGCCGACGCCGACCGGCACGCTCTGGCCTTCCTTGCCGCAGGTGCCGATGCCGGAATCGAGCGCGAGGTCGTTGCCGATCATCGCCACGCGCGTGAGCGCGTCGGGGCCGTTGCCGATCAGCGTCGCGCCCTTCACCGGCTGCGTCACCTTGCCATCCTCGATGAGATACGCCTCGGCGGTCGAGAAGACGAACTTGCCGTTGGTGATGTCGACCTGGCCGCCGCCGAAATTGGTGGCGTAGAGGCCCTTCTTCACGCTGCGGATGATTTCCTGCGGATCGTGCGGGCCGGCCAGCATATAAGTATTGGTCATGCGCGGCATCGTCATGTGGGCGAACGACTCGCGCCGCGCGTTGCCGGTGAGCGGCATCTTCATCAGGCGCGCGTTCAGGCTGTCCTGCAGGTAGCCGCGCAGCACGCCGTCCTCGATCAGCACCGTGCGGCTGGTCGGCGTGCCCTCGTCGTCGATGGTGAGCGAGCCGCGCCGCCCGGGCAGCGTGCCGTCGTCGACCACGGTGACGCCGGGTGAAGCAACGCGCTGGCCCATGCGCCCGGCGAACGCCGAGCTGCCCTTGCGGTTGAAGTCGCCTTCGAGACCGTGGCCGACCGCCTCGTGCAGCAGCACGCCGGGCCAACCCGGGCCGAGCACGACGGTCATGGTTCCCGCCGGCGCCGGGCGCGCCTCGAGGTTGGCGAGCGCCTGCGAGACCGCCTGCTTCGCATACTGGTCGAGCGCCGCGTCGGTGAAGTGCGAGTAGTCGGTGCGCCCGCCGCCGCCGCCCGAGCCGGACTCGCGCCGGCCGTTCTGCTCGGCGATCACCTGCACCGACAGCCGCACCAGCGGCCGCACGTCGGCGGCGACGCCGCCGTCGGCGCGCGCGATCAGCACGACTTCGTATTCGCCGCCGAGACTCGCCATCACCTGCGTGACGCGCGGGTCGAGCGCGCGGCACTTCTTCTCGAGCTTCTCCAGCAGCGCGACCTTGTCCTGCGACGGCAGCGACGCGATCGGATCCACTTCCTTGTACAGAGGGACTATTTCTGATTTTTCAGAAGAAGCTTTTACACGACGAACCTGTCCTGCAGCGGCAATGGCGCGCGCCGCCTTCGCCGCGTCCTGCAGCGCGTCGAAGCTGATCTCGTCCGAGTAGGCGAAGGCGGTCTTCTCGCCCGACACGGCGCGCACGCCAACGCCCTGCTCGATGTTGAAGCTGCCGCTCTTGACGATGCCCTCCTCCAGGCTCCAGCCCTCGTAGCGCGAGTACTGGAAGTAGAGGTCGGCATAGTCGACCTTGCGCCCGGCGAGCGTACCGAAGACGCGCTCGAGCTTGCCGGTCTCGAGGTCGAACGGGGTCAGGAGGGTGCTGGTGGCGGTATCGAGAAGCAAGGGCCTATTTTCTCCTATCTGGAATCGTTCGGCGTCACCGTGCGCACGTCGACGTTGGTGCGTTTCACCGTCGGGTCGGACCAGGTGCCGGTCACGGCGTACTCAAAGGAAAATATGTGCCCGAGCGGATCTTTCAAGATGCGCTGCGCCAGCGCCGCAGGAAAGAGCAGCAGCGGGTTGACGAAGGCGAGCACCGCCGCGGCGGTGTCGCCAAGACTGGGGATGATGCGCACTTTCAGGTCCTGTGTCTCGCGCGCGACGTCGACGCTGCCCGACATCTCGACCTGCGCCGCCGAGCCGCGCATGCGGAAGTCGTGGATCGCCATGACCCCGCGCTCGACATGGCTGCTCGAGGTGATGCGGTCGAACTGGAAGCCTTTCGAGAACACGTCGCGGAAGTCGAGCGCGACGCGGCGCGGCAGCGCCTGCAGGTTCATGAGCGAGATCAGCTTGCCGAGGCCGGGATCGACCTCGAGGAACTGGCCGTCTTCGGCCTGCATCTGCATGTCGCCCGACAGGCTCGGGTAGTCGATCGCGGTCGGCTCGCCGTTCCAGGTCAGCATGCCTTGCAGGTGCACGCGGCCGCCGCGCAGCAGGCCGGGGCTGCCGACGCGGCCGAGGAACTTGCCCGCGTCGGCCGCCTGCAGGTCGAAGTCGACCGTGGTGTTCTGGGCGACGCCCCGGCGCCAGAGGCCCTTGGCGGTGAGCGAGGCGTCGGGGTTCTGCATCGCCAGCTTGTCGACGCGCCAGTCGGCGCCGGCGCGCTGCGCCTGGATCTCGACGCGGCCGAGCGGCTTGTCGCCGAACGAGAACTGCTCGGCGACGAAGTCGAGCGCCGGCAGGTTCTGTTGCACCGCGCCCGCCTGCGGCCGCGTGCCGGGCGAATCCTGCGGCACGCTCAGGCGCTCGAGCCGCGCGGTAAGTCGGCCGCCGCCCGCGTTGCGATACGAGAGCTCGCCCGCCGCCTCCTCCGCGCCCACGCTCGCCGACCAGCCGGCGGCGTCGGCGCCGGCGCGCACCGCCACCTTGTTGAAGCGCTTGCCGAGCGCGTCGAGCGTGCCGATGCGCACGTCAATCGAGGCGCTGCCGCCGCCGCGGCCGCCGGGCAGCGCGAGCCAGCGGTCGAGGTCGAGGGACGGCAGCGTGCCGTAGACCAGCATGCCGGGCCGCTCGGGCAGCCGGATCGGCTGCCCCGGCGCGGGCGACATCCACAGCGCGGCGCGCTGCACCACCATCTCGTTGCCCTGCCGCCGGCGCAGGATCTCGGCTGCGGCAAGCCGGCCGAGCGTCGCCGAGATGCGGTCGCGGCCGCTTTCGCCCCCCGGATGGATCTCGACGTGCAGCGGCAGCGAGGCGGCGGCGCTCTTCGTGAACGGCGCCGGCAGCGCGCTCGCCAGGCCGACGAGCGGGGAGTCGATCGTGAAGCGCGCCTGCCCCTCGCTCAGCGCGACGCGTGCCGTGTAGCGCAGAATGCCCGACAACCGGCCGTGGAACGGCTCGTCGAGCGGCAGCGCGTCGCCGCGCGCGTCGCCGCGCGCGACGAACTCGAGGCCGCCGTCGGGCTTCGGCCCGCCTTCGACGTGCACTGCGCCGCCGGCCAGGCGGCCGCGCACGTTGTTCGCCGATAGCGTCGACTCGGTAAAGCCGAGCTTGCCCGCGGCGCGCTCGATCGGCGGGATCGCCGGGTGCAGCACGATGTCGTTCGACGAGAACTCGTAGTCGCCCTGAACCTGCGTCTTTTCCATGTCCGCGAGCGCGAGGTCGAGCCGCAGCAGCAGCCGGCCGTCGCCGTGCACGGTCATGCTGTCGGTGAAGCCGTGCAGCCGCTGCGACAGCGGGCTCTCCTGCAGGTACTTGAGGAACGAGGCGGTCGGGCCGCTCGCCTGGCCCGAGATGACGAGGTGCGCGTTGCGGCCGAGCTCGGCGACGCTCGCGCGCACGTTGCCCAGGCGCGCCCCGAGGACCGTGCCGCCGCGGGCGGCGACCTCCATGCGCTTTCTCTCGAACAGCAGGTCGGCGTCGATGTCGCGGATCTCCGGCCAGCCCTCGGCGTAGCGCAGCACCCCGCGCTCGACGCGCGCGGAGATGCGGAACTCGCCGCTCGCCGGGTCGTTGAAGGGAAACTGGCGCAAGTCGCCGCGCAGACGCAGCCGCACGTCGCTGCCCTGCCCGTCGAGCACCGAGCGCACGATCCAGTCGTGTGTGCCCGGTCCCATGATCGTGCCGAGGGGCAGGTAGCGGCCCACCTGGCGGCCGTCGACGCGGCTGAGCAGCACCGACAGGTCCGAGCTGCCCGGCCCTTCGCCGGTGTACGTATAGGAGCCGTTCACCGTGCCGCTCAGGTCGGCGTTGGCGAAGGTGAGCGCGGGCGACTGCACTATCAGGGCGCCGCCCTGGCGCTGCCATTCGAGGCGGCCGTTCAGCGTCTCGAGAAACAGGCGCGGCTCGGTAAACACCTTCGGCAGCTCGAACTCGCCCTTGCGCGTGTTGAGCGTAAGCGTGCCTTTCGCCTCGGTCGCCTCGACGCTGCCGTCGAGCCCGCTGAAGCCGGGGATCACGCCGGTCGGGCGCAGGGCGAGGTCGCTGAAGCGGCTGCGCGCCGAGAGGCGCCTGGGCGCGTCGAACGGGCCGGTCCACTCCAGGCGCGAGTCGACGAGCCGCCCGCGCGGCTGCAGCTCGCGCAGGATGCCCGCGAGCTGCGGCGGCACCGGCAGCGCCTCGACGATGCCCGCCGTCGCCTCGAGGTCGATCAGGCTCGCCGCCAGCGCGCCGCCCGCCTGCGGCCGCCAGACGATCTCGAAATCGGTCGGCGGGATCGACCGCCCTCGCTCCATGACGAGCGCAAGACCGCGGCCGGACAGTTCGACGCCGTCGGCGAGCGCGCGTCCGTGCACGCGGCCTTGCAGCGAGACCAGCTCGAGCGGGTCGAGCTCGTCGCCGAGGCTCGCGCGCACGCCGGCGAGCGCAAGGTCGGCGGTGCCCTCGGTCACCGTGCCGTTGCGCAGCGACGCCCAAACGCGCAGCGCGCCTTGCCCCTCACGGATGTTGATCGGATAGTCGAACCATGGACGCCACGCGGCGAGATCGGTATAGCCGACCTCGGCGTAAATGCGCCCGTTCCAGGCGGTGAGGTCGTTCAGCGTGTGCCCGCCGAGCGTCGCGCGCAGCTCGAGGGTCGCGGCGAGCTCGGGCGGAGGCTGCGCGGTGACGCCCACCGCGTGCTCGTCGTCCGTATTGCGCACGCGCAGCGTCAGGCTGCGCAGAACGAGCGGCGGCGCGCCGCGCAGCTCGTCGCGCCATTCGATCTCCGCGCCGTGCACCAGGATCTCGTGCTGCGCGAGGATCCAGTCGCTGCCGCGACCCTGGCCCGAGTGCTCGCCGAGCCTCAGGCCGGCAACGTAGAAGCGCCCTTCCTGGTCGCGCCGCACGACCAGCCGCGGCGCCTCGACGGCGAGCGAGAACAGGCGCAGGTCGCCGTGCAGGAGCGAATTCCACGCCACCACGCTCTCCACCCGCGGCAGCACCAGCGCCTCGCGGCCCTCGCCGTCGAAGATGCGCACGTCGCTGAAGCCGATCTGCGGCCGCAGGCCGTCCCAGCCGGCGTCGATGGCGCCGATCTTTACCGGCCGGCCGAGTGCGCCCGCCACCGCCGAAACGATCTCGGCGCGGTACCGTTCGACGTTGGGAAGCACCCAGAAGCGCAGCGCGAGCACCAGGCTGGCGAACGCGAAAAGCGCCGTCCAGGCGAGAACCTCTATCGCTCGCCAGAGCCACTTCATGGTGGAATTAACGTTTGACACCCACGCGCGATTCATTTTAACCGTAGACCTTGGATCCGATTGAGGAAATAACCCGCTCGCGCTATGCGCGGCGACTGCTCGCGGCGCGTCCGGAGCTCGCGGCCGAAGCCGGCGCGTCGGCGCCGCCGTTCGCTCGCGCCGAGATGGCCGCCGCGCTCGCCGGCGCCGACGCGGACGACTTCGCCGCGCTGCAGGCTCGCCTGCGGCGCCTGCGCCAGCGCGTGCTGCTGCGCGTGATGGCGCGCGACCTGACGGGCCGCGCAAGCCTCGACGAGGTGTGCGGCACGATGAGCGACCTCGCCGAGTGCTCGATCGCCGCCTGCCTGCGCTTCGCGCGCTGCGAGGAGCTCGCCGTGATCGGCATGGGCAAGCTCGGCGGCCGCGAGCTCAACGTTTCGTCCGACATCGACCTCGTGTTCGTGCATCCGGGCGAGGCGGACGCCGGCGAGCGCTACGAGCGCGCCGGCCGAGCGCTGATCCGGCTCCTGTCTGAGACCACCGGCGACGGCTTCGCGTTCCGCGTCGACATGCGGCTGCGCCCCTACGGCGATGCGGGCCCGCTCGCCTGCAACCTCGAGTTCCTCGAGCACTACTTCGTCACGCAGGGCCGCGAATGGGAGCGCTACGCCTGGATCAAGGCGCGCCCGCTCACCGGTGCGCTCGGCGAGGCGCTCGAGCGCACGGTGCGGCCGTTCGTGTTCCGCAAGTACCTCGACTACGCGACGCTGACGGCGATGCGCCGCCTGCACGCCGAAGTGCGCCGCGAAGTGGAGCGGCGCGAACTCGCCGGCAACGTCAAGCTCGGTCCGGGCGGCATCCGCGAGATCGAGTTCATCGCGCAGGCGCTGCAGCTCGTCCGCGGCGGGCGCGATGCCGAGCTCACCGTGAAGCCGACCCTCACGGTGTTGTCTTTGCTTTCACAAAAGCATCTCCTGCCGGAAAAAGCCGCGCAGGAACTGAGTGAAGCCTACGTCTTCCTGAGGAACGTCGAGCACCGCCTGCAGTACCTCGACGACGCGCAGCGCCACGAGCTGCCGGCCGAAGGCGAGGACTGCGATCTGCTCGCCGCGATGTGTGGCTTCCCGTCATGGCTCTCGTTCTCTGAAAAACTGCAAACCCATCGCGCCGCGGTGACCCGCCATTTCCAGGCGGTGTTCGCCGAGGAGAGGCAGGCGGCGGTCGAGCCCTGGCCCGAGCACCCGCGCCTCTCCGCGCTGCGTGCGAGCCAGCGCTATGCCGCGCTGCCGGAGGACTCGCGGCGGCGCCTCGACGCGGTGGTGCCGGCGCTCGCGCGCGCCGCGGCGGCGACGCCCGATCCGCAGGAGACCATCGCGCGCGGCGCCGACCTGCTCGAGGCCGTGGCGAGCCGCGCCGCCTACCTCGCGCTGCTCGCCGAGAACCCGGCGGCCCTCGCGCGCGTCGCACGCATCATTGGCGCTTCGAGCTGGGCGGCGGCCTTCGTCACGCGCCATCCGCTGCTGCTCGACGAGCTGCTCGACGACAGAGTGCTGTATGCGCCGATAGATTTAAGTTTTTTCTCTAAGAATCTACAAAATCAGCTTGCAGCTCATGCTGGCGACACCGAGCGGCAGATGAACGATCTGCGCGAGCTGCACCAGGCGCAAGTGTTCCGCCTGCTCGCGCAGGACCTCACAGGGCTGCTCACCGTCGAGCGGCTCGCCGACCACCTGTCGGCGCTGGCCGATCTCGTGCTCGGCGAGGTCCTGCGCGTGGTGTGGCAGGATCTGCGCGTCCGCCACCGCGAAGAACCGGCGTTCGCGGTCATCGCCTACGGCAAGCTCGGCGGCAAGGAGCTCGGCTACGCCTCCGACCTCGACATCATTTTCCTTTACGACGACGCCGACGAGCGCGCGCCGGAGGCCTATGCGCGCCTCGCCCAGCGCATGAACCACTGGCTCACCGCGCACACCTCGGCCGGCGTGCTCTTCGACACCGATCTGCGGCTGCGGCCGAGCGGCGCATCAGGCCTGATGGTGTCCTCCGTCGAAGCCTTCGAGCGCTATCAGGAGAAGGACGCGTGGGTGTGGGAGCACCAGGCGCTCACCCGCGCGCGCTACTGCGCCGGCGACGCGAAGGTGGGAGAGAAGTTCGAGGCGATTCGCGAAAGAATATTGAAAAGAACGCGCGACCGATCCGATCTGGCTAGGGAAATCCTCGCGATGCGCGAAAAGATGCACGCCGCGCATCCGAACAAGTCGGACCTGTTCGACGTCAAGCACGACCGCGGCGGCATGATCGACATCGAGTTCGCGATCCAGTACCTCGTGCTCGGCCACGCCGATGAATTTTCTTCTTTGACAAAGAATCTTGGAAACATCGCGCTGCTCGGCATGGCAGCGGAACTCGGTCTGATCCCGCCTGCGCTCGCCGAGCGCTGCCGCGAGGCCTACCGCGAGTTTCGGCGGCTGCAGCACGCGCTGCGCCTGAATGGCGCCCGCTACGCGCGCGTGCCGCCCGCAGCCGCCGCCGCGCCCGCCGCAGCGGTGCGCGAGCTGTGGGCGACGCTTATCGAGCCGACGACTTGATCTCGGGCACGTCGACGTCGAGCCGCCCGGTCCTCAGCTTGTCGCGCGCGAGGGCGGCGAGCTTTTCGTATCGCTTGAGGTACTGCACGAGCTCCTCCTCCTCGAGATGCTCAAGGTCGAGCATCGCATTGTGCGCGCCCTGCGTGGCACGGATCAGCTCGTCGAGCTTGATCTGGATCGCTGCGGTGTCGCGGTTCTGCGTGTTCTGGATCACGAACACCATCAAGAAGGTGATGATCGTCGTGGTGGTGTTGATTACGAGCTGCCAGGTGTCGCTGTAGCCGAAGAGCGGCCCCGTGGCGCCCCAGGCAAGCACGCCGAGAATCGCCAGCGCGAACACGACCGGACGCCCCGCGAGCGTCGCGATGGAGCGGGCGAAGCTTGAAAAGCGCAGCGGGCTGGCCATGGCGTCTCCTGCCCTCGCAGCAATTTGAGTGCCGCGAGCGCGCCTACCGACGCCGGAAGGTGATGTCGCCGTACTGCGCGCGTCGCGGCGCGCCGTTGTCGCCGTAGTCGGTCATGATGCCGACCGCGACGATGTCGCCCGGGTCCTCGCCGTATGCGCGCCGGTAGTCTTCCAGCACGTTGCGCCGCACCGTGATCCACTGGTCGAGGCGCTTCTCGCCGCTTTCCACCACCACGTGGCGGACGCGCTCGGTGTGGGGGCTCGAATAGATGGTCTCCGCCGGCTGGCTGTTCAGCCAAACGTAGAGCAGCGAGGCGTAGGGCAGGCCGTTAGCCGTGAGCGCCTTGGCGAGGCGCAGCTTCGCCCGGTCGTCGAAGTCGAGCTTCGCCGGGTCGCCGTCGAAGGCAAGCGACAGGCGCACCGGCGGGCTCGCGCGCGAGACGGCGCCGGCGCCCGAATCGCGCGGCACGCGCCAGCGCCACTCGAGGATCGGCGTGCGGTGCAGATCGATGTGAATCCGGCGGAAAAAGGCCGAGCCGCCTTCGGGGCCGGAATCGGCCTCGACCACTACCACGCCGTCGCTCTCGACCAGGCGGTAGTCGGTCGGCGCCCCGCCCTCCACCACCGCCCAAGGCTCCCACTCGCCGAGGTAGGTCGCGCCGGGACGCTGCTCCGAGAAGCGCGCCACCTCGACCACCGGCCCTTCTTCGAGCGGCAGCGTCCTCGCCAGCTCCCTCGACCAGGTGAGTTCGTCGACCGGCGCGAGCGCGCCGCAGGCGGCGAGCAGCGCGGCGCCGCCCAGCGCGCAGACCATCGATTTCAGCTTCATGCCGGAAGGATGCATGCGTCGAGTTACAGGATTTTAAATCGCCTCGCGCGGCCGGTCGCGGCGCGGCGGCCCGCGCAGCGGACCGTCGACTTCGTGTGCCAGGCTCGCCAGCGCGCCGAGCAGCGCATCGCGGTTGAGGCGGTAGAGCACCCGCTGGCCCTCGCGCTCGCCGGAGACCAGCCCGGCGCGCGCCAGCACCGCGAGGTGGCGCGACACCGCCGGCGCGCTCATGCCGAAGCGCACGGCGAGCTCGGCGGTGCTGAGCGCGGTCTGCGACAGGAACGCGAGCATCTGCCGCCGCGGCAGCGAGGCCAGCGCCTCGAACACCCCATCCATATGATTAACCGCCATGTTAATCATTATGGCATGCCGACGCGTCCTGTGTTCAAATCGCCGCTCCACCACGGGAGAAGTTTCGATGGCAAAGAAGAACGCCGCAGCGCCCCTGTCGATGGCGGACCGCGACGGCTGGATCTGGTACGACGGCAAGCTGGTGCCTTGGCGCAGCGCGACCACCCACGTGCTCACCCACTCGCTGCACTACGGCCTCGCCGTGTTCGAGGGGGTGCGCGCCTACAAGACGGCGATCGGCACCGCCGTCTACCGACTGAAGGAGCACACCGACCGCCTGTTCAACTCCGCGCACATCTACATGATGAAGATTCCGTTCACGCGCGAGCAGCTGATGAAGGCGCAGATCGAAGTGGTGAAGGCGAACAAGCACGAGGCCTGCTACCTGCGGCCGATCGCCTTCTACGGCTCTGAGAAGATGGGCGTCTCGCCGGTCGGCGCGAAGGTGCACGTCGCCATCGCCGCGTGGCCCTGGGGCGCCTACCTCGGCCCTGACGCGCTCGAGAAGGGCATCCGCGTCAAGACCTCGTCCTACGCGCGCCACCACGTCAACGTCACCATGGCGCGCGCGAAGATGTCGGGCACTTATCCGAACTCGGTGCTGGCGACGCTGGAGGCCACGCAGCACGGCTACGACGAAGGGCTGTTGCTCGACGTCGACGGCTTCGTCGCCGAGGGGGCCGGTGAAAATATTTTCGTGGTGAAAGATCGGAAAATATACGAGCCCGAGCTCACCTCGGCCCTCACCGGGATCACCCGCAGCTCGGTGATCGAGCTGGCCGAGGAGCTCGGCTACGAGGTGATCTCCAAGCGCCTCACGCGCGACGACATCTACATCGCCGACGAGTGCTTCTTCACCGGCACCGCCGCCGAGGTGACGCCGATCCGCGAGCTCGACGGCCGCGTCATCGGCGCCGGGCGCGCCGGCCCGGTCACCAAGGCGATCCAGAAGGCGTTCTTCGACGTCGTCACGGGCAAGGACAAGAAGCGCCACAAGTGGCTCACCAAGGTGAAGTAATGGCCGACCCGCGCAAGATCGAAGTGTCCGAGAAAGACCTGCCGCTGCACTGCCCGCTGCCCGGCGCGCCGCTCTGGGCGCGCCACCCGCGCGTATTCCTCGACGTGGCGCACGAGGGCGAGGCGCTGTGCCCCTATTGCGGCACGAAATACGTGTACACCGGAGCTCCTCCCAGGGGGCACTAGCCCTTTGCCGCGGATCCTCGTCGTCGCGCCGAACTGGATCGGCGACGCGCTGATGGCGCAGCCGCTGCTTGCGCGCCTGCACGAGAAGCGGCCGGGGCTGCGCATCGATGTGCTCGCGCCCGAATGGGTGGCGCCGGTCGTGCGCCGCATGCCTGAAGTGGCCGAGGTATTTGACGCGCCGCTGCGCCACGGGCAGCTGCAGCTCGGGCGGCGCTGGCGGCTCGGCCGCAGCCTGAAGGCCCGTGGATACGACCAGGCAATCGTGCTGCCGAACACCTGGAAGTCGGCGCTGGTGCCGTTCTTCGCCGACGTCCCGCTGCGCAGCGGCTACATCGGCGAGTCGCGCTATGGGTTGCTCAACCTTCTCTACCGAAAGGAAGCGGGCGACGAGCGCCCCGACATGCGCCTGTTCTACGCCGCGCTCTCCGAGCGCCCCGGAACGCCGCCGTCGACGCCGCTGCCGCGCCCGCAGTTGCGCGTCGATCCGCAGGAAGTCGCCGCCGTGCGTGAGAAATTCGGCGTTCCCGGGCGCTATGTCGCGCTGTGCCCCGGCGCCGAATTCGGCCCGGCGAAGCGCTGGCCGTATTTCGCCGCGCTCTCGCAGCAGCTGGGCGCGCCCGCGGTAGCGCTTGGCTCGGCAGCCGACGTACAGTCGGCGCTTGGCATCGAAGGGACCAACCTGGTGGGCGGGACCACGCTGGACGAGGCCATCGCGCTCATCGCGGGCGCGAGCGCCGTGGTGAGCAACGATTCGGGGCTGATGCACGTCGCGGCGGCGCTCGGGCGGCCGCTGGTGGCGCTGTTCGGCTCGTCGAGCCCGCAGCACACGCCGCCGGGATCGGCTGCGGCCCGCGTGCTCTGGCTGCGGGTCGAGTGCAGCCCTTGCTACCAGAGAGAATGCCCTCTCGGGCATTTCAAGTGCATGCGCGAGATGAGCGTCGGGATGGTGCTGGACCAGCTCAAGGCCGCCGCGTGAGCGGCAAGATCTTTCCCACCGCGCAGGACGCCGAGAACGCCTTCTACGAGGCGCTCGAGCGCGGCGACCTGGAGGGCATGATGGCGGTCTGGGCCGAGGACGAGGAAATCGTCTGCGTGCATCCGGCCGGCACGCGCCTGTCGGGGCAGGACGAGGTGCGCGAGAGCTGGGCGCGCCTCTTCGCCAACGGCCCGCGCGCGCGCGTTACCGTGTCGCAGCAGGTGGCGATCAGCGCGATGATGCTGGCGGTGCACAGCGTGCACGAGAACTTCACCGTCGAGGGCGATCCGCGGCCCACCGCGACGATCCTCGCCACCAACGTGTACCTGCGCACGGCGGCGGGCTGGCGCATGCTCGTGCACCACGCCTCCCCCGCGCCGGCGCAGCCGGAGGCTGCCGCGCCGGCGCGCAAGGGCCCACCCAAGATTCTTCACTAGGCGCGTGGAACCCTATAAGGCGCCGTGGTGGCTGCCGGGCGGCCACCTGCAGTCCATCTACCCGTCGCTGCGTCCGCCGCCGCGCGTCCAATTCGAGCGCGAGCGCTGGCGTACGCCCGACGGCGACTTTGTCGACGTCGATTTTGCCGGCGACCCGGGCGCCGGGCGGCTGCTGGTGCTGTTCCACGGCCTCGAGGGCGGCTCGGACAGCCACTACGCGCGCGCGCTCGCCCACGCCGGCGAGCACCGCGGCTGGCGCGTCGCCATCCCGCACTTTCGCGGCTGCTCGGGCGAGCCGAACGAGCGACCGCGCGCCTATCACTCGGGCGACAGCGAGGAAGTCGACTGGATTCTCGGAAATTTCAAAATTCCGCTTTACGCTGCCGGCGTGTCCCTCGGCGGCAATGCGCTCCTCAAATGGCTCGGCGAGCGCGGCGAGGCCGCGGCTGCCGTAGTGCGGCGTGCCGCTGCGGTGTCGGCGCCGCTCGACCTGGCGGCATCGGGACGCGCGCTCGATCGCGGCTTCAACCGCCTGCTCTACACGCGGCACTTCCTCGCCACCCTGAAGCCGAAGTCGCTCGCCAAGCTCGAGCGCTTCCCGGGCCTGTACGACGCGGCGCGGCTGCGCGGCGCACTCACCTTCTACGAATTCGACAATCTCGTCACCGCGCCGCTGCATGGCTTCCGCGACACCGACGACTACTGGTCGCGCGCCTCGAGCGGGCAGTACCTCGAGCGCATCCGCGTGCCGACCCTGGTGCTCAACGCGCGCAACGACCCCTTCCTTCCGGCGCATGCCCTCGAGGCCGCGGCGCAGCGGCCCGCGCCGGCGCTGCTGCTAGAATTTCCTGCAGACGGCGGCCACGCCGGTTTTCTCAGCGGGCCGTTTCCCGGCCGCCACGCCTGGCTGCCGCAACGGCTCTTCGAATTCTTCGAGCAACCATGACCGTTCCGGCAGAAATCTTCCGCACCTACGACATCCGCGGCATCGTCGGCAAGACGCTCACGCCGGCGATCGTGCGCGACATCGGCCGCGCCCTGGGCTCGCTGGCGCGGGAGAGAGGGGCGCCGACTTTCGCCATCGGCCGCGACGGTCGCCTGTCGGGTCCCGAGCTCGCCGGCGCGCTCGCCGACGGCCTCAACGCTGCCGGCGCCGACGTCGTCGACATCGGCATGGCGCCGACGCCGGTCACCTACTTCGCCGCGCACCACCTCGGCTGCGGCAGTTGCGTGTCGGTCACCGGCAGCCACAACCCGCCCGATTACAACGGCCTCAAGCTGGTCGTCGCCGGCGAGACGCTCTACGGCGATGACATCCAGGGATTGAAAAACAGAATTGAGAGAAACCAGTACGCGAGTGGCCAAGGCAAGCGCAGCGCCGCAAGCGTTCTGGACGCCTACGTGCAGCGAATTGCCGGCGACGTCAAGCTCGCGCGCAAGATGCACATCGCCGTCGACTGCGGCAACGGCGTCGCCGGCATGCTGGCGCCGCGGCTCTATCGCGCGCTCGGCTGCGAGGTCATCGAGCTGTTCTGCGAAGTCGACGGGCGCTTCCCGAACCATCACCCGGACCCATCGGTGCCGAAGAACCTGCAGGACCTGATCGCCACGCTGAAGAAGTCCGGCGAGCTCGGCTTCGCCTTCGACGGCGACGGCGACCGCCTCGGCCTGGTAGCGAAGGACGGCGAGATCGTCTTCGCCGACCGCCAGCTGATGCTGTTCGCGAAGGACGTGCTCTCGCGCAATCCGGGCGCCGAGATCATCTACGACGTCAAGTCGACGCGGCTGCTCGAGCCGTGGATCGCGCGCCACGGCGGCCGCGCCACCATCTGGAAGACCGGCCACTCGCTGATCAAGGCGAAGCTGAGAGAGACCGGGGCGCTTCTCGCCGGTGAGATGTCGGGCCACACCTTCTTCAAGGAGCGCTGGTACGGCTTCGACGACGCGCTCTACGCCGGCGCGCGGCTGCTCGAGATCCTGTCGCGCGAAAAGGATCCGCAGCAGACGCTGAAGTCGCTCCCCAATGCGCCATCCACGCCCGAGCTGCACTGGCACCTCGAGGAAGGCGAGCCGCATGCTCTCGTCGCCAAGTTGCAGGCCAGCAGACCCTTCCCCGGCGCCAGACGCATCCTCACCATCGACGGCGTGCGCGTCGAGTACGCCGACGGCTTCGGCCTGGCGCGCGCCTCCAACACCACGCCGGTGATCGTGCTACGCTTCGAAGCGGACTCCAATTCCGCCCTGGAACGGATCAAGAAGGATTTTCGCGCGGCGCTCCAGCCGCTCAAGCCCGATGCGCCTCTTCCTTATTAGCTTCCTACTCGTCACGGGTAACGCCATGGCTGGCTGTCCCGGCCTGCTCGACCGCAGCATGAACACCATCTTCGACAAGCCGCAGTCGCTCTGCGAGTACTCCGGTAAGGTGGTGCTCGTGGTCAACACCGCGAGCCAGTGCGGCTACACCCCGCAATACGACGGGCTCGAGGCGCTCTATCGCAAGTACAAGGACCGCGGCCTGGTGGTGCTCGGCTTCCCGATGAACGACTTCGGCGGCCAGGAGCCCGGCTCGAACAAGGAGATCTCGGCGTTCTGCGTCAACCAGTACGCCATCGATTTCCCGATGTTCGCCAAGACCGACCTGAAGACCAATCCGCTCTACTCGGACCTCGAGAAAGCGAGCGGCCAGGCGCCGAAGTGGAACTTCCACAAATACCTCGTCGACCGCAGCGGCCGGCGCGTGGAGAGCTTCGCCACCCGCATCGAGCCGAACGACCCGAAGCTGACCGGCGCGATCGACAAGCTCCTCGCCGAGTAACGATTAGTAACAACTCCGCCGTAAACGCCGCTGCCCGCCCGGCGTTGTTCTGCCTGTCGTCCACTACCAAGGAGGCAGAACCGTGAAGAACTTCGCAAAACTCGTCGCCGCCGCCGCGCTCGCTACCGTCTGGCTGCCGTCGCAGGCGCAGGACACGCGCCGCATCGACCAGCGCGAGGCCAACCAGCAGCGGCGCATCGAGCAGGGCGAGAAGTCCGGCGCCCTCACGCAGAAGGAGTCGCAGCGTCTCGAGAAGGGCCAGGCGCACGTGCAGAAGATGGAGACCAAGGCCGAGGCCGACGGCAAGGTGACGAAGAAAGAACGCGAGAAGATCGATCAAGCGCAGAACGCGCAGAGCCGCAAGATCTACCGCCAGAAACACGACCCGCAGACCGCGAAATAGCCTCTACTGTGGCCGGTAGCGCGGCTTCAATCTGACGTACAAAGTCTTGCGAACGCGGGCCACCAGCTGGCCCGCTTCGTCTCTTATTTCCACGTCGAATTGCGGCAGCACCTTTTCCCCTGCGGCCGCTTGCTCGCGAATATCTTCTACTCGTTTTTCGTTCAACGAAAAGACCGCGGCGACCCTGCCGCGCCCCGGCGCGATGAAATCGATGTTCGCTGCCTGGTCCCACACCAGGTATTGCCCGCCGAGGCGGTGCATCAGCATCAGCGCGTAGAACGGGTCGGTCATCGAGAACAGGCTGCCGCCGTAATGCGTGCCGACGAAGTTGCGGTTGAACAGGCCCTCGCGCAGCTCGACGCGCGCCTCGCTCCAGTCGTCAGCGATGTGCCGTACACGGATGCCGGCGCCGCGGAACGGCGGCCAGAGGTTCATGCCCCAGCGCAGAAGGCGGGGACTCATTGCCCGACGTCGGCTTTTTCCCGCTCCTCTAGAAAAGCGTTGCCGCGCGCCACCGCCGCGTTGAGCGCATCGAGCGCCGACTTGTGGCCGCCCCACACCTGCTCAAGCTCGTCGTTGATGATGCCGCGGATCTGCGGCAGCCCGCGCAAGCGGATGCCGCGCGAGTCTTCGGTGGGCAGCTTGAGCAGGATCTGGCGCACGGCGATCTCCTGCGCCGGGTTGGCGGCGTAGAAACCCTGCTTGCGCGTGAGCTCGTAGGCGGCGTAAGTGAGCGGGATCTCGCCCGTCTTCTGATGCCACTCGGCCTGCACGTTCGGTTGCGCGAGGAAAGCGAAGAAGCGCGCCACCCCGCGATACTCCACCGGCGGCTTGCCGGCGAGGACCCACAGCCCGGCGGCGGCGGCGAGCGTGTTCTGCGGCGCGTCGTCGAAGTCGTCGTAGTAGGGCAGCTGCGCCACGCCGAGGTCGAAGCTGGCGCGCGCGCGCAGCGCCGCGTAGCTCGTCGACTTCGAGGTGAGCAGCGCGCACTCGCCTGAAGCGAAGCGCGCCTCCGCCTCGTCGCCACGACCCGAGTAGCTGAAGTAGCCCGCCTGGCGCCAGGTCGAGAGCGTCGCGACCCAGCGCACCATCAGCCGGCTGTTGAAGGCGAGGCGCGCCTCGCCCGGCGCCATGCCGTTCGCGTGGGTGGCGAAGGGCTGGTCGTGCCAGGCGCTCATGCTCTCGAGCAGCAGCGACGGGAAGGCGGTGGTATAGGCGCAGCCGTAGCCGGCGCTCGACAGCGCGGCGAGGACCCCCGGCATCTGGTACCACGTCACCGGCGCGTCGGCCGGCAGCTTGGCCCGCCGCAGCGCGTCGCGGTTGAAATAGAGGACCGGCGTGGCGGCGCTGAAGGGCAGCGCGAGGAGCCGCCCTTCCGCGTCCGCGAAAGGCGCCTGCACCGCCGGCAGGTAGCCGTCGAGCGACTCGCCCGCCTCCTGCATCACCTGCCACAGCGGCTTCACCAGGCCGCGCCGCGCGAGCATGCCCGCGGTGGCGGCCTCCTGCACCTGAACGATGTGCGGCGGCGCGGTCCACGACCAGCGCCGCTGCGTCGCCATGACCGCCGCCAGCGTCTCGTCGTAGCTTCCCTTGTAGGAAAGCACCACGCGGTAGTCTTCCTGCGCCGCGTTGAACCGCTCGACCAGGCTTTCCAGCTCGGCGCGCGGCGTGCCGCTCATCGTGTGCCAGAAACGGACTTCCCACTGCGCGCGGGCCGGCGCCGCAACGCAGGCGAGAACCAGAGCGAGGATCGCGCACCGCAGCATGTCGCGCGCAGTATATATTCGGGAGGTGAAAGCCGCATTGCACGAGCGCAGCGCCGCCGAGCTCGCAGCCGCCTTCCGGCGCGGCGAGCTCTCGCCCATGGAAGCGACGCGCGCGTCGCTTGCTCGCATCGCCGAGCTCGAGCCGAAGCTGAATGCGATGTACCGCGTCGACCGCGAAGGCGCCCTCGAGCAGGCGCGCGCGGCGGAGGCGCGCCTCGAGTCCGGCACGCCGCTCTCGGCGCTCGACGGCATCCCGCTCACCATCAAGGAGAACATCCATACGCGCGGCGCGCCGGCGCCGATCGGCACGCGGGCGAACGAGGACGCGCCGCCGCAGCCGGAGGACGCGCCCGCCGCGGCGCGCCTGCGCGAGGCGGGCTGCGTGCTGCTCGGCAAGACCACCATGCCCGACTACGGCATGCTGTCCTCGGGGCTCTCCAGCCTGCACGGCATCACCCGCAATCCATGGCGGCTCGACCGCAATCCGTCGGGCTCGAGCTCGGGCGCGGGCGCGGCGTGCGCCGCGGGCTACGCGCCGCTGCACCTCGGCACCGACATCGGCGGCTCGGTGCGGCTGCCGGCCACGCATTGCGGCATCTTTGCGCTCAAGCCCTCGCTCGGCCGGGTACCCGTGTACCCGCCGTACATGGGCCGCGTCGCAGGTCCCATGACCCGGACCGTCGAGGACGCGGCGCTGATGATGAACGTACTCTCGCGGCCTGACGCCCGCGACTTCATGTCGCTGCCGGCGCAGGCGCAGGACTACGCGAAAGGGCTCGACGACCTCGACCCGGGACGCGTCAAGGTCGGCTTGCTGCCCGACATGGGCGTCGGCCTGTCGATCGACCGCGAGGTGCGCGCCGCGGCGGAGGGCGCCGCGACCGCGCTCGCCGCGGCCGGCTGCAATGTCGAGTCGATCCGCTCGTTCCTCACCGAGGAGATGCTCGACGGCGTCTGCCGCTTCTTCGAGGCGCGCTCGTACAACGACTACATGCTGCTGCGGGCGCCCAAGCGCCAGAAGGTGCTGCCGTTCATCGTCGAGTGGTGCTCCTGGCGCGGCGCTAAGTTCACCGGGCGCGACGTCATGCAGGCCTACAACAGTGTGATGGCGATGCGCGAAGCGGCAGTGAACGCGTCGCGCCAGTATGACTTCATCCTGTCGCCGACCTCGCCGATCCTTCCCTACGAAGCCGAGCTGCCGGCCCCGGGCAACGACTCGCACAACGCTCTGCCGCACATCGCCTTCACCGTGCCGTTCAACATGTCGGAGCAGCCGGCGGCTTCGATCAACTGGGGCTACAGCGCCGACGGATTGCCGATCGGCGTGCAGATCGTCGGTCAGCGTTTCGACGACGCCGGCGTACTACGGATGGCGAAGCTCGTCGAGCGCCTGCGTCCGCCGCAACGACGCCCGATGGCGACGTAAACGATCGGCGAGAATACGCCGCCACGAAACGCGACACGTTTTAGCGGTGGGCGGCGATAGCGAAGGGATGCGCGCTGCAGGAGAATGGCTTCGCGGCGGTAGAAAACAACGAAGGGCACAGCTGCTAACTGTGCCCTCCGGAATCAAACTGACGACTGCGCTTTGTTTGGCCCTGCCATGAAACGTACCGCTTGAGGCGGGGGCTGGTAACAACGAGCTGGCCGCTTTAAGCGGGGGGCACAGCTGCTAACTGTGCCCCCCGGGATTGCCCTCAGATACCAGGTGCGGCGATCAAACTGACGACTGCGCTTTGTTTGGCCCTGCCATGAAACGTACTGCTCGAGGCGGGGGCTGCTAACAGTGTGCTGGCCGTTCGTCTGTCGATGTGTAGATCACGTCCTACACATGGGTCGAGATCATGCGACTTTCCTCTCGACAGATCTATGGCACGGCCGTAGTCCGCTAGGACTACGAGTCTAATTGCTGTTTCTTCAGCGAATTCCGAAAACCAGGCCGAGGGCGACCGCCCCGGGCAGCGCCTGCACCCACAGGATCTTGCGGCTTGCCGTAGCGGCGCCGAATACCCCGGCCACGATCACGCAGGCAAGGAAGAAGACCTTCACCTGGAACAGATCCGCGGCCAGCCCCCAGACCAGCCCCGCGGCGAGGAATCCGTTGTAGAGCCCCTGGTTCATCGCCAGCGACTTCGTGGTCGCAGCCTTCTCCGGCGTGAGACCGAAGGTCTTCATGCCGAATGGCTTGTCCCAGAGAAACATCTCGAGCGCGAGGAAATAAAGGTGCAGCAGCGCGACGAGCGCGACTGCGACTGACGCAAGCAGGCTCATTGGAACACCCCGATGCCGCGCGCCATCATCGCGGCGTGATGCAGGAAAGCGAAAAAAGTGCTCATGGCAGCCCCCCACCGGGAAAGGTCACGTTGCTTCGCGGGCGTTCGCGCTCGCCGACGAAGCGCACTCGTACGTTCCGCCCCCGCTCGCGCAGGCGCGCCTCCAGCCGGTTCTCGAACTCCCGCGTCTCGGCCTCGGAGAACCCCGCCCCGGATGATATCCGCACCAGCGTGAGCTGCACGCGGTCCGGGTCCAGGCGCATTTCGAGCGCGTTGGCCGGGTCCAGCTCGAACTTGGCGAAGCCGGCGCCTTCCCCCGTTACATGCAGCCCGCGCTCGAGTGCGTAGCGCTTGATGTCATCGAACTGCTCGCGCGCCGTGTAGCCGGGTTCCGCCGCGTCGACAGTGAAATCGCTGAAATACATGCCGCCGCAGCCCGCCAGCGCGAGCGCGACAATCCACGCGCTACGCATGTACCGGACCGAGCGGCCGCAGGCGAATGCCCTTGCGCAGCTTCGTCCACTCAAACTCGACCGGGTCGGCGAGCGCCGGGCCGGGCGCCTTGACGACCAGTACCTCGCGCGCGATGGGCTCGAAGTCGGCGCGGAAGTGCACCGAGCTCTTGAGCGCGACGATGCGCTGCGAGCGCGGCTCGACGCCGACATGGCGGAACATCTCCTGGTCGGCGGCCTGCACCTTGCGGGAGGCGACCACCACCCGCACGCCCGGCGCGGCGCGGCTGCGCAGCAGCGCCATGTTGCCGAGCGTCATGCGAAAGCCCTTGAACATGGGGCCGGTGCAGGTGAACTTGCCGTCGGCGAGCGCTTCGACCGTGAACTCGCCGCCCAGCGGCGCATCGCCCGGAATTTTCGACAGACCGCCCAGTGTGAAGACCGCATTGGCATCTTTGCCGGCCTCATGGGCGCGTTGCGCCGAAGGCGCATCGATGAGCAACCCTAGGACTGCATCCTGCGCGTTCTGCTGAATCAGCGCTCGCAGTAAACCAGTCGTGTCACCGTTGCCGCCGGCGCCCGGGTTGTCCTGCGTGTCGGCGAGCACCACCGGCTTGCCGGGCTCGCCGCGAGCCTTAGCGCGCTGCACCGCGTCGCCCGCCGCATGCAGCTCGAGCACGAAATCCTTCTCGGCATCGGCGACGATCTGGCGCAGCCGCTCGACCGCGGCCTCGGTTTTGGATTTTTCCATCCCAAAACCAAATACGGACATGCCGCACTCTTCGAAATCAGCCATCGGGAAGCCCGGGGCGAAGGACAGGACGCAGTTGTATTGGTTCTCCAGCTTCTCCAGCTCCGCGTAGATGCTCCTGCAGGGCTCGATGAAGGAGCACTGCGAAGAAAGGCCGGTAAGGTAGTCGAGCGTGTGGAAGCCGCCGGCCGGCCGCTGCCCGGTCTTCAGCATCTGGTCGAGCAGACGAGCGGCGCGCGCGCCGGTATCGGCCATGTCGACGTGCGGGTACGTGCGGTAGGCGACCATTGCGTCCGCGCGCTCGACCATCGCGCGCGTCACGTTGGCGTGGAGATCGAGACTCGCGACGACCGGCACGCGCGGCCCCACCACTTCGCGCACGCGCCGCAGAATCTCGCCCTCGCCGTCCTCGAATTCCTCGGACACCATGGCGCCGTGGAGGTCGAGGTACACGCCGTCGACCTTTCCGGCGTCCTGCAGATTTTTTGTCATGCCGTTCAAAATTCTCTCAAAAGCGTCCGCCGTGACATGCGCGGACGGGCTGGCCGAGGCCCAAGCGGTGCCGACCAGGGTATGGCCCAGAGCGCGCAGCGCCTGGATCGCACCGGCAGCGGGAATGTTGGCGCCTTCCACCGCACTGAAAATGGGCTCGCCATACTGCGCGCCCGGCCAGCCGCCGCCTTGCTCGAACATGGCGTAGGTGGCCTTCGACGGGGCGAAGGTATTGGTCTCGTGCTGGAAGCCGCCGACGGCGATTCGACTCATGGTGGGTCCGGAACAGTGAAGGTGGAAGGATAAACTACGGCCCATGACGATTCCCGCGATGGCCCTGCCCGGCGTCGAAGTCCGCCGCGTGGCGCGCTGTGGCTCGACCAACAGCGTCCTGCTCGCGCAGGCCCCGGCCGCGCCGGTGCTCCTCGTCGCCGACGAGCAAACCGCCGGCCGCGGACGGCGCGGACGGCGCTGGATCGGCGCGCCGGGCGCCAGCCTCAGCTTCTCGCTCGCGCGGCGCCTGCGCCGGCCGCTGCGCGAGCTCGCCGCGCTCTCGCTCGTCGCCGGCGTGGCCGCGGCGCGCGCGCTGCGCGCCCTTGGCGCGCCGGCAGAGCTGAAGTGGCCCAACGATCTCGTCGCAAGCGGCGGCAAGCTCGGCGGAATCCTGGTCGAAACCCGCGCGGCGGGCCGCGAAACGCTGGCGGTGGTCGGCATCGGCATCAACCTGCGCGGCGCGGACGAGCTTTCCCGCCGCCTGCGCAGACCGGTCGCGTCTCTGGACCGGTTTGTCGCGGTCGGCGATGGCGACTTCATCCTGCAGAAGATCGCCGCTGCTCTCATGAGCGCAGTCGACGCGTTCGAAGCAGAAGGCTTCGAGCCAGCGCGACGCGATTGGGAAGCGATGCACGCCCACGCCGGCCAGCGCGTCAAGGTCAGGCTGGCAAACGGCAGATCGGTGACGGGCGTCGCGACAGGGCTCGGCGAAGACGGCGCGCTGTCGCTGCGAACGCGGAGCGGAATCCGCAGCATCCGCAGCGGCACCGTGAGGGCTGCATGATCCTCGCCATCGACGCCGGCAACTCGCGGGTGAAGTGGGGCTGGCATGACGGGACCGACTGGCAAAGCGTCGCTAGCGTGTCGCTCATCGAATTCGCAGCCTCAAGCGACCACGTCAATCCGTTCTCGGTCACGCATGCCGACCCCGAGCGCATCGTCATCTCGAACGTCGCCGGCGAAGGCGCGCACCAGCTGCTGGTCAACTGGACCAGCATCTTCGACGCCGAGCCTCTATGGCTGCGCGGCGAGCCCGAGCGCTGCGGCGTGACCAACCGCTACGAGCGCCCGGAGCAGCTCGGCGCCGACCGCTGGGCCGCGCTGGTCGCCGCGCGCAGCCTGCATTCCGGCGCCAGCCTGGTGGTGAACGCCGGCACCGCCACCACCGTCGACATGCTCGCCGCCGACGGCAGCTTCCTCGGCGGTGCGATCCTGCCCGGCGTCGAGCTGATGCGCTTCGTGCTGCACGAGCACACCGGCCGGCTGCCGATCCAGGAGGGCACGCCGCGCGACATGCCGCGCAACACCGTCGACGCCATCGAGACCGGCTGCCGCCACGCGCAGGCCGGCGCGGTGGAGCGCATGTACCGCGCGTTCCGCGACCTCGACGGCACGCCGCTGTGCATCGTCTCGGGCGGCGCCGGCCGCCCCCTCGCCGATCAGCTGACCATGCCGCGGCGCTATGTCGAGAACCTGGTGCTCGAGGGCCTCGCCCGCATCGCGCTGAGCGAGCGCGTGGCGGCGCGGAACGCGACGAAATGAGAGCGCTCGCGCTGCTGCTGGTGCTCGCCAACCTCGCTGTCTTCGCCTGGTGGCGCTACCTCTCGCCGACCGACGCGGGCCTCGACCGCCAACCGCTCTCGCGACAGATCGAGCCCGACAAGCTGAAGATCGTGCCGGCGGCCGAGCTGGCGCGCTTGGCGGCCAAAAAGGCAACCGCTACGGCACCCGCCACGCCACCCGCTACGGCACCCGCCGCGCCGGCCCCGGTTCCGACTGCCGCTACGCCACCCGCGCAAGCCGCCGCGGTGCCGAAGCCCGCCTCGCTCGCGCCCCTGGCCTGCCTCGAATGGGGCAGCTTCACGCTGACCGATGCACCTAAGATGGAGAAGGCCCTCGAGCCGCTGGCCCTCGGCTCGCGCCTCGCGCAGCGCCGCACCGAGGAGCTCGCGGGCTGGTGGGTGTTCATGCCGCCGCAGGGGAGTCGCCAGGCGGCGTTCAAGAAAGCGGCCGAGCTGAAGAAGCTCGGCCTCGACGAATTCTTCATCGTCGGCGACGAAGGGCCTTACCGCTGGGCGCTGTCGCTCGGCGTGTTTCGCAACGAGGACGCGGCGCAGGCGCGCCTCGCCACCCTGCGCACGCAGGGCGTGCGCTCCGCGCGAGTCGGCCCGCGCGAGATGCTGGTGCCCAAGGTCTGGCTGCAGGTGAAGAGCGTCGACGCGCCGCTCGAGGCGCGCCTGAAGGAGATCGCCAGGACCGTCGAGGGGAGCGAACTGAAGGCCTGCCCCGCGCCCTGAGCGGACCTATCCGATGGGATGCGCGCCGCCCGGGACGTGCTGGGCGACGAGGGACAGCAGGCGATCGGCGCGCACCGGCTTGGTGACGTAGCCGACCACGCCGAGCTCCTTGCCGCGCAGGTCGCCTTCCTCGAAGGAGGTGAGGCAGATCACCGGGATGCGCGGCAGCGACTTGTCGGACTTCAGGGCGGCGATGAACTCGAACCCGTCCATATGCGGCATGTTGATGTCGGTGATGATCAGGTCGGGCGGGCTGCGCAGCACCATATAGCCCGCCGAGATCGCGTCCTCGGCCACGTGCACCTCGTATCCGGCGGCGCTCAGATGCAGCCGCAGCAGCTCCCGGATGTTTTCGTCGTCGTCGACGATGAGGATATTCGCGGCCATGGGTGGCTCGGTGCTGGCGGCGTGACTCGAACACGCGACCTGACGCTTACGAAGCGACTGCTCTACCAACTGAGCTACGCCAGCAGAGCAACCAATTATACCCACCCCCCTTCGCCGGCCGGCCGGAAGCGTGAACTACTTCCGATATACTGCGCCGCATCGCGCCGTTCGGTCTGCGATTCCAGCCGCTGATCGCCGGGTTTTGCGGTCCAGCGCGGCGCTTCCTAAGATGGCATTCAGAAAAGGGGGCAGCATGCGCAAGCAAAGGGGATTCACCCTCATCGAACTCATGGTCACGGTGGCGGTCATCGCCATCCTGGCGGCGGTCGCGCTTCCGTCCTATAGCGACTACGTGAAGCGCGGAAAGATCCAGGAAGCGACGACCAACCTCCTCGCCGTGCGCACCAAGCTCGAGCAGTACTACCAGGACAACCGCCGCTACGACGGCGGCTGCACCGCCGGCATGCCAGCGAACCAGAAGTACTTCGGCCTCGCCTGCACCTTCGCGGCCTCGCCGTCGCAGACCTACACGGTGACGGCAACCGGCCAGCAGGACATGAACGGCTTCACCTACACGATCGACCAAGCCAACACGCGCAGTACCACCCACGTACCCACGGGCTGGTCGCTGCCGAGCACCAACTGTTGGGCCACCAAGAAAAGCGGGCAATGCTGAGCAGGCGCCGACCCGCCGCCGCACGCGGCTTCACCATCATCGAGGTGCTGATCTCGCTGGTGGTGCTGGGCGTGCTCGTCGCCATGGCGGGGCCGAGCTTCTTCGGCTTCATGCAGAACTCGCAGATCCGCGCCGCCGCCAATGCCATGCAGAACGGCCTGCAGGTCGCCCGCGCCAATGCCATCGCGCGCAATCTTCAGGTGCAGCTAGCCGTCGGTCCCGGCAGCGGCTGGACCGTATCGGAGGTCACGAGCGGGTCGGTGATTCAAACGCGCGTGCATGAGGAAGGCACGCCCAACGTCGGCGTCAACACGCTGCCGGCGGGTGCCTTCAAGGTGACCTTCACCCCGCTCGGCGCGGTGACGGTCGACCCGTCCGGCGTCACGCGGATGGATTTCGTCAATCCGTCGGGCGGCGGCTGCGAGACCGACAGCCCGGCCGGCAATATGCGCTGCCTGCGCATCGTCGTCACCGGCGGCGGCAGCATCAAGATGTGCGATCCCAAGCTTGACCCCGCCGCAACGCCGCCCGATCCGCGGGCGTGCCCGTGAGGAACCTTCCGATGATCCCCTCCACCATGAAAACCGCGCGCGGCCAGCGCGGCGTCGCCCTCCTCGAAGCGCTGATCGGCATCCTGATCTTCTCGATCGGCATCCTGGCCGTCGTCGGCATGCAGGCCACGGCGATCCGCACCGTGAGCGATTCGAAGTACCGCAGCGAGGCGGCATTTCTCGCCAACCAGCTGCTCACGCAGATGTGGACCGATGCCGGAAACGTCTCGGCCTACGCCTACCCCGGCACCGGCACGGTTCCCGCGCGGCTCACGAACTGGGTGAGCGACGTCGGTTCCCGCCTGCCGGGGACCACCGCGGCGCAGCCAGTGATCGCGGTCTCGGGCGCCACCGCGAGCGGAGCGACTGTGCAGATCACGGTCTACTGGCAGCTCCCGGAGGAGGCCTCGCAGGGCCTGCCCGCGCGCAACTACACCCTTATTGCTTCGGTGTTCACGAACTGACCATGCACCCTCTTTCGCGCCGCCGCTTCCAGACGGGCCTCAGCATGGTCGAGCTGATGGTCGCGATGGTGATTGCGCTGATGGGCACCATCATCATGTTCCAGGTTTTCGAGGTGTCAGAGGGCATCAAGCGCTCCACGACCAGCGGCGGCGACTCGCAGCAGAACGGCGTCATCGGCCTCTACGTCATGGAGAACGACCTGCGCCAGGCCGGGATGGGCTTCAACGACACGCCCTATGTTGGCTGCACGATCCAGGCCTACGACTCGCAACGCTCGCCCACTGACTACACCCTCTCGCTCCTGCCCGTGCAGATCACGAGCGGCGGCAACGCCCGCACGGCCGACCGGCTGACAGTCTTCTACGGCTCGCAGCAGATCGTGGGCAATGCCACGACGCTGTCGCGGTCGATCGACAATCTGGCGACCGACGTCAGCTTCCAGACGCAGAACAGCTTCGGCACGCGCGTGGGCGATCTTGTCGTGCTTTTGGAACCGGGCGGTATCAAGAACTGCTCGATGATGGAGGTAACGGCGGTGCCGGGCAGCAACTTCATGGATCACCGGTCCGCGACCACCTACCAGCTGAACTGGGCGATCGGAACTCCGAGCAAGAACTCGCGCTTCAACCGGCCTGGAGGGTGGGCCAGCCCGACGAGCTACGCCTCGGCGGGCGCGAATGCCACGCGCGTCTTCAACCTCGGCAATCTGTACGACATCAACGGCACGTACGCCTATAACGGGGCGACGATGCCCGTCTACAACACCTACGCCGTCTCTACTACGACGCTTACCGTCTCGTCGGCCTTCAACACCACCGGCCCCGCGGCGGCGAACGCGGTCGCGGACAACATCGTGCACATGCGCGCGCTCTACGGGCTGGACGACGGCACCTCCGACGCGACCGTGCCCTACCAGGTCGGCGCCGCGGTCGCCGGCGACGGGAAGATCGACCGCTTCGTCGACGCGCCGAAGTTCGCGGGACTCGGCAACCCCTGGACGAGCGTGATCGCCGTGCGCCTGGTGCTGGTGGCCAGAAGCGCGCAACCCGAAGTGGGCTCCGGCGGCCCGGGCTCGCCTTGCGACACGACCTCCGCCTACCCGACCTGGTCCGCGCAGGGCTGGCCTGCAGTTACGCCGGCGCTGACGATGATCTCGCTCGATCTCTCGGCCGACGGCAACTGGCAGTGCTACCGGTACAAGACGTTCGAGACCACGGTGCCGCTGCGCAACTGGATCTGGAAATCGAGCTGACCATGACCCATTCGCCCTCGCGCCACGCGTATCATCCGCGCCGCCAGACCGGTGCGACGCTGATCATCGCCCTCATCGTGCTGGTCGCCATGTCGCTCGCCGGCATTGCCACCATGCGTTCGGTGGATACCAGCGCGCTCGTCGCCGGCAACATTGCGTTCAAAGAGTCGGCGATGAACGGCGCAGACCAGGGCATCCAGGCAGGCCAGGCTTACCTCGCGACTCAGTCCGTCGCGGATCAGACTCAGCTCTACCTCGACCACAACGTGGCGGGCGTTTCCAGCACCGGCTACTGGGCCAGCGTGGATGTGCTGGGCCGGGACAAGGATTTCAGCAGCTCCGGCACCTGGGCCAACGCGGCCGCAATCAATGGAGGCCTGGCCGACGCCTCGGGCAACACCGTCTCCTACATCGTCGAGCGCCTGTGCAGCCAGTCCGGCCTCACCTGTGCGCCGAACGCGACGTGCAACAGCGCGACCAACCTGTGCCTGTCGACGCCCGACGCGGCCGTCCTCAGCGGCGAAGGCCTCGACATGAGCCAGCCCAACTTCTTCACCAAGCCGCCCTCGATCCATTACCGCGTCACCGCGCGGTCCGTCGGACCGCGCAATTCGGTCACCATCGTGCAGACGCATATCCGCCTCCAATAAAAAGCGCGCTGCAAAGGGAGCACATCATGAAAAAGAACCTGAAACTCGTCCTCTACCGAAGCCTCGCCTGGCTGCTCGCGAGCTCGATCGCCATGCAGCCGGCCTTCGCGGGCAACGTCACGATCTCTAACACGCCGCTCGCCACCGCCGGCGGCGGCGCCTCCGTGCTGCCGAATCTGCTGTTCACCCTCGACGGCTCGGGCAGCATGGACTGGGACTACCTGCCCGACTACCTCAACAACGAGGACAGCGGCAACAACCAGTGCATGACCCGCTCCGGCGGCAGCAACGACTGTCAGGCTGGCGATCCGATCTGGTACACGGGCGGCGCGTTCGGTACCAACGGCGTGGCCTACGACCCGCGCGTGTTCTACAAGCCGGCGCTCAAGGCTGACGGCACCACGGTCTCCGCCTCTCCGCTCAGCGTGACTTCGGTTCCGGTCGACGCCTTCCAGGCGCAAAGCACGAGCACCATCGACATCACTGCGTCGATCCAGGACAACAAGTTCTGCAACAGCAACAGCGTCTGCAAGCGTAACGGCGCGACCGGCGACAATACGACGCTGACAGCCGCGAACGGCAAGGACGGGCAAGGCAATACCATCCCGAACGCCGGCCAGTTCCCGTATCGCACGCACCTCACCAACTCCAGCACCGCGATCTTCGGCCTGCCAGAGATGATGGCGATGGGCCAGTTCGCGCGCAGCGGCTCTACTGTGACCGCGACCACGCTCGCGCCCCATGGCCTAACGACGTCGGATCGCATATGGGTCGATTCGACCAACAACAACTTCGACGCCGTTTGCGTGGCCATCAACAGCGTTACGGCCAGCACCTTTACCTATACTGCCGGCTCGTCGGGCACCATCGGCTCGACGCTCGGCTCCTTCCGCAAGTGCTACAACGCCGTGACGTTCGTAAGGGACACCCTCCTGACCTTTGTCGGTTTGCCTACCTCACTGACCCGCGTGACAACCACGGCGCACGGGCTTCAGACCGGTGATGTCATTACGACTACCGGCAATGCGGCGGGCGACAGCACGCTGAATCTAACCAACGTTCCGATTACCGTACTCGACGCAGACCACTTTACGTTCAACACCACTAGTAGTACGGCGCGCAATACCACCGGCCACTGGGTGCGAACCGGCCTGTACAACCAGCGCGGCACGGTGAATGGCGCGGCGATCGCGTACACGATCACGCCGGTGGAATACTGCAGCGACGCGAACCTCACCAACTGCGCTCAGGTGCTGCCGGGCAACACGCCGCCGAGCGGCTTCACCTTCCCGGCGTACTTGCGCTTCTGCCAGACGGCGGAACAGGCGCTGGCGCCCGACGCCATCGGCGACGCCTCCGGCACGCCGCGCTGCCGCAGCAAGTACATCGGCTACGGCGCCAGCCCGTCCTGGAAATTCGGGCGCTACGGCTGGTTCGCGAAAGAGAACATCATCAGTGGCGCCGCGCCGTTCAAGAACCGGCCAAACCGCGCGGATTGCACGACCAGCGGCACCGCGCCCGACTGTACGTACGCCGAAGAAATCCAGAACTATGCGCGCTGGTTCACCTATTACCGCACGCGGATGCAGATGATGAAGACGACCGCGGGCCGCGCTTTCCTCCCGCTCATCTCGACCGGGTCGGCGAACGACAAGCTGCGCGTCGGCTTCATCACGATCAACCCGACCTACAACAACGCCTCGGGCTCCAGCGACCACGGCACCGTGCAGAGCTCGAAGTACCTGAAGATCGACACCTTCCGCGGCGGCTCGGGCAATCAGGCCGACAACTGGTTCACGAAGTTCTACGCGCAGATTCCGGACCAGAGCACGCCGCTGCGCGAGGCGCTCTCGCGGGCGGGTTGGATCTACGCCGGCAAGCTTAATACCGGCCTCACTGACGGCATTCCGACTGCGGACGATCCGGTCATCGCCTCGTGTCAGCGCCATTTCACGCTGCTGACCACCGACGGCTACTGGAACGGAAACGGTCCGCAGGACCTGAACGGGAATGCGATCGGAACCACCGACAGCGTCAACCCGCAAACCGATACGCCTTACACGACGGTGGCGGTCGACCGCACCTCGACCGGGACCTTTGACGGCGCCGCAGCCTCCTCCACGACGACCAGCACGCCGACCACGCAGGATAAGCAGGTGGTCTGCGAGGGCAACCTGCAGACGAACTTCGCCGGCGGCGGCGACACGGCCTGCGGCTGCGGTATTACGCAGCATCGCGTCATGGACCGCACCACCGTCACCACCCAGAACGTTACCGTCGGCGGCGGCTCGCCGGGTACCACGACCACGAGCAACACCACCTTCGCACCCGCCGCGGCACCGGACGGCACCTGCTCGCAGGGAACCTACACCACGTCGATCCAGCACCAGACCGTCAAGCAAAGCATTGTCTGCGACCGCCGGAACAACAACAACAACCCGGTGTCGTTCCCTAACGGCGGCACGGCCTCCTGCAATAACTGCGCGACCAGCAGCAGCGGCGCGCGATACGTCCTGATCCGGCAAACCGCCACGCAGGACAAGACCACGACCACGGTCGACGGCTTCCAGACCGACCTTTCGACGGCCTTTACGAACGTCGCTTCCTCTACTTACGAGTACAGCAAAGACGGCGGTAGCAATTGGACCACCACTGTGCCGGCAAGCAGTTCCGCCTGCAGCACTAGCAACAACGGCGCGTCGGGCCCGACGCCCACGAACAACGGCAGCCCCGTCGCCGGCGCCTCGGGTAGCGGCACCAGCCTGGCGCTGATCAGCCCCAACCCGAGCGCGCCTGTCGTAGGCACACCGCTCGTCAACGTCGCCGTCGCGGGCGGCTACGACGACACGCTCGCCGACGTGGCCATGTACTACTACCGAAGCGATCTGCGCGGCGGCAAGGATACGAAGGGCAACTCCACCGGCCCGGCCCTCAACGCCGCGGGCGTCGATGTGTCGGCAAACAACGTCCCGGTCACCTCCGGATCGAAGAACTACGCGGCTCACCAGGCCATGGTGACCTTTACCGTCGGACTGGCGGACGGCAACTTGCGATATCAGTCGGACTACGACAGCTCCACGACCGGAGACTTCGCGAATATCAAATCCGGCACGCCAAACGCCTGTTTCTGGTCGAGCGGCGCCTGCAACTGGCCCGAGCCGATCCACGACACGCCCGCTGCGCTCGATGATCTCTGGCACGCGGCGGTGAACGGCCGCGGACAGTTCTATCTCGCCACCAACGTCGACGCGCTGGCGAGCGGCATTCAGAACACACTGACGGCGCTCGGCTCGCAGTTCGCGGCGGCCTCCGCTTCGGCAACCTCGAGCCCGAACGTGACGCAGACCGACAACCAGATCTTCAGCACCACCTACGAGACCAATACGTGGGCGGGCCGCGTGTTCGCGCAGACGATCGATCCGGCGACCGGCAATGTCGATCCCACGATCCAGTGGCAGGGCGACCAGCTCCTCCTCGGCCGGGTCACGGCGACGACGGATACGCGAACGATCCTCACTTTTGATCCGGCAGGGACCAACAAGGTAAAGAGCTTCACGTTCGCCTCGCTGAACTCGACCGAGCAGGCATTCTTCACCCACAAGTGCGACACCAACATCGGCAGCACTCTGTATCCCGTCGCGCTGCTCTCCCAGTGCACGAGCGTCACGGGGGCGCAGCAGACCACCATCAACGCCGGCACCACCCTGGTCGACTTCCTGCGCGGGCAGACCGGCAACGAATCCTCGCCGGGTTCCACCTCGCCGTTGTATCGCGACCGGACCGTCATCGATCCCGCCACCGGCGCGGTGACACAAACGATCATGGGCGACACGATCAGCGCCAAGCCGAACTACGTGCGTGCGCCGATCTTCGACTACGGCGGCACCTACAGCAGCTTCATCACCGCGCAGGCGAGCCGCGCGCCGCGCGTCTACGTCGGTGCGAACGACGGCTACCTGCACGCCTTCGACGGCGTCACCGGCGCCGAGTCCTGGGCCTACGTGCCGCGCTTCCTGATGCCGATGATGTCGGTCCTGGCCGACAGAACCTATTCGACGACGCACACGTATTTCGTCGAGGGCTCGCCGGAGGTGAACGACGTCTTCGACGCTACCGCGAGCGCGTGGAAGACCGTTCTGGTCGGCGGCGCGGCGGGCGGCGGCCGCGGGTACTACGCGCTCGACGTGACCGACCCTGCCTCGCCGAAGGTGCTGTGGGAATGGTGCGCCGACGCGAACCAGTGCGATCCGACGACCGCCGATGTGGACATCGGGCTCACCTACGGCAACCCGGTCTTCGGCAAGCGCGCCTATGACGGCCGCTGGGTCGTGGTGTTTACCTCCGGGCTGAACAACAACCTCACCATAGGCGGCAGCACCGGCAGCGGCAAAGGGACTTTCTGGGTGGTCGACGCCATCACCGGCGCGCTCCTCAATAAGGTCAGCACCGGTGTCGGCACTGTCACCACGCCTTCGGGCCTGATGAAACAGGCGCCCTACTACACCAACGGCGGCAAGATCGACGCTACGTTCCAGTACATCTACGCCGGCGACCAGCTCGGCAACGTCTGGCGCCTCGACGTCGGTCTGCCGCCGGTGCTGCCCGCGACGGTCACCACCCCGGCGCCCGTGGTCATTACCAAGATCACGACGCTGAAGGATGCCTCGGGCCGCGCACAACCGATCACCTCGCGGCCGATTCCCTCAATCATCGGCACCGACTACGTCCTCTTCATCGGCACGGGCCGCTACCTCGGGACGCCCGATTTGAGCGACCAGGGCGCGGGCGCGTCGTCGTGGCAGCAGTCGTACTACGCCTTCAAAGACAAGGCGTACAGCGCTGGCGTGCAAGGCAGCCTGCGAACCGACACTGCGCTCGTGCAGCGCACTTTCACGCAGGTCTCGCCCACCGAACGCGGCATCAGCAACAGCCCGGTCGTGACGATGAACTGGAATACCAACGACGGCTGGTTCATCGACTTCAACCCGGTCTTCTCCGGAATCCAGGACAGCCCGGGCGAAGGCATCAACCTGGTCGACCCGCGCCTGATTAACGGCACGGTGTTCGCCACCACCAACGTCCCGGCGAACACCGCGGGCGGCGCAGTGTGCGCGGTCGGCGGGTCGAGCTTCCAGTACCAGTTCGACTTCAGGAGCGGCCTGCCGATCAGCACGTCGCCGAACGGAGCGGTGGGCTGGGCGAACCAGAAGACGATCACGGTGGGTGTGGCGGTGGTCCAGCTTCCGAACGGCGCCATCAAGGCGATCACGACCGGTGCCGACACCACCAAGACGACGTCGAGCGTGAACACCAACGCGTCCGGCACGATCGTGAAGCGCTTCTCCTACCGCGTGAGATAGCGCGGGCTACTCGAGCACGAAGCTGACCGCGAAGTAGGCGCGCGCGCGCACCGGACGCCCCTCCGGCCCTTCGGCGGGATGGAAACGGGCGCGGCGCAGCGCCCCCAGCGCCGCTGCAGCGAGATCGTCGCTCGCGCCGGGCAGCGCGACCGCTTCGCTGACCTCGCCGCTCTCGTCGATCATCAGCTGCACTAGCACCACGCCCTTGCGGCGCTGCTGATATGCCTGCGGCGGATACGTCGCCGCGAACGGGCCAACGAGCCTCGGCCCGCGCCGCAGCTGGCTGGCGTCTACGTAAGTTGCCGCGTCCGCGAGGCCGGACTCGGGCGCCAGCAGACGGGGCCGCGAGGCCGGCCCGGCCGTGACCGATGCCGACGGGCGGCGCGCGTTCGACGATTCGGCGGGCGTCGGCGCGGCGGGCGTAGCTTTGCGTGCTTCGCGCGCCGCCGGCCGCTCGGGCTTGGCGGGGGACACCCGATCCGGCGGCGCGGCGGGCTGCGCTGCGGGCGCTGGCGCGTCCATCAGTACGACCAGCGGGAAGTCGCTTTTCGTCCATTGCGCCGGCTCGCGCAACACAAGCAGCACGGCGAGATGCAGCAGCGCCGAGACGCCAAGCGCGAGCCCCAGGCGCGGCCAGGGCGGGCTCAAACGGCGGTCCTGAGCTCCTTGGGCAGCGGGAACACCATGTGCTCCTCGATGCCGGAGAGCTGCGTGACACGCTGTGCGCCGAGCTCGCGCAGCCGGGCGACGACCTGCTCGACCAGCACGGCCGGCGCCGAGGCGCCCGCGGTCACGCCTACGCGCGACTTGCCGGCGATCCATTCGGCTTTCAGCTCGCCGGCGTTGTCGACCATGTAGGCGTCGCTGCCGCTGCTCCGCGCCACCTCGCGCAGGCGGTTGGAGTTGGAGCTGTTCGGCGAGCCGACGACGATCACCACGTCGCACTTGGGCGCCATGAACTTGACTGCGTCCTGCCGGTTCTGCGTGGCGTAGCAGATGTCGTCCTTCTTCGGCCCGCGGATGCCGGGAAAGCGCTCCTTCAGCGCCGCCACCATCGTCGCCGCATCGTCGACGGAAAGCGTGGTCTGCGTGACGTAGGCGAGGTGCGAGGGGTCGCGCGGGACGAGCTTCGCCACATCGTCGAGCGTCTCGACGAGGTACATGCCCGAGGCCGCCTGCCCCATGGTGCCCTCCGACTCCGGATGGCCGTGGTGGCCGATCATCACGATCTCGTAGCCGGCGCGCAGCATCTTGTGGACTTCGAGGTGCACCTTGGTGACGAGCGGGCAGGTGGCGTCGAACACCTTCAGGCCGCGGTGCTCGGCATGCGCGCGCACCGCCTTCGCCACGCCGTGCGCGCTGAAGATGACGATCCCTCCAGCGGGCACCTCGTCGAGCTCCTCGACGAACACCGCGCCCTTCAGGCGCAGGTTCTCCACCACGTATTTGTTGTGGACGATCTCGTGGCGCACGTAGATCGGCGCGCCATATTGCTCGATGGCGCGCTCGACGATCTCGATCGCACGCTCGACGCCGGCGCAGAAGCCGCGCGGGCTAGCGAGTAGGACTTCCATCGCTCAGTCTCTCCCGGCCGATGAAGCTGTCGAGTATCAGCAGCACAGCACCGATGGTAATCGCCGAATCGGCAACATTAAAGGCCGGCCAGTGCCAAGCGCCGGCGTGGAAGTCGAGGAAGTCGACCACGCAGCCGAAGCGCAGGCGGTCGACGACGTTGCCGAGCGCGCCGGCCAGGATCAGCGCGAGGCCAGCCAGGAACAGGAGCCGGCCGGGGCTGCGCACGATGAGTATGCCGATCACGATCGACGCGACCAGGGCGAAGGCCGTGAATACCGGCGTCTGCCACCCCGGCGCGTCGGCGAGCAGGCTGAAGGCGGCGCCCCGGTTACAGGCGAGGACCAGGTTGAAGAAGCCGGTGACCGGCTCGACCGGGCTGCGCCCCGAAAAATAGCCGAGCACTGACCATTTCACGACCTGATCGACCACGATGATCGCTGCGGAGGCTCCGAACCAGGGCGCAGCTCTATGCATGCTTCCTGGCCTCACCGGGCCCCTTCAGGTTGCTCACGCAGCGGCCGCAGAGCCCTTCCGCGTTCACATCGGGGCGATAGTGCCAGCAGCGGTCACATTTGGGGTTTTCGCTGGGTTTGACCAGCGTTTCGTCGCTCGCGCGTGCGGCCGAGGTCAGGAAAACGTATTTCAGGTCGTCGCCGAGGGACTCGAGCAGCGCACGGTCCTCGCCCTTCGCGCCGATTTCGACCTCGGCCTGAAGCGAAGAACCAACCTTGCCGGCGGCGCGCAGCTCCTCGATCTGCTTGCGCACCGGGTCGCGCAGCTCGCGCAGGCGCGTCCACCGCATGAGCAGCGCGGCAGCGTCGGAGATGGCCGGCAGCGCGTGCCAGGTCTGGAAGAACACGCTGTCGTCCGTGGCGTTTTCGCGTCCTCCGGTGAAGGTCTGCCAAACCTCCTCGGCGGTAAATGAGAGCACCGGCGCCATCAGGCGCACCAGGCTATCCGTGATATGCCAGAGCGCCGTCTGCGCCGAGCGGCGCGGCCGCGATT
The DNA here is from genome assembly GCA_036496555.1 of Burkholderiales bacterium. Classification (GTDB taxonomy): domain Bacteria; phylum Pseudomonadota; class Gammaproteobacteria; order Burkholderiales; family SG8-39; genus SCGC-AG-212-J23. The sequence continues at coordinate 15,287 of DASXKY010000066.1, read as the reverse complement.
CCGCGCCGCAGGTGTACAGGCGGTCCTTCAGGATGTCGAGGTAGAACGCGCCGAGGTCCTCGGAGCAGAAGGTCTGCAGCTTCTGTACTACCAGGTGGAACTGGTAGGCGGCGAAGTCGTCCGCCACGGCCTTCTGCAGCCTGGCGGTCAGCGCGAGCGCGTAGCGGTCGATCTCGACCAGCTCGGCGACCGGCACGGCGTGCTTCTTCGGGTCGAAGTCCGAGGTATTGGCGAGCAGGAAACGCAGCGTGTTGCGGATGCGGCGATAGCTCTCGACGACCCGCTTCAGGATCTCGTCGGAAATCGCGAGCTCCCCGGAGTAGTCGGTGCTCGCCACCCAAAGGCGCAGGATCTCCGCGCCGAGCGTGCCCGAGATCTTCTGCGGCGCCATCGTGTTGCCGAGCGACTTCGACATCTTGCGGCCGTCGCCGGCGACGACGAAGCCGTGCGTCAGCAGGCTCTTGTAAGGTGGATGGCCATCGAGCATGCAGGCGGTAAGCAGAGACGAATGGAACCAGCCGCGGTGCTGGTCGGAGCCCTCGAGGTACATGTCGGCGGGATAAGTCGACTCTTCCTTGTGGGAGCGCCGCAGGACGGTGAAGTGCGTGCTGCCCGAGTCGAACCAGACGTCCAGCGTGTCTTTGCCCTTTTCATAGCTGGAGCTCTCGGAGCCCAAAAGCTCTTCCGCGGTGACGCTTTGCCAGGCCTCGATGCCGCCCTTCGCCACGCGCTTGGCCACTTCCTCCAGCAGCTCGGGCGTGCGCGGGTGCAGCGCCCCGGTCTCGCGGTGCAGGAAGAAGGGCATCGGCACGCCCCACTGCCGTTGGCGCGAGAGCGTCCAGTCGGGCCGGTTGGCGATCATGCCGTGCAGCCTCGCCTGGCCCCAGTCCGGGAAGAACCGGGTCTTCTCGACGCCGCGCAGGGCGAGCTGCCTGAGCGATTCCCCGGCGACCGGCTTGTCCATCGAGGCGAACCACTGCGTGGTGGCGCGCAGGATCACCGGCGTCTTGTGGCGCCAGCAATGCATGTAGCTGTGCGTGTGCTTCCAGTCGACCGACAACAGCTCGCCCTTCTCCTCCAGAGTTTTGATGATCTTCGGGTTGGCGTCCCAGATCGACAGCCCGCCGAATAGCGGCAGCGACGGCGCGAATTTCCCGTCGCCCATCACCGGCGTGAGGATTTCGTCGTCCTTCATGCCGTAGCGGCGGCACGAATCGAAGTCCTCCACGCCGTACGCCGGCGCGGAGTGCACGATGCCGGTGCCGCTCTCGGTGGTGACGTACTCGCCCAGATAGACCGGCGCGAGCCGGTCGTAGAACGGATGCCTGAAGCGCAGCTTCTCCAGGTTCTTGCCCTTCGTCTCTCCCACGACCGTTCCCTGCAAGCCAAACCGCTTGAGCGACGCCTCGCGCAAATCGTCCGCCAGGACGAGGAGCCCTTTTTCGGTGTCGACCAGCTGATAGGTCAGGTCAGGATGGACGTTGAGCGCCTGGTTGGACGGAATCGTCCACGGCGTGGTGGTCCAGATAACGGCGAAAACCTGCTTCGCTGCGCTTGCCTTGAAAATCTTCTCTACTTTGGGCCGATCCTCGTCCAACAGAGGAAAAGCGACATCGATGGCGGGGTCCTTGCGGTCCTCGTACTCGACTTCGGCTTCGGCGAGCGCCGAGCCGCAGTCGAAGCACCAGTTGACCGGCTTGAGGCCGCGATAGACGTATCCCTTTTCGAGCAGGCGGCCGAGGACGCGGATCTCGTCGGCCTCGTTGCCGTAGGCCATTGTGAGATACGGATGGTCCCAGTCGCCGAGCACGCCGAGCCGCTCGAAATCCTTCTTCTGGCTCACGATCTGCTCGGTGGCGAAGGCGCGGCACAGGCGCTGCGTTTCGGCCGGCGGCAGGTTCTTGCCGTACTTTTTCTCGATCTGCACCTCGATCGGCATGCCGTGGCAGTCCCAGCCGGGAACGTAGGGCGCGTCGAAGCCGGCGAGCGTCTTCGACTTGACGATGAGGTCCTTGAGGATCTTGTTGACCGCGGTGCCGATGTGGATGTCGCCGTTGGCGTACGGCGGCCCGTCGTGCAGCACGAAGCGGGGCCGGCCCTTGGCGATCTGGCGCAGGCGTTGGTAGACCCCTTTCTCGTGCCACTCCTTCACCCACTGCGGCTCGCGCTTGGCTAGGTCGCCGCGCATGGGAAATGGCGTTTCAGGAAGGTTGAGCGTGTCTTTGTAGTCAGCCATGCGTCGCGAAATATTCCTTTGCCTGCTCGGCGTCGCGGGCGATGGCCCGCCGCAGCGCCTCGAGGCCTTCGTACTTCTGCTCGTCACGCAGCTTTTTCAAGAAGCGCACCTTGATGTGCTCGCCGTAGAGATCGCGGTCGCAGTCGAACAGGTGCACTTCCAGCAGGGGAATGGGCACCGGGTTCACCGTGGGCCGGCGCCCGACGCTCGCGACTCCCTGGCCCAAGCCTTCGACCTCGACCGCGAAGATGCCCGACACCGGCGCGGTCCTGCGCAGAACGATGTTGGCGGTCGGAAAACCCAGGCCGCGGCCCAGCTTCGCGCCGTGCGCTACGCGGCCGCTGATGGTGTACGGATGGCCGAGCAGCCGCTCGGCGCCCTGCAGGTCGCCCGCTTTGAGCGCGGCGCGCACCGCCGAGCTCGACACGCGTTCGCCGTCGAACAGCACGTCGGGCATCTCCTCCAGATCGAAGCCATGGCGCAGCGCCGCGTCCTCGAGCGTGGCGAAGTCGCCGCTGCGCCGCTCGCCGAAGCGGAAGTCGCGGCCGACGAGCAGCCAGCGCACGCCGAGGCCGCGCACCAGCACCTGGTCGATGAAACGCGCCGCCGGGAGCGCCGCGAAACGCGCGTCGAAGCGCGCGACGTGCACGCGCTTCACGCCGGCCGCCGCCATCAGCTCGAGCTTGTCGCGCAGGCGTGTGATGCGCGCGGGCGCCGCCTCTCGCGCGAAGAACTCGCGCGGATGCGGCTCGAAGGTGAGGACGCAGGAAGTCAGTCGCAGCTCGCGCGCCTTTGCCGTGACGTGCTCGATGAGCGCGCGGTGGCCGCGGTGCACGCCGTCGAAGTTGCCTATGGTCAGCGCACACCGGCCCCGGGCGCTCTGCAAAGAGCCGTGCGTAACGACCATGGACTCGGTTAAAACCATGAATTATAGTGTCTTTCGGAGGAGGACTGCGCAGCTCCCATGAAGTCCCTGCAAGACCAGATGAGCTTCTATGCGGCCTACCATCAGGATGGCCGCAACAAGGTCACGCATTTCGTCGGCGTACCAGCCATCATGCTGTCGCTCTTCATCCCGCTCGCATGGCTGCGCGTGGACTTGGGCGGTGCGACGATCACCGCGGCGATGCTGTTCGCCGCCGCCGTCCTCGTCTACTACTTCCTGCTCGACGTGCCGCTCGCGCTCGCCATGCTGGCGGTGAACGCAGTCCTTCTTTGGGGCGGGCAGACCCTCGCCGCGCAGGGCGCGGTGCGGGGCTGGGCATGGTTCGGCGCTCTGTTCATCGGCGGCTGGATCCTGCAGCTCGTCGGGCATGTGTTCGAGGGCAGGAAGCCGGCGCTCGCCGACAATTTATTCCAGATCTTCATTGCACCGCTGTTCCTCGCGGCCGAGGCGTTCTTCGCGCTCGGCTATAAGCCGCGGCTGCATGCCGAGGTTCAGGAGCGGGCGCTGCGCATGCGGACGGCGGCGTCTGACGCAAAGCTTACGCCTGCAAGTTAGAAAAAAGCTTTCTAGAATCGGGAGCACATGAAACCACTGCTTGCGTTTTCGCGCGCGATCGACTGGCTGAACGAGGAGGTCGGCAAACTGACCTACTGGCTGATCCTCGCCGCGGTACTGATCAGCACCGGCAACGCGGTGGTGCGCTACTCGCTCAACATGAGCTCCAATGCCTGGCTGGAAATTCAGTGGTACCTGTTCTCCTTCGTCTTCCTGTTCTGCGCCGGCTACACCCTGCTGCACAACCAGCACGTGCGCATCGACATCCTCTCCGGGCTGCTCTCGGCGAGGGGCCGGGCCTGGATCGACATCCTCGGCACGATCTTCTTTCTGCTGCCGATGGCGGTAGCGATCATGTGGCTTTCCTGGCCGGTATTCCTCGACGCCTGGCGCAGCGACGAAGTGTCGACCAACGCCGGCGGCCTGCTGGTCTGGCCGGGCCGGCTGATGGTGCCGATCGGCTTCCTGCTGCTCGTGCTGCAGGGGCTCTCCGAACTGATCAAGCGCGTCGCCTTTCTGCGCGGCATGATCCCGGACCCGGCCGACAAGGACGAAGGGCCGAGCGACGAGGAGCAGCTCGCCGAAGAGCTGCGCAAGCAGCGCGGAGAGGTCGCGTGACCGCGTTCCTCGTACACAACATGGCGCCGCTGATGTTCGCGTCGCTCATCATCGTCATGCTGTTCGGCTACCCGGTCGCTTTCGCGCTCGCCGCCAACGGTATTTTCTTCGGCCTGCTCGGCGTGCAGCTCGGCCTGCTCGAGCCGTCGCTTTTCCAGGCGCTGCCGCAACGCATCTGGGCGGTGATGTCCAACGACACGCTGCTCGCCGTGCCGTTCTTCACTTTCATGGGGTTGATCCTCGAGCGAAGCGGCATGGCGGAGGACCTGCTCGACACCGTCGGCCAGCTGTTCGGCCCGCTGCGCGGCGGCCTCGCCCTCGCCGTGATCTTTGTCGGCGCCCTGCTCGCGGCGACCACCGGCGTGGTCGCCGCCTCGGTCATCTCGATGGGGCTGATCTCGCTGCCCATCATGCTGCGCTACGGCTACGACCGACGCCTGGCCGCCGGCGTCATCGCCGCCTCGGGCACGCTCGCACAGATCATCCCGCCGTCGCTGGTCCTCATCGTGATGGCCGACCAGCTCGGCAAATCGGTCGGCGACATGTATGCCGGCGCCTTCATTCCCGGCCTCACGCTGGCCGGCCTGTACGCGCTCTACGCCGTCGGCATCGCGATCTTCCGGCCGTCGTGGGCGCCTGCCGTGCCGCCGGAAGCGCGCACGTTCCGCGAGCCGAACGGCTCGAGCGGCGTGACCTCGCTGATCGTCCTCGCCGTCGCGTCGAGCATCGCGGCGGTGGTCTTCGCCAAGGTGCACTATCCGGAGGCCGAGCCGCCGATGGACGAGCTGCTCGTGCTATCCACCGCGGTGGGTGTCGGCGTCGCTTTCTTCGCCTCGGTCGTCAACCACCTGTTCAAGCTCGGCTTGCTCTCGCGCATGGCGGAGCGCGTGACGTTCGTGCTGATTCCGCCGCTCGCGCTGATTTTCCTCGTGCTGGGCACCATCTTCCTCGGCGTGGCGACCCCCACCGAGGGCGGCGCCATGGGCGCGAGCGGAGCGCTGGTGATGGCGCTGGCGCGCCGGCGCATTTCGTTCGGCCTGCTGCGCCAGGCGATGAACACCACCGCCAAGCTGACCTCGTTCGTGGTCTTCATCCTGGTCGGCGCGCGCGTGTTCAGCCTCACCTTCTACGGCGTGGACGGGCACATTTGGGTCGAGAATCTGCTGCTCAATCTGCCCGGCGGCCAGCTCGGCTTCCTGATCGTCGTAAACGTCCTCGTCTTCCTGCTCGCGTTCTTCCTCGACTTCTTCGAGCTCGCCTTCATCGTCATCCCGCTGCTCGGTCCGGTGGCGGAGAAGCTGGGCATCGATCTCATCTGGTTCGGCATCCTGCTCGGCGTGAACATGCAGACCTCGTTCATGCACCCGCCGTTCGGCTTCGCCCTGTTCTACCTGCGTAGCGTCGCGCCCGCCAAGGACTTCGTCGACCGCATCACCCGCAAGATGACGCCCAGAGTCACGACCGGGCAGATCTATTGGGGCGCGGTGCCGTTCGTGATCATCCAGTGCGTGATGGTGGTCCTCATCATCGCCTTCCCCGGACTGGTGACCGGCGGCCTGACGAAGAAGGCGGTCATCAACACCGACCAGATCCAGATTGAAATCCCGCCCGACGAGCCCGGCACCGACGCGGCGCCGCCTGTGGAAGCGCCCGGGAGCAGCGCCCCACCCGCCGGCTCCTCCTCCGCCGAAGACCAGGATGCCGAAGTGAAGGCTTTCGAGCGAGCGCTGGGCGGCAAGAAGTAATCCCGCGCTCGTCCCTCGAAAAGAAAAAGCCCCGCATGCGCGGGGCTTTTTGCGCCTGCTGCGAAACGTGGGCTAGCCCTTCTTGCCGGCTTTCTGGGCCATGCGCTGCGCGGCGAACATGAAGTTGTCCTGCCGACCTTCCGCGATCGAGAACCACTCCACTTGCTCGGCGCGGAACTTCTTCCAAGGCTCGTAGACCTTGCGGAACTTAGGGTTCTTGGAAGCGACTTCCTCGTAGTGCTCCTCGGAGGCCTTGTAGCAGGCCGCCAGAACGTCGTTCGGGAAGGGCGCGAGGTGCACTCCCTGCGCGAGGAGGCGCTTCAGGGCCGCCGGGTTGAGGGCGTCGTATTTGGACAGCATCCAGATGTAGGCTTCGTGGCACGCGGCCTCGAGGATCGCCTGGTAGTCCTTGGGCAGCGATTCCCACGCCTTGGTGCCGACGAACAGCTCGAGCGACGAGCCGCTCTCCCACCAGCCCGGGTAGTAATAGTTCTTGGCGACCTTGTAGAAGCCGAGCTTCTCGTCGTCATACGGCCCCACCCACTCCGCCGCGTCGATGGTGCCTTTCTCGAGCGCCGGGTAGATGTCGCCGCCCGCGATCTGCTGCGGCACCACGCCGAGCCGCGTCAGCACCGTGCCGCCGGTGCCGCCGATGCGGAACTTGAGCCCCTTCAGGTCGGCCAGCGACTTGATCGGCTTGCGGTACCAGCCGCCCATCTGGCAGCCGGTGCTGCCCGCCAGGATGTTGACGATGTTGTAGTCCTTGTAGAAATCGCGCATCAGCTCCATGCCGCCGCCGTGCTGGTACCAGGCGAACTGCTGGCGCGCGTTCAGGCCGAACGGGATGTTCGTGCCGAAGGCAAAGGTCTGGTCCTTGCCGAAGTAGTAGTAGGCGGCGGTATGGCCGCACTCCACCGTCCCGTTCTGCACGGCGTCCATCACCTGCAGGCCGCCGACGATCTCGCCGGCAGCGAACAGCTTGATGTTGAACTTGCCGTTCGTCGCATCGGACACGCGCTTGCAGATGAGCTCGGCGCCGCCGTAGAGCGTGTCCAGGCTTTTCGGCCAGCTGGCGGCCATCCGCCAGTTCAACGTCGGCTGCGTCTGGCCAATGGCCGGCGCGGCGACGCTGCCGACGGCCAGGCCGGCCGCGGCTTTTTTCAGGAATGATCTGCGTTTCATGCGAACCCCCTCCTCAGGATAGGAAAACGGATTTTAGTCTCAATTCAGCCGCGCGCAGCGCGCCGAAAGATCGAGCAGCTCGGCCCGCACGTCGTCCAGGTCGGGCGCGTCAGGCTCGCGCTCCAGGTAGTCGGTGAGGTCCTTGAGCGCCGGGCGCCAGCATTCCAGCCGCCGGTAGAGATAGCCGCGGTCGCGCAGCTCGGCGCTTGCCTCCGGGGAAACGAGCAGCATGCGGTTGAGCACTTCGAGCATGCGCTCGGGCTTGTCGGCCTCGCGGTAGATGCCCTTCAGATTGCGCAGCAGGCGCGACAGGATCTGGCGCTTCGACGCCGGCTCGAGGAACTGGTCGATGGGCAGCTCGGCGAGCGGCACGCCGCGCCGTGCGTGGTCGGGAATCACGCGCTCCAGGCGCCGGCGCAGCTCGTCCTCGCCCTGCGGCGCGCCGCCGGAGAATGGATCGAGCACCAGGGTGCCGCCGCGCAGGACTAACCGCACGAGGAAATGGCCGGGAAACGATACGCCGTGCAGCGGCAGGCCGACGCGGCGGCCGAGCTCGATGTACAGGATGCCGAGCGTGATCGGGATACCGGTGCGGCGGTCGATCACCTCGTTGAGGTAGCTGTTGCGGGGATCGTAGTAGTCGTCGGTATTGCCCCAGAAGCCCAGATCGCCGTAGAGGAATTGGTTGAGCGCGACCACCAGCTCGTCGGGTTGGGCGGACTGCGGCAGGCGGGCGCGCAGGCGGATCGCCAGGCGCTCGATGTCGCCGAGATAGCGGTCGACGTCGAGCTCGGGATAGGCGTCCTGCGCGATCAGCAGGCAGGCGCGCGCGAGGTCGATGCGTTCGTCCTGCTCGGCCAGGATCTGCTCGAAGACCCCGAGGGCGGCCCGCATCTCGGACACTACGCGGCTCCCTGGCGCGAGAAATCGCGCGGGCGGAAGCCTAGCGCGAGCAGGCAGGCGGCGTAGACCGCGGCTCCGAGCACCACCAGTCCCATGATCCAGGCGACTTTACCCTGCCACGCGGCATGCAGCCACCACGCCGGCTCGCCCATCGTGGAAAACAGCACGACCGCCATGAGGCCGACCGCCGCGGCCACTTTCAGGACGAACAGCAGCCAGCCCGGCTGCGGTACGTAGACCTTTTGTTTTTTCAGGATCCAGAACAACAGAGAAGCGTTCAGGCACGCACCGAGGCCGATGGCGAGCGCAAGGCCGGCATGGCGCAGCGGCCCGATGAAGGCGAAGTTCATCGCCTGCGTGACGAGCAGCGTGAGGACGCCGATCTTCACCGGCGTCACCACGTCCTGACGGGCGTAGAAGCCGGGGGCGAGGATCTTGACGAGGATCATGCCGACCAGGCCGATGCTGTAGGCGACGAGCGCGTGCTGCGTCATCGAGACGTCGGCGGCGGTGAAGCGGCCGTACTTGAAGAGCGTCGCGGCGAGCGGCAGCGCGAGGACGGCGAGCGCCGCGGCGGCCGGCACCGCGAGCAGGATCGTGATGCGCAGGCCCCAGTCGAGCAGCTTGGCGTACTCGGCGTGGTCCGCGTCGGCGTGGTACTTCGACAGGCTCGGCAGCAGGATCGTGCCCACCGCGACGCCGAGCACCCCCGCCGGAAACTCCATCAGGCGGTCGGCGTAGTAGAGCCAGGACACGCTCCCCGAGGGCAGGAACGAGGCGAAGATGGTGTTGATCAGCAGCGAGACCTGGCTCACCGAGACGCCGAACGCGGCCGGCAGCATGAGCGTGAGGATGCGCCGCACGCCCGGATGCGAAAGATCGAGCCGCCAGCGCGGGAACAGGCCCAGCCTGACGAGGAAGGGCACCTGGAAGGCGAGCTGCAGCACGCCGCCTGCGAACACCGCCCAGGCGAGCACCACCACCGGCGGATCGAACCAGCCGGCGAAGAAGGCGGCGCCGACGATGAAGGCGATGTTGAGGAACGCCGGCGTGAGCGCCGGTACCGAGAAGCGGTTCCACGTGTTCAGCACGCCCGAGGCGAAGGCGACGAGCGAGATGAACGCTATGTACGGGAAGGTGATGCGCAGCATGCGCACCGTCACCGCAAACTTGTCGGGCTCGGCGGCGAAGCCCGGCGCCGAGATCCAGGCGATCGCCGGGGCGAGCGCAACGCCGAGCGCCGCGGTGGCGACCAGGGCGAGGAACAGCAGCGTCGCGACGCGGTCGATCAGGGCGCGGGTGGCCTCGACCCCTTCGCGATTCTTGTGCTCGGCGAGGATCGGCACGAACGCCTGCGAGAAGGCCCCCTCGGCGAACAGCCGCCGCAGCAGGTTCGGGATGCGGAAGGCGACGAAAAAGGCGTCGGTGTAGAGGCCCGCCCCGAACGCCCGGGCGATGAAGAAATCCCGCGCGTAGCCGAGGATGCGGCTAACCGTCGTCAGGCCGCTTACGGTTACCAGGGCCCGCAGCAGGTTCATGTTAAACTGCGCCCCCTTTTCGAGGACGTTTCATGGCAAATATCAAATCCGCCCGCAAGCGCGCCGTCCAGGCAGTCCATTTGCGCGCGCACAACGTGCAGTTGCGCACCGCGGTGCGCACCGCGATCAAGAACGTCACCAAGGCGATCGCCGCGGGCAACAAGGACGGCGCCGCCAAAATTCTGCGCGAATCGCAGCGCATCATCGACCGCGTCGTAGCCAAAGGCGTCATGCACCGCAACGCGGGGAACCGGCACAAGAGTCGCCTCACGCAGGCCGTCAAAGCCCTCAAGTAGTCTCTCAGGCAGTATCCCCGACACGCTGCATCTCGGCGAGCTTGGTGCGCTCCGCAATGCGCCCGTTCCGAGTCTGCAGCTCGTTGTCCTTCGCGAAACTCAGCAGGAAGCGGTAGGCCATCGGCTCGATGCTCTCCAGCCGCGCATCCACCACCACGCAGCGCACGCCGTTGGCGCTGATCGGATGCACAAAAGGAGAGTACGCCATGCGGTGGTCGCCGCCGAACGCCGACATCACGCCGCACAGGCGCTCGGCCCAGTCGCTCGGCCGGAAGGGCTTGCCGTCGAGCGTAGTGCCCACGATGACGAACTCGACGATCCCCGCGTCGCCTCCCTCGGCCATTTGTTCATTATAGTGAAGCGCTAGTGGCCAAGCCGGTCAGCCGCATCCTCGTCATCAACGACGAGCACCTCGTGCTGCGCGAGTTCGTCAAGGGACTCAACGCCGCGGCGCGCGCGCTCGACAACCCGCTCGGCATCGCCTTCGGCGGCGTCGCCACCGCCAAGGAGGCGCTCGCCGCCATCGAGTCCGACGGCGACCTGCAGGCGGTGCTGGTCGACGACACCCTCTACACCCTGGCGAAGAACGGCGCCAATTCGAAGAGCAAGAAGCTGCAGATGTCCGCGCTCGAGCTGGTCCAGCGCATCACCCGCCTGCGGCCCGAGCTCGACGTCTACATCCTGATCGCGCAGGAGAAGGAAGACGACGTCGTCGACGCGCTCTTCGCCGAGGCAGTCGACGGCTATTTCTACCGCGAGGAGCGCGATTACCGCGGCATTTACCGCATCCTCAACGCGCAGATCCAGGAGCGCGCGCGCACGCCGTTCTACGACGCGCTGAAAAGCTACGTCTGGATGGCGAAGGACCAGTGGCACACGCCGGGCCATTCCTCGGGCGAATCGCTGCGCGGCAGCCCCTGGGCGAACGACTTCTACGAGTTCATGGGCGAGCACGTGTTCGACGCCGATCTTTCGGTCTCGGTGCCGATGCTCGACTCGCTGATGGAGCCGACCGGCGTGATCGCGGAGGCGCAGGCGATGGCGGCAAAGGCCTTCGGCGCCAGGCGCACCTTCTTCGCCACCAACGGCACCTCGACCGCCAACAAGGTCATCTTTCAAACGCTGCTGGCGCCGGGCGAAAAACTCCTCCTCGACCGCAATTGCCACAAGAGCGTGCACCACGGCGTCGTGCTCTCCGGCGCCCATCCGATCTATCTCGATTCGGCGCTCAACAAGAAATACGGGCTGTACGGCCCGGTACCGAAAAAAACATTATTGGGAGAAATTCGAAAACATCCGGATGCGCAGGCTCTCATCCTTACCTCCTGCACCTACGACGGGCTGCGCTACGACCTCGCGCCGATCGTCGAGGCGGCGCACCAGCGCGGCATCAAGGTGATCGTCGACGAGGCGTGGTACGGCTTCGCGCGCTTCCACCCCGAATTTCGGCCGACGGCCCTCGACGCCGGCGCCGACTACGCCACGCAGTCCACGCACAAGGTGCTTTCCGCGTTCTCGCAGGCCTCGATGATCCACGTCAACGACCCGGGTTTTCGCGAGCACTTGTTCCGCGAGAACTTCAACATGCATACGTCGACGAGTCCGCAGTACGGACTCATCGCCAGCCTCGACGTGGCCCGCAAGCAGGCCGTGATGGAGGGCTTCAAGCTGCTCTCGCGCACGCTCGAGCTCACGGCGGAGGTGAAGAAGCTGGTCAATTCGACCAAGGTGTTCCGCGTCCTCGAGCTCGACGATCTGCTGCCCGAGGAGGTGCGCCACGACGGCATCCGCCTCGACCCGACCAAGGTGACGATCGATATTTCGGGCTGCGGCTACACGGTCGACGACCTGCAGAAGCTGCTGTTCGAGCGCTACAACATCCAGACCGAGAAGTCGACTTTCACCACGCTCACCCTGCTGCTGACGATCGGCACCACGCGCTCGAAGGTCTCGCGCCTGTACGACGCGCTGATGCGCATCGCTCGCGAGGGCCGGCCGCCGCGCCGTCTGGTTCAGAGTCCGGAGATTCCCGCTTTTACGAAACTGATTTTTCTGCCAAGGGATGCCTACTACTGCGGCGGCGAGCTGCTGCCCGTGTTCGACGAGCGCGAGCGCGTGAACCGCCGGCTCGCCGGCCGCGTCTGCGCCGACCAGATCGTGCCCTACCCGCCTGGCATCCCGGTGCTGGTGCCCGGGCAGCTGATCACCCGCGAAGTGGCGGAGTACGTCGCCAACCTCCTGCGCTCGCAGAAGCGCATGGAAATGCACGGCATCGTGCATGAGGGCTACGTGCCGTGCGTGCGGGTCCTCAAGCCTGACGAGGAAAAGGGCCTGCGCTCGCTCGCTTAGGGCGCGACTTCGGCGGCCTTCAGACCCACCGCGTCGAGCGCGCGGCGTACCGTTCCGTCGGTTTTTGCTTTCGCCACGAAGCGCGTCACATAGGCCAGCGCAGCGGGGCGATCCTTCGGCACGGCTACGGCAGTTCCGGTCGCCTGGAAGTATTCGTCGAGAATTCTCGACCCCGGCAGCTTCGCCTGCATTCCCGCCAGCGATTCGCGGCCGAGCGCGATGGCGTCGGCCTGCCCGGTGCGGATCAGCTCGAACAGCTCGTCGGCGGTGCGGTAGGTCTTCACCGTGTTGTTCTTCATGGCGCGCTGCGCCGAGCGCGCGGTAGTCGTGCCCTCGACGCCGGCGACGCGCACACCGGGCCGGTCGACCTCGGCGAGCGTGCGGATCGAAGATCCGGCCGGGACGAGGTAGGTGCTCTTGGTCAGGAAGTAGGCGGGCCCGAAATCGACCATGCGCGCACGCGCTTCGTCGACGGGCATGAAGGCGACGTCCCACTCGCCGCGCGACCCGGCGTTCGTCACCTCGCCGGAGTTCGGATACTCGACCAGCTTGAGCGGCACGCCGAGGTCGCTGGCCATGGCGGTCGCGAGATCGACCGTGACGCCGCGCGGTCGCCCGGTCGCCGGATCGCGCGTGGCCCAGAACGCCGAGGGCACCGGCCCGACGCCGATGCCGACCCGCAATGCGCCGCCCGGGGCGACATCGGCTGCGGGGTTGGCCGCGCAAGCGGCGAGAAGGCAGGATAGAAGCGGGCTAGACAAAGTCGCAACAAGTCTCATTGCCCCATCCTACACAACACTGATAGGATTTCACGAAACGGCGGCTTGGGCCGCCGTTTTCATTTGGAGACAACTGCCATGAGCCACGTCATGAACACCTACGCCCGCCAGCCGGTGGCGTTCGTGCGCGGCGAAGGCTGCTGGCTGTGGGACGAAGCCGGCAGGAAATACCTCGACGCGCTCGCCGGCATCGCGGTCAACACGCTCGGCTATGCCCATCCACGCTTCGTGAAGGCGGTCACCGAGCGCGTGAAGAGCGGCATCGTCCACACCTCGAACCTGTTCCGCATCCCGGACCAGGAGGCAGCGGCGGACCGCATCGCGGCGATCACCGGCCTCGACGAGGTGTTCTTCTGCAATTCCGGCCTGGAGGCGAACGAGGCCGCCATCAAGGTGGCGCGCAAGTACGGCCACGACCGCGGCATCGCCGAGCCGGCCATTATCGTCATGGAGAACGCGTTCCATGGCCGCTCCCTCGCCACGCTCTCGGCCACCGGCAGCCGCAAGGTGCAGGCGGGCTTCGAGCCGCTCGTCTCCGGGTTCGTGCGCGTGCCGCTAAACGACCTCGATGCCGTGCGCCAGATCGCCGAGCACAACCGCAACGTAGTGGCGGTGTTCATCGAGCCGATCCAGGGCGAAGGCGGCATCAACGTCTCGCGGCTCGACTACCTGCGCGAGCTGTACGAGATCTGCCAGCGCAAAGAGTGGCTTTTCATGTGCGACGAGGTGCAGTGCGGGCTCGGCCGCACTGGCAAGTGGTTCGTCTACCACCATGCCGGTTTCCTGCCCGACGTGGTGCCGCTCGCCAAGGGCCTCGCCTCCGGCATCCCGGTCGGCGCCTGCGTGGTGGGTGGCCGCGCGAAGGGCGTGTTCAAGCCGGGCAACCACGGCTCCACCTTCGGCGGCAACCCGCTCGCCATGACCGGCGTCGTGACCACCATCGACACGATCAAGGAAGAGGGCCTGATGGCAAACGCCTCGCGCGTGGGCGAGCTGATCATGCATTCTCTGAAAGACCAGTTAGGCGTCGGCGGAGCGGCGCAGGTTACCGACATCCGCGGCATGGGACTGATGATCGGCGTCGAGCTGAAGGAGCCCTGCGGCGAGCTGGTGAAGCAGGCGCTCGACGCCGGCCTGGTCATCAACGTCACCGCCGACAACGTCGTCCGCCTGCTGCCGCCGCTCGTGATGAGCGAAGCGGAGGGGCGCCAGGTGGTCGAGCGCCTGGTGCCGCTGGTCAAGGCGTTCCTCGACAAGCGCGCCGCGGCTTAGGCGGCCAGATGAAGCTGCGGCATTTCCTGCAGTTCAGGGATTTCTCGCGCGCCGAGCTCGAGCACGTCTTCGCGCGCACGAAGTGGATAAAAGCGAAGTTCAAGAAGTACCAGCGCTACTGGCCGCTGGAGGACCGCACGCTGGCGATGATCTTCGAGAAGCCCTCCACGCGCACGCGCATGTCGTTCGAGGCCGGCATGCATCAGCTCGGCGGCGCCGCCATCTACCTCTTCACCCGCGACTCGCAGCTCGGCCGCGGCGAGCCGGTGGAGGACGCGGCGCAGGTCATCTCGCGCATGTGCGACATCATCATGGTGCGCACCTTCGAGCAGGACATCATCGACCGGTTCGCGGCGAACTCTCGCGTGCCGGTGATCAACGGGCTCACCAATGAGTACCACCCCTGCCAGATCCTCGCCGACATCTACACCTTCATCGAGAACCGCGGCGCGATCAAGGGCAAGACGGTGGCGTGGATCGGCGACTCGAACAACGTCTGCAATACCTGGCTGCAGGCGGCGGAGATCTTCGGCTTCAAGGTCAACGTCTCCACGCCGCCGGGCTACGAGCTCGAGGCGGAAAGAAAGAATTCGCACGTCGAGGAGTTCCCGGATCCCATGAACGCGGCGAAGGGCGCCCACCTGGTCACCACCGACGTGTGGACCTCGATGGGCTTCGAGTCCGAGAACGAGGCGCGCAAGCGCGATTTCCACGACTGGATGGTCGACGCCGAGATGATGAAGGCGGCGAGGAAGGACGCGCTTTTCATGCACTGCCTGCCGGCGCACCGCGGCGAGGAAGTCGCCGCCGAGGTGATCGACGGCAAGCAAAGCGTGGTCTGGGACGAGGCGGAGAACCGCCTGCACAC